>METI01000055.1 GCA_001771285.1 candidate division NC10 bacterium RIFCSPLOWO2_12_FULL_66_18
GGAATCATAGGGCTGGCACGGACTGCGCTCGATCCTGGAGCACTCGCATGAAAGGCGGGCAGACCGTTCATGTGTGGAGGCTCTTGGGGCGGGTAGAGTCAGTCACCTGAGCGGCTGGTGAGCAACCCTTGACCTGGGCCGAAAGCGTACTATCTTATGAGATAGCAGGCATAGTTGCCAGTAACCCTCATTGAGTGAGGGCTTGAAAAGGCGAATCGGACGAGTGGAGATTTGCGGCAAAAGGGAGGGCATGTATGCGGCTGCACTGGACGGAATGGCGATTGCCAATGTGGGTCGCAACAATGGGTCTCACGATCCTGGCGGCTTTGGCAATCGGAAGAGGCGTGCCGAGGTGGCTCGACTTTCTCTCGGGATTCATCTTGGCTGGAGCTTCCTTTGGCCTCGGTCGGGTTATGCAGCGGCAGAAGGATCAAGAACGTCTCAAGTCACTCGACCCTTCGCTTGGCGAGGTGCTTGGAGATAAACTTTGATTGGGCCCCGTCTTCGGCTTTACTGCTTGGCTCGCCACATGTCCATAGAGCACCGATGCCCACTTCGTATTTTTAGGCTCAGGCGCCCAGGCTCGCTGAACAGAAGGTCTCGGTAGCGGCGGGGCCCAGGCAAGGAAATGAGATTGACAGGAATTGGTGACCAGGTACGCGCCTGGAGGACAAAACGAGGGTTGAGTCAGCGGGCCCTGGCGGAGCGGGCGGGAGTGGGATACGTCCTGGTTGCCCGGCTGGAGCTGGGGCAGACGGACCCGAGGCTTTCGACCCTGCGGCGATTGGCCGAGGCCCTCAACATCACTGTGGGCGAACTGGTGGAGGGCGCACCGGGCGCAGAGAAACGGCCCGCACGGAAGCGGGCGGGGAGGTAGCATGGCACGGAAGGGCGGGAAGGACCGAGGCATCTTCTTTCGGGCGCGGCCCCACGGGGAGGCCGTGGGCCCCCAAGGCAAGCGCGGCGAATGGTGGGTTGAGTGGTACGATTGCGACGGCGGACGCCACCGGGAGAAGGCCGGGACCAAGAGCCTGGCCCTGGACCTGTACCGGCGGCGCAAGTCCGAGGTGCGCCAATTGGTGAAGTTTCCCGGGAGCATGCGCCAGCGGGACGCCCGGCTTAAAGACCTGGTGGCCAACTACCTGGAGGCCGTGGGAGCCTCCCAAGCGAAGACGGCGGACGTGATCGAGCGAAGGCTGGCCGTGGTGGTGGGCATCCTGGGGAACGTGGAGGCCAAGACGGTCAAGGCCGAGGACCTCGAACGGCTCAAGATGAAGCTGGCGACGGGCACCCGAACGGCCACGCGGAAGCCTGCCAGCATCAACCGCTACCTGCAAGACCTCAAGGCTGTGTTCTGCAAGGCGGTGGACTCGGGGAAGCTGGACCGCCACCCGTTCAACGGTGTGGACCTGCTGACGGAGAACAACAAGCGGGCCAGGGAACTTTCACCCGAGGAGGAGTTTCGACTGTTCCAGTCCCTTCCCGGCGATCCCCCGGCCCTCGGGCCATTCTTCCGGTTCCTGCTTGAGACCGGGGCCAGGGCGGGCGAGGCATGCGCCCTCACGTGGCGGGCGATCCTGGTGGCCGACGGTATGGCCGAGCTACCCGAGACCAAGGCCGGGGAGAAGCAATATCTCACCTTGAGCAAGGCGGCGCTGGCGATCCTGGCCGACCTCCCGCGCAACGGCCCCCACGTGTTCTGCTGGTCGGACGGTCGGCCCTTGACCGTGGACTACACCACGCATGCCCTCCACCGGGCCACAGAGCGGGCAGGAATTCCCGATCTTCGCCAGCATGACCTGAGACACGCCTTCGCCATTCGACGGCTGCGCGGTGGGGCCAACCTGGTGGCGGTGTCGGGGCTGCTGCGCCATGCCTCCACCCGGATGAGTGAGCGGTATTTACATGTCACGCGGGCTGACCTCCGGGCAGCGGTGGAGGCCGGACACACTGGTAAGGCCGAGCAGTTGGTGACGCCCGACGAGTGGATCTCAAATATCCTGCGGCGGGAAGGCGCGGCGTAGCCCTTCGGTGGCTCCGCCTGTGGCTCCGCCTTGACACCCATGCTCCTCTGACGGTAGTATGGTTCAAGACGAGGGCACGTCCAGGCGGGCACACAGCGCAAGTTCACAAGGGCGGACATGAGCGAAACGCAACACCGGCTGCCCGACTTTGCCAATCCACCCGTCATTGAAGTTGCACTTTCGGTCCAGTTTGAACCCCTTTCTGCGCTTCGCATTCCTCACTTTGGGCTCCTCTGGTCGGAATTCAGGCGTGAATTTCCAAGAATCGAGGAACACCCGCCCCGAGCTGCGGTGATTGAGCAGTTCGGCATACCCCGGCCGCCGAAAATGGACGTTCGGGTTGAAGTGGGGCTTCCTATTCCGCAATGCCGATTTCTGAACGAGAAGGGCACCGAGCTTATCCAGGTCCAGCAAGACCGGTTCGTCCACAACTGGCGGAAGGTCGGCGGGGGTGATGAGTATCCTCGCTATGAATTCGTGAAACGACGGTTTGAAGAGGAGCTTGGTACGTTTCGCCAATTCCTCGCCCGCGAAGGCCTCGGAGAGTTGGTTCCGAACCAATGCGAGGTAACCTACGTTAACCATATCATCTCAGGTGCTGGTTGGGAGAGACACGGCGAGGTGGGCAACATCCTGACGGTATGGACGACACGCTATAGCGACACCTTTCTTTTAGGGCCAGAGGATATCGGACTCAGAAATCGTTACATCATTCCTGGTGCGGATGGCAGCCCATTGGGACGATTGCTGGTCGGCATCGATCCAGCATATCGGACTGAGGACGATAGACCGATTTACGTCTTGATACTCACAGCCAGGGGTAGGCCCATCGGTGAGGGGATCGAAGGGGCGCTTGGCTTCCTGGACATAGGGCGAGAGTGGGTCGTGCGCGGATTCACATCGCTTACCTCATCGCGAATGCACGAGGTCTGGGGGAGGCGCAATGCACACTGACCTGGCACGAGAAGGCTTGAACGATGCTGCGTGGGGAAAGAGTGGGGTCTATCCCTTGGCATTGGACTGGGATAGACCACCGCGGGGCAGAGTCTTTCGACGGTCCGTGGAGGTTCCCGAACGTAGGACGAGGCTGCTTATTGAATGGGAGGGGAGGGAGCCTGCGTGGGTTGAGCCAACTCTCAATTCCCTAGGCGAATCGTTGGCGCTGCCTGTCAATTGGGACTCATACGGCGCCCGCAGTGTTGATCCCAAGTCTGTTGCCTCGGCTGGCGAGACTCTTTGTTTGGTGATGGAAAGTGACACCATACCTCCGACGGTAGTTCCGACAGTCCACGGAGGCGTCCAGTTTGAATGGCACACACGCGGTATCGATTTAGAAATCGAAATCTCCCCGCTGGGCGCCCCATATGTGTCCTACCGAAACCGTCAAGACGATACGGTCTGGGAGGGTGATCTCAACACCAATTTAGACAGATTGCGAGAGGTAATGTTGCGGCTTTCGCACCGCCACTGAGAAGCGCGAACGAGCCAGTGGGGCAGCGAATGGAGGATACTGGCTACCTGGACGACGCTACAATCCCCAACCGAGCCGAACTATTCCGACGCATTCCACCATGCCACTTCGTACCGGACGAGAACTCAGGTGCCCTGCGACCCTCCTCGGCAGCCTTCAACGACCATCCTAACGGCAGTCCCATGTCCGTCGTGTTGGCCGATGTATTGGCGGCGACAGGGAGGAACCCCGATGATGTGCTTGCTGACTGTAGAGGTTTTGCGCTTGCGATGATAACGGCAGGATTGGCGCGCGAATGCCAGCAGGGGGTGGCACGGGAGCCGCTTGAGCGGGAACCCGCGCATGCCGTAGTATTCGGACGGAAGACCAAACCTGTGATGAGAAAGCTCGCTACAGGGGCTCGCTGGGTTATTCCCCCACTGAGACCGTAGCATTTTGCATCGGGTTACATCGTGCCTGGCCAACCTAGTCCAACCGCCACCAGAACCGCCACCGACGTTGAGGCCCTCTTGCAAGATGCGAATTTGTAAGGGGTGCATGGAACCGACCAAGCGGCTGTTAACCGCTAGGTTGTAGGTTCGAGCCCTGCCCGGGGAGCCACCACGGATTTTCAAAGAGCAAACGGACAACCGACAACCGGCCCGCACAGAAGGCGGGCAGGTGGCCCGTTGTCGGTTGTCCGTTTTGCATTGGGTGTGGAAGAATTCGAGCCCTGCCCGGGAAGGTACCGGAGACCGGGGAAAATGGCCCGTGAGGTCTTTGGCCTCACGGGCCTTGTCGTTCCTGGAGCCACTGCACGGCTTTGTTGCTTTGTGATCGTGCGCGCGGCTTGTAACAGCCATCAGGTGACAAGGGGGAGAAAGCTCGGCCCATGGGAACAAAGGCGGATAGGGATTGGGAGGGCTGTCCGACCGCCGGGGAGAGGAAAGGGACACCCATTGACACTTGAGGCAGCAAGCCGATCACTGAAGGGCACGAGCTCCGCATCCCTGGCCCGCCAGCCTTGATCGAGGATTGCTGTGCTGGGATGGCATCGAGGGTTTCTTGCTCATTCCCGATGGCCCGCAGCGAGCAACCCCATGAGTAGGAACCCGAGATTTGCGCCCAGGAGGAACGCGGCAGCCAAGATCAACCAATTCCACCACATGGCGTTTCCCCTCCTAACGCAGCGGTTGAAAAAGCGACGCTACAGGGGAGTGTTTATTTAGGGGTGCAAGGCTGGTGCCAGGCGAGGAATGCCCGGTAATTGAAGATCGTACGATTATCGTGGCGCACCTTGCCAGCCCTACGCCAAGGACCCCATGGGGCAGAGATCGGGGATCGAGCGGACCCCGTTACAATATGGGTGAAGAGGGCAGAGCTCGTTGGCGCTGCACGGTGCGGATACAGGGAGGTTAGAGAACCCCAGTTGCGAGGGCGCACTCGAAGGCCGGGAGAGCAGATCGGCAGGGCCAGCGCGGCCTCACTGCCGGCTCTCGACGGCCTAGGCATCGCGATTGAGAACGGGATTGTCGCTGGCTGTAACCAACATAACAGCGATCGGGGAGCCTGGGATCCCTGGCCATGGACGCACCAGACCTCGCAGCCGTCGATGCCCAGCGCCCTGAGGCCGAACAGGGTGATGTTCCGCGCCGCCCTGCGGGCCCAATCCGTGGCTGGGCTGGGTATATTTCCGAGGATACAGGGCGCCTTGAGGACCCCGACCGGGTCCGCCAGCAGTTTGGACGGGCTCGGCCAAGCGGGGAATGGGGATGGGGAAACGGGCGGGGCTGCGCTGACGACGAGCGAGTGGCAGGCCCTTCGTGTTGCCTCTCGGCGATCGCTATCCCGGCCCTCCAGGCTCCAGGAACTGGCGCAGAGCTTCCCGGAAGACCCGCGTGTCCAGCGGCTTCGTCAGATAGCCCGCACACCCCGCCGCTTTGGCCCGCTCCTCTTCCCCCTGCATGGCCAGGGCCGTGAGGGCGACGATGGGAATGGCGGCCGTGGCCGGATCCCCCTTCAGGTGACGGGTGGCCTCGTATCCCGTCATGCCGGGCAACTGCACGTCCATGAGGATGAGGGCCGGCTGCGCCGTCCGGGCGAGGCGAAGGCCGGCATCGGCCGTCTCCGCCACGAGGACTTCGCAGCCCTCTTGCTCCAGGAGGGCGATCAGGAGTTCCAGATTGACGGCGTTGTCCTCGACCACCAGGACCCGTGGGGCCACCGGATCACCTCTTGGGGCCGGCCGGCGGCAGGACGAAGGTGAAGGTGCTGCCGCGGCCCTCGCCCTCGGATTCGGCCCAGATCCGGCCTCCGTGCAACTCGACGAGGCGCTTCGTCAGGGCCAGGCCGAGGCCGGTCCCCCGATAGCGCTTCGTGCGGACGGGCTCGAGCTGCGTGAGCGGTCGGAAGAGCTTCGGAAGGTCCTCGGCCTTGATCCCGATCCCCGTGTCCCGAACGCTGATTTCCAGCCAGTCGGCAGGGGTCGGGGGTCGGGTGTCGGGGGCTGGCCCCTGACCCCTGACCCCTGGCCCCTGCGAGGCCGTCACCGTGATGTGCCCCCCTTCCGGCGTGAACTTGACGGCGTTCGAGAGGAGATTGTAGAGGATCTGTTTGAGCCGGACGGGATCGGCGTTGAGCATCCCGACAGTTGCGTCCACGTGCAAATCGAGCGTGAGGCCCTGGCCATCGGCCTCCGAACGGAGGTCGCGCAGAATGGACTCGAGAATGTCTCGGAGTTCCAGGGGCTCAAGATGGAGACGCAGCCGGCCGGCCTCCGCCGTGGAAAGGTCCAACAGGTCGTTGAACAGAGCCAGGAGATGCTGTCCGCCCTTGTGGATGTTGCCCAGAAAGCGGGCCTGTTTCTCGGTCAGCGGCCCAAAGGTGGAGTCTCGCAGCAGCTCGCAGAAGCCGATGATCGCGTTGAGGGGCGTCCGCAGTTCATGCGACATGTTGGCGAGGAACTCGGACTTCACCCGTAGCGCCTCCTCCAGTTCCACGGTCCGCTGCCGGACCCGCTCTTCCAGTCCGCCGGCGTGCTGCCGGATCTCCGCATAGAGCCGGGCATTCTCGATGGCGCTGGCCGCCTGTCGGGCGAAGGTGGAGAGGAAGGCGACCTCGTCGTCCTTGTAGACCCGGGGGGCAGAGGTGTTGAAGACGAGCACCCCGAAGAGGCGGTCTTTGAGCTGGACCGGCAGCCCGAGGTAGGAGACGAGGCCGTACGTGGCGGCGTGCTGGGGGGAGCGCAGGCGGGGGTCTCCCCGGCAGTCGGGCACGTCCAGGGGCTGCCCGTTGGCCGCCACCTGTCCCGAGAAGCTCTCGCCCAAGGGGATCACGATGTCCCGTTCCGCCTCCAGCGGGAGCCCGACCCCCACGCGGTAGCGAAGCACCCGGGCCGCCTCGTCCAGGAGAAAGAGACGCACGAAGGGGGCGCCCGCGATGCCGGCCGCCTCGCGGACGATGGTCTGCAGGACCTCCTCCAGGTCCAGCGACGAGGCCACGGCCTGAGTCGCTTCCAGGAGGGCTGCTAGGCGTGCCTGGAACGAGCGAGGGCGGGGGCCCATCACCTCTCCATCTTTCGAGGCGGGACGGCCGGGTGCCGGGGGCCGTTCGGGACGGCGCAAGCGATTGGATGGCGGGTTCGGCAACCCGGTGTTGTCACGGGCAACCCTCCGTTCGGCCCGCGGAGCGCACCTCCGTCATCCCAGCCTCAGGAATGTCGGAAGCGGCTTCCCTCTCCCACCAACCCCCGGGGAACGAGATGGACCTTGCGGTCCGGATCGTCCACCGCGCGGCCCAAGCGGAACGCCTCGATGCCCAGCCGCCCGAGGGACTCCAGGGTCCGGTCGGCATGGGCGGCCGCCACAACCAGGCAGAAGCCGGTTCCCATGTTGTAGACGCGGAACATCTCCTCGTCGCTGACCCGGCCGACCTCTTGCAGAAGGGTGAAGATCGGTTGGGGCTCGGGGAGGGCATCCAGCACGTAGCCCACGGGGGCCTGCACCCGGGCGAGGTTCAGGAAGCCATCGCTGGTGATGTGAATCAGGGCCTTGATGTCGAGACCCGAGCGGAGCAGATCGAGGACCTCCCGGACATAGATCCGTGTCGGCTCCAGCAACTCCTCGCCGAGGGTCCGGCCGAGTTCTCCGATGTGCCTGTCCGGCTGGTATCCGCCCCTCTTGAAGAAGACCTCCCGCGCCAAGGTCAGGCCGTTGCTGTGGATCCCGCTGCTCCGGAGGCCGATGACCGCATCCCCCGCCCGGATGTCCTGGCCGACGAGGATGCGGTTCATGGGCACGAGGCCGACGCAGGTACCGGCCAGGTCGAAGCCGCGCCCCTCCCGCTGGCCCGCGATCATCTCGCGCACCTGGGCGATCTCGCCGCCCGGGATGGAGATGTTGGCCTGCCGGGCCCCCTCGTACAGCCCCTTCCCGATCTGCGCGAGCAGGTCGGGGTCCGCCTCCTGGACGGCGATGTAATCGAGCATGCAGAGGGGCTCGGCACCGACGCAGAGGACGTCATTGACGTTCATGGCCACGCAGTCGATGCCGATGGTGTCGTACTTGTCCAGCATCTGGGCGACCAGGAGCTTGCTTCCCACACCGTCGGTGGACAGGGCGAGGCCGACACCGTTCCCGAGGTCCAGGACGCTGGCGAAGTAGCCGAAATCCAGGGCGGACCGGTGGGCGCCGAACGCCAGGGTCTTGCCCACCCAGCCGAGCAGCCCGGCCAGGGCCGCCTCTTCCTTCACGGT
>METI01000056.1 GCA_001771285.1 candidate division NC10 bacterium RIFCSPLOWO2_12_FULL_66_18
GCCGCAGCGGCTGGTGGCGCTCTGGCGTTCGCCGACCTTCACGCGCGCCCCGGCGACGGGTTGCCCCGCGCCATCCTGCACGAGGCCGCGGACGGAGGCCGCCAGGGGGGCGCCATAGGAACCCCCGGCATGAAAGATCGCCGTCCCGCGGTAGCCCGCGTGGCGACCCAGCGCCTTGTCCAGCTCCCGGACGGCTGCCAGCAGATCGCCCGCGCTCGCGTACTCGTACGTCGCCAGGCCGACCCGGATGCCCTTCCCGGCGGGAACGTCCCGCCAGAGGCGAGCATCCTCCAGCCGCTGCAGCAGCGCGCGCGCCGATCCGCCGACGAGGGGCCCACCCGGATCGCCGTAGGCCATCAGGACGATCTCGTCCACGCTCTCGAAGAATCGGCGGGGCGAGGCCTCCGGGATCTCGGCCGAGAGCGAGCCGATCCACCAGGGCAGGGCGGCCGAAAGACGCAGGCGGCCGCCCCCGTTCTTCCCGGGTGGCGGGATGGCCGATGCAAGACGCGTGAGGAGCGTCTGAAGTTTTTGCACGAGTCCGCGGCGCTCCGGAATGCCGCCACACTCCCAGTCCTCGAGCGTGTGCGGCTCCACGTCCAAGTGCACCCCGGCGAAGGCCTGATCGGGAGCGTACCGGTTCAGCGCCAGGACCCGGGCCAGACGCTCGCGGGCCCCGCCGGGATCGTCGAGCCAGCGGGTGTCCTGAAGGATCATGGCGTGGACGGCGATCCCGGAACGCTCGCGCAAGGCGCCCACGAGGCGCTGGATGTCCCCCGCCCGAAACTCGTCGTCCAGCAGGAAGCGCGGGCCCTCTTCGAGGCTGGCGTACACCTGCCGGGTGCCCGGCGGCAGCGTGGGCACTCTGGCCTCATATTGATTCCCGGACCAGCGGGGAAGATCGTACACCCAGGCGGCGATGTCTGCGGCGGCGACGGGCCGGAGGCTTCCCACGAGAACGAGCGCGACGATGGCGGCAAGCGGTCGAGGAATGGGCATGGTCTCCCAGGATGGGTTTCAGGGTGATGGGTGGCTGCGGAACTCGCTCGTCACGCGGGGCAGGGCGGAAGACTCCGCCAGGAGATCCACCGCGGTCATGGCCATGGCCTTGGCTGCCAGGAGCATCCCCCGCTGGCCGGCGTCGGAGATGGCCGCGTCGGCGAAGGCGGCCATGTGGCACGTGACCTCCCGGGGCGAGATCTGGAGCATCGGCTGGATCGTGGGAACCACCTGGCTCACGTTCCCCACGTCGGTAGAGCCCAGCTCCCGGTCCACCGGCCCCTGGTCCACGCGCTCGCCGAGCGATTCCAGGTTGCGCTGGAACAGATCGGCCAGGGCGTACACCGGTTTGTAGGGGTGATAGTCCTTGCCGGCCGGCGAGATCTTCACCCGGCATCCCGTCGCCTGCGCCGCCGCCTCGAAGCAGGCCATCACGCGCCGGCACAGGTCCTCGAGGTACGCGAGATCCAGGGCCCTGACGTAGAAGCGGGCCGCCGCGTAGTCGGGGATGATGTTCGGTGCCTGGCCGCCGTGGGTGATGATCCCGTGAATCCGGGCATCGGAGCGGACCTGCTGGCGCAGGGCGCTGATCGCGGTATAGCCCAGCACCACGGCGTCCAGGGCGTTGATCCCCTGCTCTGGCGAGGCGGCCGCGTGGCTCGCCTTGCCGAAGAACTCCACCGTGATCTCGCGCATGCCCAGCGCCAGCTTCACCATCTCCGTCCGGTTGCTGGGGTGGACCAGCATGGCGGCATCCGTTCCGGCGAAGACCCCGGCTTCCACCAGGGGGATCTTGCCGCCCCCCTTCTCCTCGGCCGGACACCCGACCACGAGGACCTCTCCCGGAACCGCGTCCAGGATGGCCTTCACTGCCAGGGCCGCCCCCAGGGACGCCGTCCCGATCAGGTTGTGGCCGCAGGCGTGGCCCAGGCCGGGCAGGGCGTCATACTCGGCCAGGAAGGCGACGCGCGGTTTGCCCGACCCGGTGCGCGCCGTAAACGCCGTGGGCAGGCCGGCCACGCCGCGCGTCACCGCGAAGCCCTGCTGTTCCAGGATGGCCGTCAGGCGCTCGGCCGCCCGATACTCCTCGTAGGCCAACTCCGGGTTCGCGTGCAGGAAGCGGCTCGTGGCCAGAAGTTCCGGCGCCAGCCGGTCTACCTCGGCCTGGACGCGCTGTTTGAGGGGCTGCACATCTCCGCGATTCGTCACGAATGCTCTCCCTGGTCTCGCCTCGGCGTCGAGGCGAGAGGGCAAATAACTTCTCTGGCCGGGGGAAAACTCCCTGAAAACGAAGGGGAAGCCGGAGGAACATACCACGCGGCTGCGCCTCGATACAAGGCTTCGAGGAGGACAGCGAATTTTTATTGACATCCAAACATATGTTTGGTATCTGTGACCCATGAGCCAGGTGAGTGCCGTCACCCGCCGGGAGGACGATAACCTCCTGGCCTTCCTGAATTCCCTGGTGGAAGGGGACCGGCAACATCTGCCTTCGCCGGGATCCGCCAGCAGGGAACCGAAGGACACCCCGACAACCCGGGCGGGTCTGTCCCTGCTCGCCGGACCATCCTTCGTCCTGAACCTGGGAACCACCCTGGCCGGCCGGGTGACCCTGAGCGGGCGCACGGTCCTGTACGTGGACGGGGCCAACGCCTTTGACCCCTATATTCTCTCGGCCCTGGCCAGGGACGCCGGACAGCCCCCCCGGGCGGTCATGCAGCGCCTGCATCTCACCCGCGCCTTCACGTGCCATCAACTGGAGACCCTGATCGTGGAACGCCTGCCCCCGGCGATCGCCCACTATCGCCCGGGTCTGGTGGTGATCTCGGGCTGGAGCCACCTGTTCCACGACGAGAACGTTCCCGCGCGCGAGGCGTTTCGCCTGCTCCAGAACACGGCGCGGCGGGTCCGGTCGCTGGCCGAGGCCGGCCAACCAATCCTGGCCACCCATCCCGAGGAGCCGGTGACACAGAGGCTGCAGCCCCTCCGAGAGATCCTGACTCGCGCCGCCGATGGCGTCGCCCGGCTCCGCGAGGAGGATGGCCTGATCCTGATCGTCCGCGAGAAACCGCCGGGTGCCCGCAGCGCCCGCCCCATGGTGATTCCACAGGAGCACTGCCGGCTGTGGTTCCGCGGGCACCCCCATCAGGAGTTGCCGGTGGCGTACCCGTGGTCGGGGCGGTGACCGCCCTGTTGGAAGGTTGAACGTTGCATGTTGGGGTCTTAAGTTCGGGAAATTCGAAATTCGCAATCCGAAATTCGCAATCGAGGTCCGTCATGGGCAGAACCGTTGCGCCATTCAGCCAGGTTCTGGAGACCGAGTTCGAGAGCTGGAACAAGTTCCGGCGCGCCCTGCGCCGAGAGGACCAGGAGGCCTTCGACGGTCTCTTCGCCGCTGCCAAGTACCACGTGGCCGCCATGGTCTACGCCTCGCGCGTGACGCCCCTGGAGGCCATCCTCATGGGCATCCTGGTGGAGCACCAGAAGGCCATCGCGCAGTTGAAAGGACGGATCCGGGAACTGGAGGCGGCGATTCAACCGCCGCTGCAACTGACCCCTCCGGATCCAACCGTATGAGGCGTCGGAAGATCTCGGGTACCCCCTGGGTGCGCCCGATCGCCAGATTGCCCGGTCGCCGGGTACCCCCTGGGTATGCCCAGTTGCCAGATTACCTGGCGCCAGGCCTGGACATCGTCTTCGTCGGGATCAACCCCGGGGTGCAATCGGCGCAGGCCGGGCACTACTACGCGAATCCCCGGAACCCGTTCTGGCTTCTGCTCTACAAAGCCGGCCTCACCCCACGGCAACTGCGGCCGGACGAGGATCACCTGATGCCGGCCTTCGGGTATGGCATCACCGACATCGTGAAGCGTCCCTCGCGGGGCGTGGCCGACCTCACCGCCGCCGACTTCCGCCAGGGGCGCCGGGTCCTGGAGGAGAAATTACGGGCATGCCAACCCCGGATCGTCTGCTTCAACAGCAAGACCGGCTTCGTCAATTTCTTTGGTCCCGGGGTCTTCAGCAGGATGCTGAAAAGCAGTCTGCTAACCCAGGCTGGTCAAAAAGGCCCAGGTGCAAGGAAGGCGGGAAGTCGAGGCGCGAGGCGTACATCGGTGCGTACGTCGCAGTGCCGCGACGAGCGCCTGACGCAGCAGATGGGCCTTTTTCAGCAGCCTGTCAGGCGCTTCGGCCGGCAGGAGGTGATCATCGGCGCTTCGCAAGTCTTCGTGGTGCCCTCGACCAGCCCGGCCAACGCCGGCATTCCCCTGGCTGCGAAGCTTCGCTACTTCCGCGCCCTTCGCCGGTGGCGGGATGCACTGGCTGGTCGCTGATGGCTCGTGGCTCGTGGCTCATAGTTCATGGCTGATGGCTGACGGCTACTTATGACTTCACTGTTCGCTGAACCCGAATCGCAACCGAAAGGCATCGAGCGGATGGCGCGCGAGGCGGCCACCCTGTTGGAAAAGCGCGAGGTGGAATACCTGAGCATCGAGGTGCGCTCCGTCCTGAACCGGTGCGTGAGCCCGCGCATGCCCTTCACCTGGACCATCAACCCCTACCGCGGATGCGAGTTCGGCTGCCGATACTGCTATGCCCGCTACACCCACGAGTTCATGGGGCTGGCTCGATGGGAGGACTTCGAGGAAAAGATCTACGTCAAGCGGGACGCGGCGCGGATCCTCGTGCGCGAGCTCACCCCCGAACGCCTCACCGGCCAGAGCATCGCGCTGGGCACCGCCACCGACCCCTACCAGCCGGCGGAGCGGCGCTATGGCGTGACCCGGAGTCTGCTGGCGGTCATGGCACTGGCCCGCGACCTGCGTCTCTCCATCACCACCAAGAGCGACCTGGTCACGCGAGACATTGACCTGCTCCGCCGGATCGCGGCCAAGAATAGCGTGCACGTCAACCTGACGGTGACCACGCTGGATCGGCGGCTGGCCCGCATCCTGGAGTTCCGCGCGCCCACACCGGAGCGGCGACTGAACACCCTCCGAACGCTGCGCCAGGCGGGGATCGTGGCCGGGGTGAACATTGCGCCCATCATGCCAGACATCACGGACAGCCGGGCCAACCTGGAAGCGGTGATTGCCGCCGCGCGGGATCATGGCGCGACCCACGTCTTCGCCAACGTCCTGTTCCTGAAGCCATCGGCGCAGCAAGCCTTCTTTCCGCTCCTGGAGCAACACTTCCCCCACCTGCGGAAGCGCTACGAGGCCCGCTTCGCCCGCTCCGCCTTCCTGGATCGCCCCTATAAGGATCGGACCTTCCGCCTGGTCGCCGAACTGAAGCGGCAACACGGGTTCCCAGACGGGTCCGAGTTTGAAATGCCCGCCTCCCTCCACGAGACCGAGGCCGAGCAACTGAATCTGCTCCAGATCGATTCCCCCACGAGGAACATCCCGTGCGTCGGCAGCCCGCCCCGACCCCAAGACGTTCCTCACGCGAGTTCCGGAACGAGGTGCTGAGTGACGGCGAGGGAAGGCGCATGGGCGGCCCATTGGGATTTCGAAACTGCTCATCGGACGTCGGACGTTGCACCTCGGAAAGAATCACGGCTGGCCTTGACATCGCCGCCGGGTCAAGGGTAGCGTTACGCGACTTCAGCGCTCCTCCGCGGCGGCCAGGGGAGGGCGGTCGGATGAGGGCGATTGGGGATACGGCAAACGCTCTTCAGCGCGCGGCCACCCGTGCGCGACAAGATCCGCCCGCTCCGGCGAAGCCCGCCACGCCTCGAAGGGCCGCCCTGCGTCCCGCCACCCTCATCCCTGCAGGCGACCCAGCAAGCCGCCACACCTTCCGACATTCCTTCCCGTTTTACGCTGACGCACGGCCCGATGTGGGATATTATGCGGAAACGGGATACCCAATAGCCGGACTTCGCCAGGGCCCCTCGGTTGGGAGCCCCTTCGTCGATCCCGCGCCAAGCTTATGGATCGTGAGGAGCAAGAAGAATCCCAGGGAGTTACCATGGACCTCGCGGGCATGAAAGCTCTCGAGCGGCAACACCCGAGCGGCGCCGACTCCTTGCTGGCGACCGTGGACCAGACTCGGCGCGACGTGACCAAGCGGTTGGACCCGCGGCAGCGAGGCGTCATGGGACAGTTTCTAACGCCGACATCCGTGGCCATGTTCATGGCCGGGATGTTCGAGGCACGAAAACCAGTCCTGCGCGTACTAGACCCCGGTGCGGGGATAGGATGCCTCTCCGCCGCCTTTGTGGCTGCGATGGCCCGGAGGTCCCGGCGTCCGGAGAGCATCATCCTGACCGCGTATGAGATTGATCCCAACCTCATCGGCTATCTCCGGGCGACGCTCGATCTGTGCCGGGAGACCAGCGATGAGGCCGGCGTCCAATTGGAGGCGCGCATCGTTGCTGGAGATTTCCTCGAAGCCGGGGCGAGGAGTCTGGCGGGCGATCTCTTCACGCCAAGGGCTGATGAACGATTCGACTGCGCCATCCTGAACCCGCCTTACCGAAAGATACGCACCGAATCCCGCGAACGTAGTTTGCTCCGGCAGATCGGGGTCGAGACGAGCAACCTGTATGCTGGCTTCCTCGCCGTTACGGCCCGGCTTCTCGCCCCCGGCGGGGAGATGGTCGCGATCACCCCGCGGAGCTTCTGCAATGGACCCTATTTCGAACCGTTCCGCCGCTTCTTCTTAAACACCATGTGCTTTCGCCGCGTCCATGTGTTCGACGCACGAGATCGGGCTTTTGCCGACGACGAGGTCCTGCAGGAGAACATCGTGTTCCGCGCCGAGAGGACGACGGATGCGGGTGCCGGCGTGGTCGTTTCCGCAAGCCTCGGCCCCGACGATCCCGACGTGCGCGTTCGGACGATTAGTCACGACGACCTCATCCGGCCCGGTGATCGCCACGCATTCATCCATATCGTCCCCGATGGCGGTGGGGATCCGATCCGGCAACGGATGGGGAAGCTCAAGGCGAGCTTGGCCGAGCTCGGTCTGGCCGTCTCCACGGGCCGCGTTGTGGACTTCCGCGCGAAGGATCTCCTCCGAGCGAAGCCGGGGCGGAACACGGCTCCCCTCATCTATCCGTGTCACCTACAGCGGGGGTACGTGGAGTGGCCCAACGGCCGCACCCGGAAACCGAATGCATTGGCTCTGAGCCCCCGAGCCGACGACCTGCTGGTTCCGGCGGGACACTATGTCCTCGTGAAGCGGTTCTCCGCCAAGGAAGAGCCGCGCCGGGTCGTGGCGGCCGTGTACGATCCCGCGCATGTCGCGGCCGACCGCGTCGCTTTCGAGAACCATCTGAATTACTACCACCAACGCGGCGCCGGCCTGCCAGCGAGTGTGGCGAAAGGCCTGGCCGCGTTCCTGAACTCGACTCTCGTGGACTCCTACTTTCGGCAGTTCAGCGGCCATACGCAGGTCAACGCAACCGACCTTCGATCTCTCCGCTATCCGGCGTGGGACGAGCTCGTCGCACTCGGCCGGCGAATCGGCAAGAGCTTCCCGGCTCAGGGAGAACTGGATCAACTTGTCGAGGAGATCGTTTTCCGTGCCTGAACCCGCGCGTCGAAGAAGAACCCCCGCTGCGAAGAGGGTCGCCGAGGCCCTGGATATTCTGAAGGCATTGGGCGTCCCGAAGGAGCAGCAGAACGAAAGGTCCGCCCTTACGTTTCTCGCTCTCCTTGGCATGACGCCTCGCAAGCGATGGGCCGATGCCGAGGCACCCATGCTCGGCATCACCGAGATGATGGACCACTTCCAGAAGCATTTCGACAAGAAGTACGCCCCCAACACCCGGGAGACAGTCCGGCGGTTCACCGTCCACCAGTTCGTCCAGATGGGTTTGGTCCTCGCCAATCCCGACGATCCTCGTAGACCCGTGAATAGCCCCGATAATCTCTATCAGGTGGCCCCAACGCTTCTCAAGCTCGCCCGCGTCTTTGGCTCTCCCCTCTGGAACGGGTCCCTGGAGGGCTTCTTGAAAACGGCCGGGGCGCTCCGCCGGCTCCAGCCAAGGGAGCGCACGATGGTGCTGATTCCGGTGAGGCTCCCCGACGGCCGCGAGCTGAAGGTGACGGCTGGTGGTCAGAACGAAGTCGTCAAGAAAATCATCGAGGGGTTCTGCCCGCGCTTCACCCCGGGTGGTGTGGTCGTCTATGTCGGCGACACGGGCGACAAGCAGCGACATGTCGAGGCCGGGTATCTCAAGCGACTTGGGTTGACAATCGACGCGCACGGCAAAATGCCAGACGTCGTGGTGCATCTCCCGCAGAAGAACTGGCTTGTCCTCATCGAGGCCGTTACCAGCCATGGCCCCGTCGGACTCAAGCGGCACAATGAGCTGAAGGACCTCTTCAAGCCAACCCCAGCCGGCCTCGTGTTCGTGACGGCCTTCCTCACACGACGGGCCATGACGAAGTACCTTGCGGACATCGCGTGGGAGACGGAGGTCTGGATCGCCGAGGCGCCCAGCCACATCATCCATTTCAATGGCGAGCGGTTTCTGGGGCCGTATGAGTGACCGCCGCGGCGGCCAGGGGAGGGCGGTCGGATGAGGACAAGCGGGGATACGGCAAACGGCCCGCAGTGCATGGATGCCCTTCCGCGGCAATTCCCGCCCGCCCGTTCGGGGCATGCCACCCCGACCCCCTCTCAATACCACCCGAGACTCCCGGGCAATGCCGTTCGGATTATCTTTCACCGCCATTCGCTCTTTTGTGACCGTCTCATGACAACTCCCACGCCGATAAGGGGAGTTACGCGGAAAACGGCCGTTCGTAGACACGTCGCTGGGAGCTGCTGTCGTTCCGTTAGGCGCACAGCGCTTGCGTGAGACATTGGATGAACCTTCGACCCAGCAAGATCGATCTCGGAGTATCTGATGACAAGCTGTATACCCCAGAGGTTGGCTCCTGGGCAGAGGACAAGTATCGTCTCTTCTGGTGCTACGCCGACCTGTTC
The DNA here is from genome assembly GCA_001771285.1 of candidate division NC10 bacterium RIFCSPLOWO2_12_FULL_66_18. Taxonomy (GTDB): domain Bacteria; phylum Methylomirabilota; class Methylomirabilia; order Methylomirabilales; family 2-02-FULL-66-22; genus 2-02-FULL-66-22. The sequence goes on from METI01000056.1 coordinate 8,941, forward strand.
GCCACCTCAATGAAGGAAAAATGGGATCAACGGGTCTACATCGATCTGTTTGCGGGGGCTGGGCACTCCCACGTTGAAGAGACCGACCGCTGTCTCCTTGGCACACCGCTGCTCGCCTTACGCGTCGCACACACTTTCGACTGGTACATATTCTGCGACCAAGATCCGCACTGCATCTCAGCCCTTCGCAAGCGTGTGGAGACGATGCGTCCGACCGCCGAAGTTCGATATATACCGGGAAACGTGAACCGCATTACATCCTACATACTCGAGGAGATGCCACCCCTGGCGCCAGGGAAGAAGGTGCTTGGCTTCTGCTTTGCTGACCCGTTCAGACTGCGAGACCTTCACTTCAGCACAATTAAAACTCTCGCCCAGCGGTACATGGATTTTATGGTGTTGATTCCCGCCATGGACCCTCTTCGAAACGAGATGATATACCTCGATCCTTCCAGCGATGTCGTGGACCTCTTCGTAGGAACCCCATCATGGAGAGAGGAGTGGCGGAAGAAGCAGAAAGAAATCACCTTCGATACGTTCATTGCCAGTTTTTTCTCCAGTCGGATGAGCCACCTTAATTATACCCACGGGGGGCTGGAGGACAGCCTACTCGTCCGCTCAAGCGAGAAGAATCTTTCCCTGTAGAGACTGGGGTTCTACAGTCGGCACGCGCTCGGGGGCCGATTCTGGAAAGAGGCCAGGAAATACAGCGACCCGCAGTTGGGTTTGTTGTGAACGGATCCAGGCGCATGGCACAATCATCCGGTATAGAGTGGACCGATTCGACCTGGAACCCGGTGACGGGATGCACGAAGGTTAGCCCTGGGTGCAAGCACTGCTACGCCGAGCGGATGGCGATCCGGCTATCGGGAATGAACCAGCCACGGTATCGCAACGGCTTTGAGCTCACGCTGCAGCATGATCTGGTCCGGTTGCCCTTGCGCTGGCGCCAACCGCGGACCATTTTCGTCAACTCCATGAGCGACCTGTTCCACGAGGACATTCCGGAGCCGTTCATCGCCGAGGTGTTTGATACGATGGTCGCCGCCCACTGGCACACCTTTCAGATCCTCACGAAACGGGCCGACCGTCTGGCGGAGACCGCCGGTCGCCTTCCTTGGCCGATCAACGTATGGATGGGCGTCAGCGTCGAGTCCCCTCGTTACCTCCACAGGGTCGAGAGACTCAGGCAGGTTCCCGCGGCTGTACGTTTCCTGTCGGTGGAGCCGCTGCTGGCCAGAATCCCATTGCTGCCGCTCACCGGGATTGACTGGGTAATCGTCGGCGGGGAATCCGGTCCCGGCGCGCGGCCTATGGAGGGGGATTGGGTGCGGGAAATCCGAGACTGGTGCGTCGATAGCGAGGTGCCGTTCTTTTTCAAGCAGTGGGGCGGGGTTCGAAAGGGTCGCACCGGACGGCTCCTCGACGGTCGGACCTGGGACGAAATGCCGCTAGCCGTGCTGCGGTGGCAGCATGCGGATTCACCCAGCTCCGCCCGCACGCGGACGGACCTGCCCGTGCGCACCACGCAGGCGGATGCCGTCAGCATCTGATCCCGGTTGGCCAAGTCATAAGGCGAGCATGGAGCGAGAGATCGGAGAGTCGCTGGACCAGATCGAGAACGACGAGCGAGTCAGGGTGCTCTATGCCGTGGAGTCCGGGAGCAGGGCCTGGGGCTTCGCCTCGGCCGACTCGGACTGGGACGTAAGGTTCATCTATGCACGCCATGCCGATTGGTACCTGTCCGTTCAGCGGAGGCGCGATGTCCTTGAGTACACGCCGTCAAATGGCCTGGACGTGACTGGATGGGACTTGAGGAAGGCGCTCGGGCTCTTTGCCAAGTCGAACCCGCCCCTCTTGGAATGGCTTCGGTCGCCGATCGTGTATCGGGAGGCATTCTCGACCGTGCAGAGGCTGCGGGAGCTGTCGTCACAGTACTTCTCACCGCGCGCCTGCATGCATCACTACCTCCACATGGCGGCGGGCAACTACCGCGAGTACCTGCAGGGTGACCCGGTTCGCGTAAAGAAGTATTTCTATGTACTTCGCCCGGTGCTTGCCTGCCGCTGGATCGAGGCTCACGGCACTATGCCTCCGATGGAGTTCGAGCTTCTGGCTTCGGACCAGCTTCCTTCGGCGCTCCGCGCGACCGTCAGGGCGCTTCATGAGCGCAAGTGCGCAGGAGACGAGCTTGCCTCGGGTCCGCGAATCCCTGCGATCAACGACTTCCTGGACTCGGAGATTGCCCGGCTGAGCGCCGGCCCCGCGGGCTTGTCCAAGCCCGCAGCGCCCAACTGGGACACGTTGGACGAACTATTCCGCGCATGCTTGACCGAGATATGGGGCGGCCAACAAGCGGATGCATCTGACCAGCGGCGCCTCGGTCATGAGAAGCGCGCGGCTCGCAAATGATCCGTCCCATGACAGGGAATGTTCCAGTCTTGATCGCCTTGTGCTCGTCTGGAGTTGCGATGCCTCGCCAAGCCGGCTTGGATGCCCCGAACATCCTCCACCACGTGATGGTCCGGGGGATCGAGCTGACGACCATCTTCCGCGACGACGCAGACCGGGCCGACTTCGTCGGGGGCGGTCGGCTGTCGTGTACCAGGCGGCCCGCCGGGGGGGCGAACAGGCCAGGAAGTGGCAGGCGCTTCTGGCGAAGATTGGCAAGGCGACATAGACTGAAGCGTCCCCTGTTACAGATATAATCCCAACCAGCTCAGTGCGCTTGCGCAAACTCCTTGACGGGACTGCGATCCCGGGGTTCTGAGGGGCGGGGCTTATCCGGACCTGATGCCAGACATAGCCACTTATCCGGAAACCATATAAGCGTACCACACCCGAGGTCATCCGTGTCTGATCTGGAGATCGGCAAGAAGATGGTCGAGGAGATGGAACTGGAGCCGTTCCTTGACGAATACGCCGCAGTGACTGGCCGCAAATTGGAAGTTCTCGGGCGCTCGGAGCGTCCCGACTTCATCTGTCGTCGCGGGCGGGAGCCCTATCTAGGTCTCGAGTTGGTGAAGGTCATTGAGGATCCAATCTCGAGGCAGTGGGAGGAGATCCTCAACGGTAGCGTCGATGTAGATCCCTTAGACACAGCGATTCACCTACAGGAAGCAGTTTATCGGAAGGAAGACAAGCGGAAGATCCCCGGGTGGCGATGTCCGGCACGCACAATCCTCGTGCTTCAGCTCATGGAAGCGCCAGCCGAGGAGGTCGGCCGCTATCTTGACATCCAGATTCTCGACGAAATGTCCGCCACCGGGTTCCTTGAGATCTGGGCGGCCGACTACACGGTCTTCGAACCGTACGGCACAGTTGAGTTGCTCGGGATCAAGCCGCGGAAGTGGCGTGGCATCCACCGTCATCGACTGTACGGCACGAAGCCTTATGGGTAGCGGAACCTGGAGGGAGGCGGCCCAACCCGCAGCTTCCATCCGACCGCTCCCATCGGTCGCGTCGGCTGAAGCTGGACGATGCGCCGACGCGAGCAACGGTCGCTTCGCTGCCGCGCCGCGCAGTCGGCGCATCGTGGCGGCGGCGCAGGAGGACACGTGATGTCGGCACTTCGGAAGTCCAAAACTCTCAGCATCTCCATCGACCGCCCGGCCGATCGGGTGTACGACTTCGTCTCGAATCCCCAGAACCTGCCGAAGTGGGCGACGGCTTTTGTTCGGTCGGTTAGGAAAACGGGAGGTGGGTGGGTCGTCGAAACCCCGGATGGCCCGGTAGGAATCCGGTTCGTTCCCCAGAACGAGCTCGGGGTGCTCGATCATTCCGTGAACCCGACACCGGGGGTGGAGATTGTGAACCCGATGCGGGTCGTCCCGAACGGGGCCGGGAGCGAAGTCATGTTCACGCTGTTCCAGTTACCCGAGATGTCCGATCAGAAGTTCGCCGAGGATGCGGGGATGGTCGAGCGCGACCTGCGGACCCTCAAGAGCGTCTTGGAAGGGTAGGCGGCCAAGATCGTCGTATGTAATAGGGGACGTCTAATAAGGGACGGGTCTAATAGGGGACGTTCCAGTCTACGTCGTCTTGCCCAGGTCGACACCTTGCCTCGTTCGTCGGTGAAGGTAAGGCGACATAGACTGCAGCGTCCCCTATTTACGAATATTGGAGAAGCAGCCTGCATGGGGTATAGTGACCCGGGCGCCGCGTGATCCTTGAGAGCGCCGTCACATGAAAATGCCGCAGTTGCGACAGACCACTCTGCGGACCCGGTTCATCCTGGGCATGGGAGCTATGCTCCTCCCGGTGGTCGTGCTCGCGGCCGGGGCACTTTTCTCCCTCCAGAGTACCATCCATGCCCTCGATAACGTCGTGCATGAAGCCTCCGAGGAGATCGCGCTGGTCCTGCGCCTTCAGAGCCTGATCCAGAAGGCGACGCTCCTGGTCCACGACTACTTCATCCGCGGCTACGGTGACCCGGACGAGCGGCAGCGGTTCCTGAAGGCAAGCCGGAACGTGGACACGGTCTTCGAAGAGGCGGGTGCGGGCCCCTTTTCCCTGGCAGAAGAGCGCGCATTATTCCGGTCCGCCCGGGAGGAATGGCAACGGGGTCGGAGTCTCAGCGAAGCCATCCTGGCCATTCCCCATCCCGTAGGGAATGCCGCCGCGGCGCGCGAACTCGGACGCCTCGACGCGCACATGAATCGGACGATAGACCTGCTCGACCAGGTCCATACCCTGGCCCAGCAGGAGATGACGGAATATCTGGTGCTGGCCCATGCCGTCAGGCGAAGGGCGCTGCTCGTCATCGGCACGGTCTTCGTGCTGGGGCTCGGGACCGCTCTTCTGGTTGGCAGGGCCTTGACTCGCTCCATCCTGCTCCCCCTTCGCGTGCTCGAGGAGGGCGCGGAACGGTTCGGGGCGGGCGACCTTGCCCACCGGGTCTCGCTGGCGACGTGGGATGAACTGGGGCACCTGGGAAGGACATTCAATGCCATGGCAGACAAACTTGCGAAGAGCCAGGCCGCGCTCGAGGATCTCTCCATCCACGATGGTCTCACGGGCCTGTACAACTACCGCGAGTTCCGCCGGCGGCTGACAGAAGAGGTGGGGCGATCCCGACGCTACGGCCGCCCCTTCTCTCTCTTGATCCTGGACATCGACAACTTCAAGGTCATCAACGATACCTATGGCCACCTGGCCGGCGACGAGGCCCTGCGGGCCCTCGCGGCCCTGATCCGGCAGGAAGTCCGTCCCGTGGACGAGGCTGCCCGTTACGGGGGAGACGAATTCGCCATTCTCCTGCCAGAGACGCCGGGCCCTGGCGCCCTGACGATGGCGGAACGGGTGCGGGGAATCATCGCGGGGCACACGATGACCATCGCCCCGGGGCAGGCGGTCAACTGCACCACGAGCATCGGGATCGCGACCTACCCGGAGGATGCGGAGTCCGAGGAAAAACTCATCGGCGCCGCGGACCAGGCCCTCTACGCCGCCAAGCACGCCGGCCGCAACCAGGTGCGGCGATCGGGCAAATCATAGCGCCAGGGAACCTCTCGCCTGCGGAAGGATGTCCTGATGCGTTTCGCCGTGGCCCTTGTACTCGCGGGCACCCTCTCGGGATGTGCCAGCCAGAAGCCTGTCCTGTACCCCAATGCGCATCTCGCCCGGGTGGGCCAGGCCCAGGCAGAGCGCGACATGGCCGAGTGCAAACAGTTGGCGGACCAGTTCATCAAGTCGGGGGCGGCGGGCACCGTGGCCGGCAGCACCGCCGTGGGAGCGGGAGCCGGCGCGGCCGTCGGGGCGGCGGGTGGAGCCATTCGGGGCCAGGCCAGCACCGGGGCGGCGGTGGGGGCGGCCACCGGCGCCACCGGGGGATTCCTCCGCGGCCTGTTCAAGGCCAGCGAACCCAACCCTGTCTACAAGAACTTCGTCGATCGCTGCCTCCGCGAGCGCGGATACGAGCCGGTGGGCTGGGAGTAGCCTATGGAACGCTGGGAAGGGGCAAGAGGTAGGATATGAAAGGCGCTGTGGTTGCGCCCGAGATCAGGTTTCTTCTTCAAATCATTGATGAATCGTACACCAAGAAGGCCTGGCATGGTCCCAACCTGCGCGGCTCGATCCGGGGGCTTGACGTCCGTGAGGTCTCGTGGAGACCGACGAAGGGCCGCCACAACATCTGGGAGATCGTGGTCCACGCGGCGTACTGGAAGTACATCGTCCGGCGCCGATTGCTCGGGGAGAAGAAGGGTTCCTTTCCGCTGAAGGGCTCGAACTGGTTCGTTCGCCCGATGACCGTCACACCGGAAGCGTGGCGGAGCGACGTGGCCCTGCTGGAGGAAATGCATCGAAAGATGCGAGCCGCCATTGCCGGGTTGGCGCCAAGAGACTTGAACAGGGTTCCCCCCGGCAGCAAAGTGAGCAACGCGGCCCTGATCTCCGGCATCGCCGCCCACGACGTGTACCACGCCGGGCAAATCCAATTGTTGAAGCGACTCTGCAGGCCTTGGTAGCGGATGCCCGTTCATGGACTTCATTTGCGTTTATTTGCGTTCATCTGCGGTTGCTTATAGGTTTTACAGGAGACATCTGCCATGACCACCGCCAGCACCCCGCAGACCCAGTTACCCCCGGCAAAGCCAATGGCGCTCGTAGACGCGGTGCAGTACGCCCCCGGCTCCGTCGTCAGCCGGACGTTGCTGAAGAGCGACGCCGGGACGCTGACCCTGTTCGCCTTCGACGAAGGGCAGGAGCTGAGTGAGCACACGGCGCCGTTCGACGCCCTGGTCCAGGTCCTGGACGGGACAGCCACGCTACGCATCGGCGGCACGACGGTTAGCGTCGGGACGGGCGAGCTGGTGCTGATGCCGGCCGACGTCCCCCACGCGGTCCAGGCGGCCGGCCGCTTCAAGATGCTGCTCACGATGTTCCGGGCAGGGACGAAATAGGGGAAAGAGTGGAACCACAGATTACGCAGATTGCGCAGATTTCACGGCGGGATCTTTCCGGAAAATAATCGGTGTAATCTGTGAAATCTGTGGTTAAAGGAAGAGTCCGTGACTGCTCCCAAGATCCTGGCCGTGGACTTCGACGGCGTCATCTGCGACACCGCCCACGAGACCCTGAAATCCACCTGGCAGGTGTACCGCGAGATCTGGGGCGCCAACGGGGATGAGCCGCCGCCGGAAGCGGCGGCCGCCTTCCACCGGATGCGGCCCACCCTGGAGATCGGCTGGGAAGCCCCCGTGCTCCTGCGCGCCATCCTCGAGGGCGTGCCGGAAGCCACACTCCTCCGCGAGTTTCAAACGACGTGGCGGTCGCGGATCGTTGAGGGCAACCACCTCGATCCGGCGGACCTGGCAGTGCGCTTCGACGCCGCCCGGGACGCCTGGATCCAGCGGGATCTTCCAGGCTGGCTCGCATCCCAGCATTTCTATCCCGGCGTGGCGGCCCGGCTGCGGATACTCCTTGGAGGCAATGTGCGGGTGTTCGTCATCACGACCAAGGAGGGGCGCTTCGCCCATATGCTCCTGAAGGCCAATGGGGTGACCCTGCCGACCGTCCAGGTCTGGGGGAAGGAGCGCGCCCGCCCGAAGGCGGATCTGCTTCGTGTCCTGCATCAGGAGTATGCCGTGGACTACGACGACATCTGGTTCGTCGAGGATCGCATGCCGACCCTGCGGGCGGTGGAGGGGCAGGCGGACCTGGAGGCGGCTGGCCTGTTCCTGGCAACCTGGGGGTACAACACGCCGGCCGAGCGGGACGAGGCCGGCGCAGACCGGCGGATCACGCCGCTGACGCTGGAGCAGTTCTGCGGGGACTTTTCCGGCTGGACGCGATCGGGGCCCGACTGAACCCAGACATCTAACCGCAAAGCTCGCAGAGACCGCAAAGGCCTGCGGGATCTCAAGAAGCCGAGGCGACACGGCTGCTCAGAATATTCCAGACCCTGTCTCACAGATTCACTTCTCCGGGCCTGGAAATATCGGGGATTCTCTGCGTGCTTTGCGTGCTCTGCGGTTCAATTGCATTGTCTGGGCTGAACCGTCTCGCGAGGAGTCGTCACATGAAGGTGGGCATCTACCTCACCAACCAGCACCCGCTCGGGACCGACATGGTCGCCGCCCTGGAAGAACAGTTCATCATGACCCGGGCGGCCCGCGACCGGGGCTGGGACGCCGTGGCCACCGGGCAACACTATCTCAGCGAAGGCATGGCGCAGCTCCAGCTCGTCCCCTTTCTGTCGCGCCTGGCCGCCGAGGCGGGGGAGATGACGGGCATCGCCGGTGTCCTCCTCCTCAGCCTCCACAATCCGGTGGAGGTGGCCGAGCAGGTGGCGTCCCTGGACGTGATCTGGCGGGGGAACTTCGTGTTCGGGGTCGGGCTGGGCTACCGCGAGGTGGAGTTCGACGCCTTCCGGGTGCCCCGCGGCCAGCGCGTCCGCCGCTTCGAGGAGTGCCTGGCCCTGGTCAAGCGCCTCTGGACCGAAGAGGCGGTGGACGTCGAGAACGACGTCTGCAAGCTGGAGAAGGTGACCATGACCATCCGCCCGGTCCAGCAGCCCCACCCACCCATCTGGTTCGCCGCCACGACGGATCAGGCGGTCGGACGGGCGGCCAGGCTGGGAGACACCTGGTTCATCGGCCCCCACGCCACCCTGCCCACCCTGACGCGCCAGTTATCGCTGTACCGGGCGGAGCTGTCCCGCCTTGGGCGCCCCTTCCCCCGGCACCTGCCCATGCTGCGGGAGATCTTCTGCGCCAGGGATCGGCAGACCGCGCTGGAGATCGCCGGCCCCCACCTGGCCAGCAAGTACGGGGCCTACGCCCGCTGGGGCCAGGACGGGGCCCTGCCCGCGCAGGAGACCTTCCACCGCCCCTTCGAGGATCTGGTGAAGGACCGCTTCATCCTGGGATCGCCTGAGCAATGTTACGAACAGCTCCGCCCGTACTGGGAAAAACTGGGCGTGAATCACCTGCTCCTCCGCACCCACTGGAGCGGGTTGCCCCTTCGCGCCGCCCTCCAGAGCATGCGGCTGATCAGCGACGAACTCTTGCCCGCGCTCCACCGGGTGCCCGACGCCAGCGCCGGGTCCCTGCCGCGCGGGGTGACGGGACCTACTTCGAGCAGTTCCGCCGGATGAACGTGTGGGCGCGGAGGGCTGGATGAACCGATCGGTCCGGGTGTCGCTGATTGATTGCCTTCCTATTTACTGGAGGCCGTCGTGAAGTACAGAATGCTGGGCCGCACCGGTCTGAAGGTTTCCGAACTCGGTTTCGGCTGTGGCAGCGTCGGTGGACTGCTCGTGCGCGGCGAGTATCCCAAGATGCGCCGCGCGGTGGCGCGCGCCCTCGAGCTGGGGATCGCCTACTTCGACACCGCATCGCTTTACGGGGACGGGCAATCCGAGGTCAACCTCGGGGCGGTCCTGCGCGAGATCGGCGCCGACCCACTCGTGGGGACGAAGGTGCGCCTGGAGCCCCCGGACCTGGACCGCGTCGAGGCAGCGATCGCCGAGTCCGTGGAGGCCAGCCTGCGACGGCTCGGCCGGGAGCGGATAGATCTCATCCAGCTCCACAATCCCTTCGTTCCCCACTCCGGGCCCGACTGGGCCGGGGTGACGCTGCACCACTTCCCTGCCGTCCTCCGCGCGTTCGAGGCCCTGGAGCGGCAGGGCAAGGTGCGCTTCTGGGGGATCACCGGGCTGGGGGAGACCGAGATGCTACACCAGGCAGTCACGGGCGGAGGGTTCCATACGGTCCAGGTTGTCTACAACCTGCTCAACCCCAGCGCCGGGATGCAAGTGCCTGCTGGCTTTCCTTACCAGGATTACCGGCAGCTCGTCGACCGGGCAGCGAGCAAGCAGATGGGCTCCATCGCGATTCGAGTCCTGGCGGGTGGTGCGCTTAGCGGGACACCCGACCGGCACCCGGTTGCCGCCCGCTCCGTCACTCCCATCGCGACCGAACGCGATTACGCCGCGGACGTCGCCCGGGCCCGGCGGTTCGCCTGCCTCGTGGAGGACGGCACCGTCGGGAGCCTCGTCGAAGCGGCCATCCGCTTTGCCATCAGCAAGCCTGAGATCTCGACCGCGCTGGTCGGCATCTCGAGCCTCGAACAGCTTGAGCACGCCATCGCGTGCGCCAATCGCGGCCCGTTATCCGCTGACACGCTCCGGCGTGTACACGAAATCCAGGCGCAAGTTGCGAAAACGTGACAACTCCTGACCGACGGACTCAGGTGCTCCAGGGGCACGCATTCAGAGGGGATGACCATGCGGATTGCGACGTGCAGACCGTATCACGCGCAGACCGTCGGGCAGAGCCTGCTCCGGATGCCAGACGTGGGAAATGGTGCCGGACACCTATTTCCCGCGAAGTACACGATTCGAGGAGAGGGCCTGCAGGGATTCTTGCGGGCGGCACAGCCACACGATGTAATGCGTTGTTGTCTAGGTTAACTTGCTCACGGTGGCCGGATTAGCACAGGGACCGCAGCGGACGTACTGCCGAACATGACAGCCGAGGTTTCGCTTCAAGACGTCGTCGCGGCAATGGATCTGCCCAACGCGGAGTGGGGCTCGTATCTCGATCCCGAGACGGGCGAGATTGTCACCGTCACAGACGAGGACCGCCGGCTGCTGGAGGAGGCAGCAGATGTCGAAGAGCTGCCGGACTGGCAACGGGAGATCCTGCCGAAGGTCCGTGAGGTTCTGGAATCCGAGCGCTTTCTCCAGTTACCTGCCTCGTTCGACATTCACGAATGGGCCATCATGGAACGGTTTACGCATACCAGAAGCACCCCGGAGCAGCGAGACGAACTGCTGTCCGCGATCCACGGGTCGGGGGCGTTCCGGAAGTTCCGGCGCTCGATCCAGCGGCTTGGCATCGAGAACGACTGGCACGGTTTTCGGCAGGCAGCGTTCGAGGAGATTGCGAAGGCCTGGCTGGAGGCGCACCATATTCCGTACAAGTAGCTGCGCTGATCCGGCGGTTCCGCTAACAGTGCGTCCAAACAACCAGGCAAAGATTGGGACCCGGTCGTTACGAACTGAGAGGATCCTCCGATGACTCCCGAGCAGGCTGAGGCGCTCCAGGTCGAGATGTGGCGCCGGTTGTCGCTCGAAGAGCGATTCCGGATCGTCGCCGCCATGATCCAGGATGGCTTTGCCCTGGTCGCCGCGTCCGTCCGCGCAGGGCACCCCGAGTACACACCCGAGGAATTCCGGGCCGCCCTGCGGAAGCGGATCTATGGCGAGTGAACCCGGAAAATCTGCGCAATCTGCGTAATCTGCGGATCCCTTCCCTGTCCCGGAGTCTCCGATGTACTCCCCTGCGCTTCCCCTCACGGGTTGGATTTTCGATACGTACCCGACATCCGGCGGGATGGTGGTGTGGATCGTGGACGCCGAGGGGAAGAGCCACCGGCTGGTGGACCCGTTCCAGCCCAGCTTCTACGCGGCCGGCCCTGTCGCGGCCCTGCGGCAACTGGCCGCGGACCTTTCCAGGATGCGGCTGGCGGCGCCGGTGGGCATGACCCGCCGGCAGGAGTTCTGGACCGGGGAGCCGCGCGACGTCCTGGAATTCATCCTCCTCGATCCCGAGCAGCAGCCGGCCCTCCTGCGGCAACTCGCGGTCCCCCGCCCAGGGATCACCCTGTATGACTGCGACCTCGCGCCAGCCCTGACCTACTGCCATGTGCGAAAAATCTTTCCGCTCGCCAAGGTCACGGTCTTGCAGACCGGGGTCGGAGGTCGGGGATCAGGGGTCGGGGGAGGGGGTCAAACCTTCCGTTCCCCAGCCCCTAGCCCCCGGCCCCTGGCCCCTGACGCAGCGGAGCTGCGGTACCAAGTTGAAGGGTCGGCGTGGGACCTGGAGTATCCGGAGCCGCCGCTTCGCCTGATGGCCCTGACCGGCCAGGGGGACGAGCAGGGACGCGGCGCCCCGCTCGGGAAGCTCCGCTCCCTCACCATCAGTTGCGATGGCGAGACGACTACCCTCGACGAGGGCGACCCCGAAACGCTCCTGGCCGAACTCAACCGGCTGATCCGCCGCTTCGATCCCCACGTCATCATCACGGACTGGGGCGACGCCTTCCTGGTCCCGGCCCTCCTCGGCCTGGCGCGCCGCACCGACACCCCGCTGGAGTTCGATCGCGAGGTGGTGCGCCGCCGCATCCGGAGCGCGGGGCGCTCCTACTTCTCCTACGGCCGCGTCGTGTACCAGGCGCCGTCCTATCCCTTCTTCGGCCGCTGGCACCTGGACTCGCGAAACTCCTTCATCCTGAAGGAGACGGAGCTGGCCGGCCTGCTGGAACTCAGCCGCCTCTCCAAGGTCCCGGTCCAGAAGATGGCCCGGGCTTCGCCCGGCTCGGCCATCAGCATGATGCAACTGGACCGGGCGCTCACCGACGGCATCCTGATCCCCTGGAAGAAGGGCGAGCCGGAGCGCTGGAAGACCGCCTGGGACCTCCTGGTCGCGGACAAGGGCGGCCTGGTCTATCAGCCCATCACCGGCCTGTACGAGGGTGTGGCCGAGATCGACTTCGCCTCCATGTACCCGGCCATGATGGTCCACCACAACATCTCGCCCGAGACGGTGGATTGCGCCTGCTGCCCGGACAACGCCGCGCCCGAGATCGGCTACTCGACGTGCCGCCGGCGCGAGGGCCTGGTCACCCGGACGCTCCGGCCGATCCTCCTGCGCCGGCAGGCGCTGAAGCGCCTCCGCGGTGTGTCCATCGGCCCCGCCCGCGAACGCTATGACCACCGGCAGACCGCCCTCAAGTGGATCCTGGTGACCTGCTTCGGATACCTCGGCTACAAGAACGCCCGGTTCGGACGGATCGAGGCGCACGAGACGGTGACCGCCTATGCCCGGGAGAAGCTGCTGACCGCCCGCGCCCTGGCCGAGGCGTGCGGCTTCCGGGTCCTCCACGCCATCGTGGACTCCATGTGGATCCAGAAAGCGGGGGCGACCGAGGCGGAGATCCGGGACCTCTGCCGGGCGATCCGGGAGGCCGTGGGGATCGACATCAACCTGGAGGGCATCTACAAATGGGTGAGCTTCCTCCCCTCGCGGGTGAACCCGGCGCTCTCCGTGGCCAACCGGTATCTGGGGGCCTTCCGCTCCGGGGAGTTGAAGCTGCGGGGGATCGACCTGCGCCGGTCCGATACGCCGCCGCTGATCGCCGAGGCCCAGCAGCGCATGGTGGAGATCCTGGCGCAGGCGGATGACCTCGCCGGGTTCGCGGCGCGGATCCCGACCGTGCTGGAGGTCTTCGTGGAGTACGCCTGGCGGCTGCGCGAGGGGCAGGTGCGCCTCACGGACCTCACCATCAAGCGGACCGTCTCCAAGGAGGCGGGCGAGTACAAGACCAACAGTCAGATCGGCCTGGCCAGCCGTCAGATGGCCGACCGGGGCGTGGCGGTCCACCCGGGGGAACGGGTGCGCTACGTGATCACCGACGCCGATGCGCCGAATGCCGAGGCCCGGGTGCGGGCCATCCCGTTCCTCGCGCCCGACACCCCCTACGACACCGGGAAGTACCTGGAACTCCTCTGCCGGGCCGCCGAGACGCTCCTCTGGCACCATGGCTACGACTGCGGCCGGCTCCTCCGCATCCTGGCGGAGCGAGGGGTCGGGGTCTCAAGATCCGTTCCCTGATCCCCGGCCCCCGGCCCCTTTCTTTGGTCCTCAAAAACACGAGGGGGGAAACCTGGATCAGGTTTCCCCCCTCGACAGCCGGGATGCGAGAGCGATGTGGCCTACTGGATAGGCGCCACCAGGACCACTTCCCCCCACCACTTTTGCTGCTGGGCGGCCGCGATGTCTCGCTTGGTAGTGGTCTCGGACGTTCCGCGCTTCAGGGAATAACCCATGTGCCTCCACGTGGCAAAGTGTGCCCCGTTCTTGCGGGTCTCTTCCAATGCTACCTGCGTGCGCGCCGAACAGGCCGACAAAGACAGGAACATTCCAACCACAGCCAGCGCTCCCCACATTCGTCTCCGCATAGTGGTATCCTCCTTTCTTAGGTTTATCTTATCGCGGAATTTCCGGTGGTGTCAAGGGTCACCTGATCTCGTGTGGTCACCTGACCTCGTTGATCGAAGCCGACCAGCCGGTCAACCAGACGCGAGTAGCGGCGCTGCGTGGCGTCGTTCTTGACGGCCATGGCCAGGGCTTTCTTCGTCCCCACCAGGACCAGGAGACGTCTCGCCCGGGTGACGGCCGTGTACACCAGATTGCGCTGGAGCATAGGGTAGTGCGTGGTGTGGATCGGCAGGATCACAGCGGGATACTCGCTCCCCTGGCTCTTGTGCACGGTGGCCGCGTAGGCGAGCACCAACTCGTCCAGCTCGCTCACGTCGTAGGTCACGGGCCGGCCGTCCACGCGGACGTCCACCTCCTGCTCCTGCAGGTCAATCCGCGCGATCCGCCCGATGTCCCCGTTGTAGACCCCCTTGTCGTAGTTGTTCCGGATCTGCATCACCCGGTCGCCCTCGCGGAAGACGCGCCCTCCTCGCATCACCTCCGTCCGGCCGCTCCTGGCGGGATTCAGGGCCGCCTGAAGCGCGGCATTCAGTTGGGCCGCCCCGATCACGCCCCGGTGCATAGGGGTGAGCACCTGGATGTCCTCGACGGGGTCCAGCCCGTAGCGCGCGGGCAGACGGCGCGAGGCCAGGTCCACGATGAGCTGCTGGATGCGCTCCGGGTCCTCCTCGGACAGGAAGTGGAAGTCGCACTCCTCGCCCCGGGGCGGCCGGGAGAGGTCCGGGAACTCCCCGCGGTTCACCCGGTGGGCATTCTGGACGATGCGGCTCTTCTCCGCCTGGCGGAAGATCTCGGTGAGACGGACGGCCGGCACCCGGCCCGAGTCCAGGATGTCCCGCAGGACGGTGCCGGGCCCGACCGAGGGAAGCTGGTCCGCGTCGCCCACCAGGATCAGCATCGCCATCAGCGGGACCGCCCGAAGCAGGCTGTTCATGAGGGCGATGTCGATCATGGAGGCCTCGTCGACGATCACCAAGTCCGTCTCCAGGGGGCGCTGCGCGTTCCGCTGGAACCCCGCCGAGGCGGGACTCCACTCCAGCAGGCGATGGATCGTCATCGCCTCGCGGCCCGTGGCCTCGGTCATCCGCTTGGCCGCCCGGCCCGTCGGGGAGGCCAGGTGGATCCGCACGCCCTTCCTCTCCAGGATCAGGATGATGCAGCGGAGGATGGTGGTCTTGCCGGTGCCGGGCCCGCCCGTGATGACGAGGGCCTTGTGCGTCAGCGCCATCCGGATGGCCTCACGCTGCTGGGGGGCCAAGTGCAATCGGGTGACCCCCTCCACCCAGGCCAGTGCCTTCTCCGCGTCGACCTGAACGGGCAGCCGCGGCGCCCGGAGGAGGTCGGCCAGCCGGCGGGCCACCTGCTCCTCCGCGACGTGGAGCGTCTTCAGGTAGACGCCCCGACCGCCACCCGGCACCTCTTCGGCCACCACCTGCTCTTCCCGGGCCAGCTCGGCGATCGCCGGGGCCAGGAGGTCCCGCGGGATTTCCAGCTCCGTCTCGGCATCGCAGAGCAGCTCCTCCTCGGGGACGTACACGTGCCCCTCGTCCGCCAGCGCGTGGAGGACGTGGATGATGCCCGCCTGGGCGCGGAGGGGTGAGTGGCTGGGCACGCCCAGGTTCTGCGCGATGCGGTCGGCGGTCTTGAACCCGATCCCGTAGATGTCCCGGGCCAGGCGGTACGGATTGGCCTGCACGGCGGCGATGGCCGTCTGGCCGTAGGCTTTGAAGATCTTCACCGCATAGGCCGAGGAGACCCCGTGCCCCTGAAGAAACAGCATGACCTCGCGGATGTCCTTCTGTTCCGCCCAGGTGGCGGTGATGCGCTGCAGGCGGACGCGCCCGATGCCCTCCACCGTGCGGAGGCGGTCCGGCTCTTCCTCGATCACTCGGAGGGTGTCCAGGTCGAAGGCGTCCACCAGGCGCTTGGCGAAGACCGGGCCGATGCCCTTGATCAGGCCGGAGCCGAGGTAGCGCTGGATGCCGACCAGGGTGGCGGGCGCGACGGTCTCGTAGCGTTCAACCTGAAATTGGTCGCCGTATTTCTTGTGGTGGATCCAGGTGCCGTGAAGCCGGAGGGTTTCGCCGGGGGTCAGCGATGGCAGGTTCCCCACGATGGTGGCGAGGTCGGGTCTTCCCGGAACGTCCAGGCGGGCCACCACGTACTGGGTCTCTTCATTGACGTAGATGATCCGCTCCACCGTTCCCTGGAGGGTCGCGTCAGCCCGATCCATCGTCGTCGTTCTGCCCCGGGGCGGAATGAAGTGGATGCTGGATTGGGGGGGTCGCCGGGACGGCATTCCGCGAGAGGCGGATGGCGCACGGCCTCTCGGGACGGGCGAGACCCCCCGCGTCAGTCGGAAGGCCTGCGGGTCGCCGGCCGGAGCCCCAGGTAGCGACGGAGCCCCTTCCGGCCATCTCTTCCGTCACCTCCATCGGGATGCCAGCGCCCCTGGGCGTATTTCTGTAGGTAGTACTCGGGGTTGTTGAGGAAGCTTTCGAAATCCACACCGGCCCCCAGGATCCCCCATCGGATGTAGAGGTCGCCGTAGTATTCCAGCTCTTCGTCCGACAGGCGTGCTGACGACCGGCTTTCGTGGGGGTTGCCCATGCTCCTCCTTTTCGCCTCTCGCCCGCGGCGGCGTCTGTCAATGGATCGCACTATACCACCCTGCCGGGGGAGCCCACAACCGCAATTCCCCCGATCGCCGCCCGACGGCCGCCCCGAACTCCCGAACGGCCGAACCGCCACAGGCGGAAACCGCTGAACCGAAACGTTGCAGTTCTCTCGCCAAGCGCGCCAAGACTTGCAGGACCTTTCGCACGAAAAACCGGGGGTCTGGCGGGAAAGATTTGGCCCGGGCTCGTCAAGGAAGAGACCAACCCCTGCCTCTCTTTGCGCCCTTGGCGATCTTGGCGTGAAAAATCCGGGCTGAACGTTGTTCCTCGCGTCGGAACACTGCCGTCGGAAGAGTTGCCCCCTCAACCCTCAGGGGATATACTCTGGCTCCTCGAACCAAGGAGATCTCATGCCGAAACTGGTCGTCGCCGATCCCAAAGGGAAGATCCTCGACCATCCCTCTCTCGAGATGGTCGGCCGGTTGGGGGCTGACGTGGTCGAGGTCCCGCCCGAGGACCTGCTGCGGATCCCCGAAGGCACCAAGCTGTTCACCATGCCGGGGAGCCGGCCGCTCGCCTGGAATCGTCGCCGGCGCGAATTCCGGCCGGTCACGCGCGTGCGGATCGGGGGGCGGAGCTTCGCCTGCACGACCGTGGCGGCCTTTCTGCCTCCGGGCTACACCCGGACCCTCCTCCCGGCCGCATCCTATCCCACACCACAGGCTCCCCTTCCCCTCTGGCCGTACGGTGCGGTGGGTTGGGACGGACCCGCCTTCGTGGCGGCTGCCATCCGCACCGATCCCATGGACCACTCCGCAGCACGCCACTACGACGATCGGGAGGTCTTGCCGCGGATCAAGGCGCGGCTGAAGCAGGCGCCCGCCAACCCCATCCTGCGCCAGCTCGTCCGCTGCGCCACCGAGTATCACTGTCTGGCCGCCAAGAACCTGTTCCTGGACCGGTGGGAGGCACCCCTCCCGGTGGCCAACGCGTGCAACGCGGCCTGCGTGGGGTGCATCTCGTGGCAGCCGGCCACCGCCTCGCCAGCCTCTCACGAGCGCATCCGGTACGCGCCCAGCGCAGAGGACGTCGTCGAGGTGGCTCTGCCGTTCCTGACCAGCGTGCCCGAGGCCATCGCGAGTTTCGGCCAGGGCTGCGAGGGAGAGCCGCTCCTCCAGGCGGACGTGATCGCCGAAGCGATCCGCCGGATCCGGGCGGCGACCGATCGCGGCACCCTGAACTGCAACACCAACGGCAGCCTGCCCGGACGAGTCGAGCAGATTGCGCGGGCCGGATTGGACAGCATCCGGATCAGCCTCAACAGCGCCCTGGGCCCGACCTACACCGCATACTACCAGCCCCGCTACTACCGGTGGGAGGACGTGCGGGAATCCGTTCGCCGGTCCAAAGCCCTGGGCCTCTACACGACCATCAACTACCTCGTGTTTCCTGGCGTGACCGACCGCGAGGAGGAGCTGGAGGAGTTGCTGGACCTGATCC
>METI01000057.1 GCA_001771285.1 candidate division NC10 bacterium RIFCSPLOWO2_12_FULL_66_18
CGTTTTACGTTTCACGGTTGAGGGTAGCGCAACGAATGGAGAAGGCAAGAAAAAAGGGCCAGAGGTCTGCTCCTCTGACCCTTGCGGTTCGCTTCCTCCGCCGGCTGGGTGGTCACCCGCCCATGATGATGGGATGCAGCTCGACGAACTGCCCGTCCTTGGGCGTGTAGCTCAGGTATTCGCGCTCGCCGTTCACGGCGGCGATGCCGAATTCGACCTCGGGCAGCTCCGCCAGCCGGATCAGGTCCAGGATGGTGGCGTCCTCCGGACCCACTACCTCCACCACATCCGAGGGGAGCCGGTAGTAGCGCAGGAAGCTCCGGGGGATCTTCAGCACGACGGTCTTGCGGTTCACGCGAAGACCACCTCTTTCTGCTCGGAAAGATCCAGGGCCGAGAGCGTCTCCGCCGTCGGCAGGCCGTCGGGCGTCCAGCCCCGGATCTGGTAGTACTCGTCCATCATCTTCCGGAACGCCTCGGGCGGGATGTTGGGCATCTCCTTGCCCCGCTTCTCCTGGGTGAGGATCCGGTGGGGAAGCTGGTCGTCCTCCCGCCTCACGCCCAGGCGGGTGCTGTAGAGCCGCTTCAGGGTGAAGATCCGGTCGCCGGCCTTCATCAGGTCTTCCCACGTCCACTTCCAGCCGGTGAGAGTGTTCAGGGCTTCGGTGAGCGGCGTGGGGCTGAAGGCCCGCGCGTAGAACTTGCACATCCCCAGCCCGTTGTAGATCGCCATGAGGTTGTGCATGCGGGCGGCCAGGAGGGCCTTGCCGTCGGTGATGCGCGGGTTCAGCTTGGCGTTGTAGCCGAACTCGGGCATGGGCACGCCGGTCTCGACGATGAATGGCAGTCCTTCCAGGTGGCAGGCGCCTCGCGCCCCCGTGGCGTAGTTGATCCCCATGGACCAGAAGGCCCGCGGGTCGTGCATGGGGAATTCCAAGCCCTTGACGGTGACCGTGAGCTTCTCGGCGTCCCCCCCGATCTTCCGCGCGGCGGCCAGGGAGCCATCCGCCAGCAGGTTACCCAGGTGCTTCCGGAACGCGACCTGCTCCAGCATGGCCAGGATGGCCTCGCCGTCTCCCCAGGCGAGCTTTACCCCGCCCGTGTCCCGCTCGGAGATCAGGCCGCGCTCGAATGCCTCGATGGCGAAAGCGATGCTGTTGCCCGCAGAGATGGTGTCCAGGCCGTAGCGGTTGCACAGCTCGTTGGCCCGGATGACCGAGGGCAGGTCGTCGTTCAGCAGCATGGCGCCGAAGGAGCCCAGCGTCTCGTACTCGGGGTTGTGGCCCACGTTCTCCCGGACGCCGTTTCCGTCCTCGATGGTGACGTGCTGCCAGCAGTGGATGGGGCAGCCGGAGCAGGAGCTGGACTTCACCGCGTACCGTTCGTGGATCGTCTTGCCGCTGATCCGGGCGGCGCCCTCGCGCCAGTGGCCCTCCTGGAAATTCTTGATGGGCAGGCCGCCGCGCTCCTCGTGCGTCTCGATGCTCCCCGAGGTCCCGTACACGGTGAACATCCCGAACATGGCCGGGACCTCGTTGGTCTTCCGCAGGGCCCAGCCCATCAGGCCGGCCGGGTTATAGACCGGGACGCCGCGGGTGCCCCGGACCACGATGGCCTTGAGTTTCTTCGCGCCCATCACCGCGCCCATCCCCGTGCGCCCCGCGGCGCGGGCGTGGCGGCCCTCGACCATCACGGCCGCGATCCGGACGAGGTTCTCGCCGGCCTGGCCGATGGCGGCCACCTTGGCCTTGGGGTCGGTCTCCTCCAGCAAAAGGTCGCACGCCTCGTAGGTGTCCTTCCCCCAGAGCCTCTCGGCGGGACGGACCTCGATGTGATCATCGTTGATCCAGAGGTACACCGGGCTGGAAGCCGCGCCCAGGATCACCAGACCGTCGTGACCGGTGCAGCGGAACTCGGCCCCCCAGGTCCCCCCCACGGTGGCCTCGCCCCAGATCCCGGTGAGCGGGGAGCGGGAAACGAAGGAGGTCCGGGTCCCGCCCGGGATCGTGGTTCCGGTGAAAAAGCCGGGGACGATCACCAGGGGATTCCGCGGGTGAAAGGGATCCACGGCCGGGTCGCCCAGGTCCATCAGGAGTCGGGCACCCAGGCCGCTGCCCATGAGGTACTTCCGGTACAGCTCATCCGGGAGGGTTCGCGTCTCCACCTTTCGGGTCGTCAAGTCCACCAGCAGGATCCTGCCGGTATAGCCTTTGCCTCGCTGCTTTCCTGCCATCGCTACTCCCTCTTGCCTTTTTCAATCAGGTCAAGGATCTCAGTCATAAAGCCGACTAATATAATCCGGTATTAAGAATCCTGGTGCAAGGATAAAGGCGGGAGGCGTGAGGGGTGGACGGAGCCGGAAAATGGCCCTTGCCTGTGCCCTCGTGCTGCTTCCCCGGTCCGGGGTGGAAAACGGTGACCCTTGATTTCGAGGGATGGATCTCTGAAATCGAGGAGGGAACGCGACCGGGCGTGACAACGGGAAGGACGTCCAGGAATCGGATTGCGCGGAGGAGTTTCGCGGTACGCGCCATGGACGGAATCGTTGAAGGGTGGCCCGAGGAAATCGGGTGGGGCGGATCTGCGGGGGCTAACGGTACCTTCCCTCGCAAAGACACTCAGACCCGGGCGCCGTGTGGCCTGAAACCGTCCGCTCTCGCCTCCCCTCGCCCTCGATCGTGGACACCCCATTGGTCAGTCCACAGGACCAACGCACCGCAGATACCCTTCCGACACCTTTTCTTTCTTGACTTTCTCTCGGCCCTTGGGTTAATGCTCGCCAGCGATTCGCCTGGGGAAGTGGTTGGGAGGGCTGACATCACGGACCAACCGGTCCTGGCCCTCGCAATTCCTCCAGGTCATCAAAGACTGACGACCGCCGCGAATCCTACCACCCGGGTCACGGGGATCCGGCCCATCGCCGTCATCGATCGAGAGCGCGACAGCAGTGGGCCTCCCGCTGATGACCAGGTGATGCCGGCCGTGAAAGCACACGGTCAGCGACGCAGGTGAAACCGGGGCACCGGCCCACAGCGAACGGAGGGAGCAAAATGAGAAGGCTGTTATTGGGAACGCTGATTCTGTTCGTGGCAGTCGTCCTCGCGGTGCCGGCGCCCGCGGCGACGGTGCTGAAGTTCTCCAGCATCCACGAGCCGGCCCACCCGTCGGCCTACACGGCCGAGTTCTTCGCCTCGCGGGTGAAGCAGTTGACCAAGGGGGAGGTCGAGGTCCAGGTGTACCACTCCCGGCAGCTCGGCGACGCCCGGGACAACGTGGAGAACGTCCGGAACGGCAGCATCGCCTTCACCTCGGTCTCCATCTCGAACCTGAGCCAGGTGCTCCCCGCGATGGACGCGTGGTCGCTGCCCTTCATCTTCAAGAGCGACGACCACTACTGGTACGTGCTGAACGACCCCAGGGCCATGGAGTTCATGAAGCAGCTCGAGCCGAAGGGGATCAAGACCATCACCTGGATCACCTCGGGCGCCCGCAACTTCTTCACGCAGAAGCCGATTCGCACCCCGGCGGACATGAAGGGGATGAAGATCCGCGTCATGGCCTCGCCGGTCATGATCAACTCCATGAAGGCCATGGGAGCGAGCGGGGTGCCGGTGGCCTGGGGCGAGCTGTACACCGCCCTGCAGACGGGCGTGGTGGACGGGGCCGAGAACAACCACCCCTCCCTCATCTCCATGAAGTTCTACGAGGTGTCGAAGTTCTACACGCTGGACGAGCACATGCGGATTCCCGACGTGAACATCATCTCCACCAAGGTCTTCGATAAGCTCTCCAAGTCCCAGCAGGCGGCCATCCTGCAGGCGGGCGTGGAGGCCACGGCCTACATGCGCGGGGCCTGGAAGGTGGCCGAGACCGAAGACCTGGCGAAGCTGAAGGGGTTGATGAAGGAGATCATCACGGTGGACAAGAGGCCCTTCATGGACGCCGTGGGTCCCCTCGTGAAAGAAGAGTCCAAGAAGTTGGGCGCCGAGAACTTCATCAACTTCGTGCTGCAGACCGGGAAGAACTTCTAGGGCGTGCGGGTCCCGTCCGGCGGGGGCATCCGCCCCCGCCGGACATTCTCTTCAACCCTCCACGAATCGGCGGGACACCATGCTGAAGGCGTTCGATCAGGTCCTGGATTGGATCACGGCGGTTGTGATGGTGGTGATGCTCTCCATGACCTGTGTGATCTTCTTCATCACGACCATCACGGTATTCACCCGGTACGTCCTGAACTTCGTGCCGTCGTGGTCCGAGGAGGTTCCCCGGTACCTCCTGGTGTGGATCACGTATCTGGGGGCCGGGCTGGCGGTCAACTACAAGGAGCACATCAGCCTCGACTTCTTCTTCAACCTGATGCCGGTCCGTGCGCGCCAGATCGGGGCCATGATCCTCAACGTGCTCATCGCGATCGTCGGTCTGATCATGGTCGTCTACGGCATCGGGCTGGTCAACCATTTCGGCGATGACCTGATGGAGTCCATTCCGGTGAAGAACTTCTGGCTCCTTCTGGCCATGCCGGTTTCCGGCGTGCTGATGCTCCTGTACATCATCCAGCAGATGTGGAAGCAGTTCCTGGGCCTCGGCGAGAAGCAGGAGCCGTCGTCGTCCGACATGGTCCCGATCTAGGAGAGGCCCTGGCGGCAGGGAGTCCCTGGTGAGGAAGGCGTCGGTCCCGGCGATCCGGGGCGGCGGGGGCAAACCCATTCGGGGGAGAATGGCCATGCCATGACAATGGGGATTGCGTTTTTCTGCTTCTTCTTCTTCCTGATCATCAACCTGCCGATCTCCTTCGGCATCGGGCTGGGCGCCATGCTCGCCAGCCTCACGATGGACATCGACAGGGCGACCATCGTCCAGCGCATGCTCTCGGCCGTCAACTCCTTCCCGTTGCTGGCCGTTATCTTCTTCATCTTTGCTGGGACGTTGCTGGCGCGCGGCGGCGTGTCCACCCGGTTGGTGCGGCTGGCCGAGGTGCTGGTGGGCCGCATCCCCGGCGCCCTGGCGCACGTCACCATCGTGGCCTGCATGTTCTTCGGCGGCGTCTCGGGCTCCGCGGTGGCGGAGATCTCGTCCATCGGGGCCATGATGATCCCGACGATGGAGAAAGCAGGCTACAAGAAGGAAACGGCCACCGCCATCGCGCTGGCCTCGGCCGTCATGGGACCGATCATCCCGCCCTCCATTCCGATGATCATCTTCGCCCACACGGCGGGGTCGGTGTCCATCGCCGCCCTGTTCCTGGCGGGCGCCGTTCCGGGAGTCCTTATCGGATTCGGCTTGATGGTCTGGGCGTACTTCCATGCCAAGAAGCACATCAAGCCGGTGCCGATGCCCGTCCTCTCCTTCAAGGAGAAGGCGTTTCGGGTGGCGGACGGTCTGGCTGGCCTGTTCACGATCTTCATCATCCTGGGTGGGATCATCTCGGGCTTCTTCACGGCAACCGAGGCGGGGGCCATCTCCTCGCTGTATGCCCTGATCCTCTGCGTGGGGGTGTACCGCGAGATCAAGATCAAGGAACTCCCCGGCATCCTCTTCGAATGTTGCCTGGTCAACGCCGTCGTCCTGTTCCTGGTGGCCACCAGCTCGGTCTTCACCTGGATCCTGACCTACGAGAACCTGCCCAAGATACTGGCCAATACGGTCTTCGCCATCACGGACAACAAGATCATCCTCCTGATCGTTATCAACGTGTTCCTCCTGATCGTGGGTTGCCTGGTGGATCTCACGCCGGCGGTGATCATGCTGACCCCCATCCTGCTCCCCTTGATGCAGAAGATGGGGATGAACATCGTCCACTTCGGCGCCATGATGGTGATTAACCTCTGCTACGGCCTGATCACCCCGCCGGTCGGGACCTCGCTCTTCGTGGGCTGCCGCATCGCGAAGCTGCCCATTTCGGCGGTGATTCGCCCCCTGGCACCGCTTCTGGCCATCGAGATCGTGGTGTTGGTGGTCGTGACCTACTGGCCGCCGCTCACGATGTGGCTGCCCCGGCTCTTCGGGTTCGTCATGTGAGCAAGGGAATGCAGGAAGCGGTGGTCCGATTCCACGCGAGGCCCCGGCCCCCTCATGAGGTGTCACAGGTTGGCCTCTGTAAAGGGGAACGGAGGTTCTGAAGCACCTTGCTGTAACGCCCATACAGAAGAGGGTCAGGCCGTTATACCTTTGGATCTCCCTCCGCCCAAGCAGCCCATCCCGAGATCAGGCGAGCCCCGAGGAATCTCCCGGACGCCTCTTGTCCAATCACCCCATCCGCCTGAGAGATACCCGTCACCGAATTTCCCCTTCAAGGGTTGAAGAGCGCCTCCTTCCCGGGCTCCACGTCCATGGCGGCCGAAAACATCTTCTCCGGGTCAGTCGCACAAAACCCCGCCTCCTTCAGGGCGGGTTCGCACGATTATTCGAGCGCGAACAGAGGAATATTCCGTGCGCAATACGGACAAGCCGATTCGTCCCAATCCCGCAGCGGATAGGTGACTGCCGCGACGAGCGGCATCGTTACCGTTGCGAGCCGGAACATTTCCGGATCGCTCGCTCGGTTCAAAACGACTGCGGCACCGACAAAATTGCACTGCTCGCCGTATTCGCGTACGGATTCATTGCATGCGGCAATCGCTTTCCGAAGCGAGCCGCCTGTCGTAAATACGTCATCCACAAGCAGGATGCGCTTGCCTCCCTTAAGCTGGAAGCCGCGCCCGAGTCGAAATTTGCCCTCGGCGTCGCGATTCAGATACATCGCCTCGATCTTCGGTGAGTCAATTGCGTACTGGAGTGCCGTCACGACGGAAAGGGCACCGACCGGCGGCCCGATGACAACATCAATCTGATCGAGCAACTCTTTCTCACGCAAAAGCTTGTACAGCTCGAAGCCGACTGCCTTGGAAGTCCCGACAAAACGCAGCCCCAGAGACACTTGAATAAAGACGTTGGTATGCTTGTGGGATGCAAGCAGAAAATGCCCTTCGCAGTTCTCTTCGATTTCCTCGTGTAATGCGGCATCAAACCTCAAATCCGGCTGCCCGGGAACCGGCTTCAGTTTGAATCCTACTGGAATCCGGTTCGCATAAGCTACGGCACCATCCTCCTCCAAGCGCCGCAATAACGTATTCGCCTGAATGCCATTGTGGTATTCCATCATGGATGACACCTCCTTTCTGTAGGCGTGTTCTATTTCGTAACATGCCTCTTCTCCGAGTCACCCGCACTGAAACGGCTTGCCACACTTCGGCAATAAAGAAGAGGGTCAGGCCTTTATGGCTTTGTATCTCCCTCCGCCCAAGCAGCCCAACCCAAGATCAAGGGACGAGCCGGCGGTACAGGACGTGCCGGCGGTTCTTGGTGAAGGGGCGCACCTGGTCCGGCCACCGGCCCTGGTCCACGGCCTTGGCCCAGGCGTCGCTGGTCAGCACCTCGGGGCTCTCGAGTTCGTAGAGGGCGTTGTACGTCGGCTCGTTCTCGCCCAGGATGGTCTTGCGCTGGCCCCCGATGATCATGGTCAGTTCCTGGGTCTGGAAGCGCGCGACGGAGAGGATGCCCGGCACCCTCAGCAGCAGGGGAACGTGCTCCGTGTCGTACACCTCGTTGAAGAGCGCCTCCTTCCCGGGCTCCACGTCCATGGCGGCCGAAAACAGATACGTCGTCTGGAATGGCATGCGATCCTCCTTCTGTGGGTGACTTCGGTTACGGCATGACAGCGGATAGGACGCGTTTGCGTTCGGATCGAAGGGGAGCCGGTTTTCTCCGAACGCCCGTGCGGATTACGAATCGGTCCGCCGGAATTCGAAATCCAGGCGGGGTTGGCCCGGAATTTCCCGGGGCGCCACGACGAGCCGCAGGCTCTTGTAGCCGGCGGCGGGGCGTGGAAAGTAGACGAAGCCCTTGATCTCCGCCCCCGCGAGGAGGGGACCCTCGGGCAGCGCCTGCGAGATGACGTCCCGAGTATCGTCGCCCGAGCCGCCCAGGGAAATCCCCAGCCCGACGCCGAACACGGTGGAGCCGGCCGTGGAACCCGAGATCCCCACGGACGGTGACACGCCCACGCCCGAGGCCCGACCCCCCAGGAGCGTGACCACCTCGCTCGGTGCCAGGGGACCGTACTGGCGGTTGGCGTCATCCAACAGCAGGAAGTCGGTTCGCTGGATGGTCAGCGGGGCGCTGCCCGCGTTCTTGAGCTGGACGAGGAAGGGGAGGACGCGCTCCGGGAGGCTGCGGGGGCGGCCGTGCCAGGCCTCGGCCTCTACGGAGATCCGCAGGCCCGGCGCCTCTTGCACGATGGCGCCGGTCCCGACGGAGGTCGCCGGGCGAAGGGTCGGCCCGGCGCAGCCGCTGACCGCCGCGAGTGCTCCCAGGAGTCCGAGGCTCAACAGGGCGGACAGGACGCACCGGCCGCGCCATTTTCCCTTGACACGCCGCAGCGGCGCGAGTAGGTTCGTCCCCACGGTGAGTGTGGGCTGCCCTGCTACGTCGAGGCCCAAGGTTACGCAGACGGCGTGACCTTTTTTATTTCCCCGGGGCACATGCATGGCCGAGATCGTTCCCTTCCGGGCCCTGCGCTACAACCCGCAGTTCGTGCCCGATCTGCAGCTCGTGGTCGCGCCCCCCTACGACGTCATCTCCGCGGAGGCGCAGGAGCGCTATCACGCCCGGCATCCCCGCAACGTGGTCCGGTTGATCCTGGCGAGAGAAGACGGCCAGGGCGCCCCTGGGCAGGATCGATACGAACGGGCCGCCTGGACCTTCGCCGCCTGGCAGGCCGGAGGAATCCTCGCCCGCGACCCAGAACCCGGGATCTACGTCGCCGAGCAGGAATTCTCGATGGGCGAGGGCCATCGCATCCGGCGGCGGGGCTTCATGTCCCTGGTCCGCCTGGCACGCTACGACGAGAAGATCGTCTTCCCCCACGAACATACATTCGCCAAGTACCGGGAGGACCGGTTGCGCCTGATGCGCGCCTGCCCGGCCAACCTGGATCCCGTCTTCGGCTTCTACGCGGGCCAGGACGGGCCGATCCGCGCCGTTCTCGACCGGTGCACGGAGGCGGATCCCCAGGTGCAAGTCACGGACGAGGACGGCATCCGCCACCGGCTGTGGATCTTGCGGGATTCGGCCGAGGTGACGAGCCTGGCCCGCGCCTTCCGGGATCGGCCGGTGATCATCGCGGATGGCCATCACCGGTACGAGACCGCCTTGAATTTCCGGGACGAGCGCCGGGCGCGGGACACCGCGCCGCCCGAGGTGCAGCGGTGCCGCCTCGACAACTTCGTCCTCATGTACCTGGTGAGTGCCGGGGATCCGGGCCTCGTCATCCTGCCGACCCACCGGGTGATCCGGCAGCGTCCGCTGCTGGCGAGGGAGGCCTTGCGCCAAGCCCTGGAACGCTTTTTCCGAATCGAGGCGTTCCCGCTGGAACCCGGCAACCCGGTGATGTCGCTCCGGATCGCCCTGGCGGACCTGCACCGGCGTCGCCGGGACGCCGTGGCCTTCGGCCTCTACGCGGGCGGGCGAGAGGTGCTCGTGCTGGAGTTGGCGGACGAGGCTGTGATTCACAGCCTCGTAGCGGCCGGGCACTCGCCGGAGTACGCGCGACTGGACGTCGCGATCCTGCATCGGGTGGTGATCGAGCAGATCCTGGGCATCCAGCCCACGGGCCAGGCGGATGACAGTATCCACTACACCCGGGACGAGGCGGCCGCCCTGGAGGCGGTGGCATCGGGCGAGGCCCACCTGGCGCTGTTCCAGAATCCCCCGCGCGTGGAGCAGGTGCAGGCCGTGGCGCTGGCCGGCGAGCGCATGCCGCAGAAGTCCACCTTCTTCTACCCCAAGGTCCTCAGTGGGCTGGTGATCAATCCCCTGGACCCGACCGAGTTGGCGCCCACCTCGACGTAAGCCCAGATCGCCCGGATTCAGTCTTGAGATGTGCGATGACCGGCGGTCCCCAGTTCGCTGGGATCGCGACGGGCGCGGTCGCTCGGCGGGACCTCGGGCTCCCACCCGACGCCGGCCGGCTCGTCTGGAGCACCATCCAGGGCGGGGGGCAGGAGCCTCGTGAGTTCGGCGAGCGCGCGCTCCAGTTCGCCGACTCGGTCCATCAGAGACTGGATAGCCCTGGCCACCGGATCAGGCAGGTCGGTCATGTTGAGGTCGATCCCGTGTTCCACCTTCTTGCCGTCCCGGTGCGTGACCCGGCCGGGGACGCCGACCACGACGGAGTTGGCCGGGACCTCCTTCACCACCACGGAGCCGGACCCGATCCGGCTGTTCTCCCCCACGGTGAAGGGGCCCAACACCTTCGCCCCCGAGCCGATCACCACGTTGTTCCCGATGGTGGGGTGGCGTTTGACCTTCTCTAGGCTGGTGCCGCCCAGGGTGACCCCCTGGTAGATCGTGACGTTCTCTCCGATCTCCGCCGTCTCACCGATGACGACGCCCATCCCGTGGTCAATGAAGAGGCCAGGTCCCAGGCTGGCGCCGGGATGGATCTCGATGCCGGTGAGGAACCGGCCCAGGTGGGAGAGAAACCGGCCGAGGAATTTCAGGCGATGGGTCCAGCACCAGTGGGCCGGGCGGTGGATCCAGACGGCGTGCAGGCCGGGGTAGCAGAACAGGACTTCGGGCAGGCTGCGGGCGGCGGGGTCGCGTTCGAAGACCGCGCGGATGTCACGCCGGAGGGTGCCGAACATTCTCGCCCCCGATCCCGAGTGGAGGCCCCGCTAGGCGCGGGCGGCGATGCAGGCGTTCAACTCCTGCAGCAGTTGGTCGGTGTCCAGCCCGTGAATGGCCGCGCCCTGTTCCACGTTGTCGTACTGGGCCGCGGAGCATCCCAGACAGCCCACACCGAATCGGCTGAAGACCTGGATCGTCTCCGGGAACTGCTGGACGACCTCCTCGATCTTCATGTCCTTGGTGATCTGCATTGCTCCGCCCTCCTGACGCTGCGGCGTCGCCGCTCACGACCCACCCGAGGCGGAACCCGGGAGCACTGAACGTGAGGATAGGAGGTCTCCCGGGAGGAGTCAAGCCGTCGTGCCGGCGATCCCGCGCGGCCCGCGTGGGAACTCCCCGGTCTCCGTGGGTACGCTCCGGTCGCTCACCGGGCCGATCCCATCCGCGATGCCCGCACGAGGTAGGTGATGGTGTTTCGCACGAAGAGGTCGCGGTCCCGCATGCCGGCGAAGTCGTTCAAGTCGAGGGCGATCCCGAGGACCCGACCGGAACCCGAGGCCACCTCGGCAATCAAGGGATAGGGATAGGATCCGCCGCCGGTGCCCGCGGTGCGGCCCGCGGCGGACCCGCCACCGGCCGCCTGGAGGATCTCCGATGCGCCTGGACGCGGATTCATATCATTCAGGGTCCCGACGGGAATGAAGCTGACGCCTGCCAGGATCGGATGGCTGGGCTGCAGCAGCACGGGCGGCCGGAAAGGTGTGAATCGCCAATCGGTGGCGGCCCGGACCTGGAACGGCAGGATGGAGGCCACCGCCTGATAGCCGCCGCTGCCGAAGGACTGCGCGCCGCCGGTGATCAGGACTGCCCCGCCGTCGTTCACGTACTGCACCATGCCCTGCTGGACCGGCCCGGGCAGCGCGGCGAAGGCCACGTTCGCCAACACCACCACGGCGAAGTCCTTGAGTTCGAATGTCTCCAGATCCTGCTTGACCGCGGCACCCGTGGCGGCCTGGATGTCGGTGGGATTGAGATATCCGATGTTGCCCAGGGCCAGGATCATCAGCGGAGCCTGGCGAGCCGCCCCCGCCGCGGCCGGTGAGGGCGGAGAGGCCACGGCCAGCAACAGTCCCGCGAGCACGACCAGTCGCATGCGCATCTCTCGTCTCCTTGTGTATTCGCATTCTCAACAAAACTATACACGCCTGATCCCGCGAAGTAAAGGACCAGGCACAGGCCGTGCGGGTTCCAGGGAACGCGCGCTCGGCATCACGATTTTCGCATTGACTTTCCCTCGCGGGTTGGCTAGCGTACCCGCCGCTCTTCCCGTCGGGGGCATCATGCGTCCCGCAGTCAAACTGATCCGCATCGCCGCGCTCCTCCGACTGGCCTACGGTCCGACCCGGCCGCAACGCCGCCGCGACAATCCGCTGGACGCGCTGATCCACACGGTCCTCTCCCAGAACACCAGCGATCTGAACAGCGACCGAGCCTATGCGACGTTGCGCCAGCGCTTCCCGGAGTGGGAGGGCGTGCACCAGACCCCCCTGCGACAACTGATCGCCGCCATCCGATCAGGCGGCCTGGCCAACATCAAGGCCGTGCGGATCAAGGCGCTGCTGGAGGAGATCTGGGCGGACCAGGGCCACTTCGACCTCAGCTTCCTGCGCGATCTCTCGACCGAGGAGGTGAAGGCCTACCTCGCTCGCTTTAAGGGGGTCGGCAGCAAGACGATCGCCTGCGTCCTCCTGTTCGGCATGGGCCGGCCGGCCTTCCCGGTGGACACGCATGTCTTTCGCGTCACGCGGCGCCTGGGCCTGCTGAACGGCCGGTTCACCCCAGAGAAAGCGCAAGAGTTCTTGGAGTCCCGCATCCTGCCGGGTGATCGCTACGCGCTGCACGTCCAACTGGTCCAGCACGGACGTCAGGTCTGCAAGGCCCAGCGACCCCTGTGCGCCAGTTGCGTGCTGGCCCGGGTGTGCGCCCATGTCCGCAAGTGAGAATGCCGCAGATGCTGTTTCTGTTGACAGGTCGCGGGCAATCTGATAGGAAAAACGACGCGCGCGGGTATCGTCCAATGGTAGGGCACAGGCTTCCCAAGCCTGGGATGCGGGTTCGATCCCCGCTACCCGCTCCAATCGCCGCCACGGAGGGGCTTCGGGGGACACCGAAGCCCCTCGTGGTGTCTCTGGAGCAGGAGGAGGACCGGCAATGATGCCCATGGACTGGGGCCAGGTGCCATGGTTCTGGGGAATGGGGATGCTCCTTGGCATGGGCGTGTTCTTTCTGGTCTGGGTGCTCATCCTCACGGCGCTCGTCTTGCTGGTCCGATGGCTGTGGGTTCAGGCTCGGCCGGCGTCCCGCGGCGAAGAGACAGCGCTGGAGGTCCTGAAGCGGCGCTACGCCCGGGGCGAGATCACCCGGGAGGAGTTCGAGAACATGCGCCGCGACCTGCTGGCATGAAGGCGGACGCTATGTCGCGGGAAGGGACCGGGGAGCACGAGGCAGGCGGGCGACTCAGGGGCGGTGCCGAGCCTGCGAGGAGCGTTCCGGGTAACTTGAAGGACGGCATCACCGAGATCCTCCGCCAGCGAACCGCTCGCCAGGCGGACCGTCCGGGGTTCCGACAGGCGGCCGTTCTCCTGCCCCTGTACCAGAACGAGTCGGGCCCCCATCTCGTCCTCACGAAACGCACGGATCTCGTTCCGACCCACAAGGGGGAGATCAGCTTCCCCGGCGGCGGCTACGAAGAGTCCGACGGGGACCTCCTGGGCACGGCGCTGCGCGAGGCCCGGGAGGAGATCGGGCTCCAGCCGGAGGATGTGGGGATCGTCGGGAGGCTGGACGATACGGCCACGGTCACCTCCCGGCACGTGGTCCGACCGTTCGTGGGTTTCGTTCCCTCCCCGTACCCCTACCGCCTGGAGCCCTTCGAGATCGAACGGCTGATTCACCTGCCGATCGCGGCGCTGCTCTGCGGCGCGCCATTCCGGGAGGAGGTCTGGGAGCGGGAGGGTCGCCCGGTCACCGTCTTCTTCTATGAGTACGACGGCGACACCGTCTGGGGGCTCACCGCCAGGATCTTGAAGCAGTTCGTCGAGGTGGTGGGGACGCCGCTGCGGGAGCGGGGCCTCCTGCCTTTGGAAGGGCCGCCAGGGAAGGGGGACCAGTGACGTCGGGAGCCCCGTTGCAGTAGTCCCCCGCAGGAGCAGGGAAACCCTGGGCCGTCACCGGAGCTGGATGAAAGATGAGAGAGGGGTTGGATTGGGGGTTACGCTCGTGCCTGGCGCGTGATCCGTTCCCGCAAGAGGGTTCCGAGGGGTCGCCGCTCGACGAGGGCGAAGCCCTTGGTCTCGTCCCGATACTCCCACCGCTCGAAGACCAGCGGATGCAGGTCGAGCTGGAACTTGCTCCCGAATTCCGAAACCACCTGATTGATGATGGCGCCCGCCTCGCGCTCCAGGTAGTTCCCGAACAGGCCGAAGCGGACCGTCCGGGCCTGCTCGTTCACCGTGATGGTGGGGAAGTCGGTATGGTACTCGTCCGGCTGGCACACAAAACCGTCGGCAACGGGATTCACGGGTCCCACGTTGTCGAAGAGGTATTCCATGATGGAAGAGACGTCCCATCCCCCATTCACTGCATAGGAGACCCCGAAACCACGGGGGTGGCCCCCCGATGGGACAGGGGCCTCGTCCGGTTCGACCCGGTAGATCTCTTTGCAGCGCATGCACGCCACCAGGTTGCCGAAGGTGCCGTCGGAGCGAACCTCCACACTGAGGCGAGAGCTACACGTCGGACAGTGGCCGACCAATTCTGAGCAGCCCGGCTTGAGATTGACGTGGACTGTTCCCGCAATCAACTGACGTGAAGCGACTGGCTTCATCATCTCTCCCAAAAGCTGTGAGTCTTCACAGATTTCTGTTTTTGATGCATGCTGGTTGTTTGAAGATTCCGCATTGCAGGTTGCGTGCCATTAGTTAGTGCTGGAAGAATTTCTGATCAGAATGCTGCTATCTATTCGAAATATCTTGATTCTTCTCCGAGCGGTGGGAATCCATGGCCAGATCCTGTGACCGGGAATTTTTTCCGCTCCGACCAAAAAAGTCGCACTCGGAGCACCCGATGCGGCATTTGCCGTAAAGCCTGCGATACCTTTATAACAGTCATGAGAGAAGGATGGAGCTCCCGACGATCCGGATTGGCGAGAGGCTGGAACCCTTTCAACCCTTGGATGTTTAAGCAGTGGAGGAGTGGGTCGGCTCGCTCGATCGTGGCCTTTTCGCTTGACACTTTCAGGGTTCGCATATTAGCGTCCAACGGTCTTTCAAACGGGCGCTGCCAGCCCCACATGTGCGCGGGAGGGCGCACTGGGTTCTTCCGGGACAGCTCCCCAAACCCATCCATCTCCGGCCAAACATGCCCAGTTCCTCCTCACTTGACATCGGGCAATATCCGGACCTGCTCCTCCGGGGGCCCGCGCGATTGGCGTTCGTGACATCCACCCCGCTTTCCGTGGCAGAGGGGAGCGGGACGTACGTTGGCATCAGCCAGCTCGCCCGGTCGCTCCAGGAGCAGAACATCTGGGTGCAGATCCATGCCCCGGCATGCTGGTCACCCAGCTTCACGGCCAAGAGGATCCTTTTCAACCTCTGGGTCGCCCCCCGCCTTCGGCGGGGCCGATATGACTGGGTCGTGGGCTTCGATCTCGACGGCTTTCACTACGCCCGGAAGAAGGACTCCCCCTACATCGCGAGCATCAAGGGGGTGATTGCCGATGAACTCACCAACGAGCGCGGCGCCGTGCGCGCGGCGCTGCGTCTTCAGGCGGCCCTGGAGAAGCTGGCCGTCCAGCGCGCCGACGTGGTGGTGGCCACCAGCCGGTATTCCCGGGAGCGGATCGTGCAGGCCTATGCCGTCCCGGCCTCCAGGATTGTCATCGTCCCGGAACTGATTGACCTCCAGGTGTGGGCGGAGACAGACCCACCGTCTCCCGAGGCCCAGGCGGACCCTCCCGCGATCCTGACCGTGGCGCACATGTATCCGCGGAAGAACCTCGGTGTCCTCCTCAACGCCTATGCTCTCCTGCGGGACGCGAGCGTCCCGTTCCAGGCGTGGATCGTCGGGGAGGGCCCATGCCGGCGCGCGTGGGAACGGCTGAGAGACGCCCTCGACTTAAGGGATCGGGTCACGTTTCTGGGGACGATTCCCCGGCGGGATCTCGTGGACCGGTATCGGCGCGCCGCCATCTTCTGCCTCCCGAGCCGGCAGGAGGGCTTCGGGATCGTCTTCCTGGAGGCCATGGCGTGCGGCAAACCCATTGTCGCCGCCCGGGCGGCCGCCGTCCCGGAAACGGTGGCGGACGGGGAGACCGGCCTGCTGGTGGATCCGGAGGATCCAGCGGCCCTGGCACACGCGATCGGAGGCCTGCTTTGCGACCCCGGCCTGCGCCGGGCGATGGGGGAGACGGGTCGGCGGAAGGTCGAACGCTATCGCGCCGACCGGGTGGCGGCATCGTTCCTGGCGACAGTTCGATCCGCCCTGAACGGTCAGCCGTCGGCTCGGCGCCTGACCCACATGTCTCCGGGCGTCTCCCCGGTGGCGGGAGGCGAACCCGTGGGCAGTCCCAGTGCAGGGGGTGGGGGATGATCCAGGTCACGAAGCGGGTGGAATTTTGCGCCGCGCACCGATACGCGAATCCCCGATGGAGCGAGGAGGAGAACCGGCGGGTCTTCGGGAAGTGCGGCAACGTTCACGGTCACAACTACATCCTGGAGGTCACCGTCGAAGGCGAGCCGTCACCGGATACGGGGATGGTGATGGACCTCAAGGCCCTGAAGGATCTCATCATCGAGGCGGTGGTGGATCGCTTCGATCACAAGGATCTGAACCAGGACGTCCCCTACTTCAAGGAGAAGAACCCCACACCCGAGAACCTGGCGGTGGTCATCTGGGAGCTCCTGGAAGCCCGCCTCGAGGGACGCCAGGGGCACCGGCTGCACCGGATTCGCCTGCACGAGAATGGGTCCTTCTTCGTCGACTACTACGGAGAGCATGCCGGACATGCCGAGAGAATCTGAGCCGGAGCGATCGGCAGGCGGGGTGCCGGTAGTGGAGATCACCCGGTCCTATGGGTTCTCGGCGGCCCACCGGCTGCACAACCCCCGATTCAGCCTGGCCGACAACGCGCGGATCTATGGACGGTGCAACAACCCCAACGGACACGGCCACACCTATCGGCTGGAGGTGACCATCCGGGGACCCGTGTCGCCCGAGACCGGCTGGGTCGAGGCCGGGCCGGCACTGGATGCGGTGGTGCGGACCCAGGTCCTTCGGCGCTTCGATCGAATGACCCTGGACCACCTGATCACCCCCACAGACGGCCCCACCAGCACCTCGGAGGTGCTGGTGGCCCTGCTCTGGCGCATCCTGGACGGCGCCCTCCCGGCGGGTCGGCTGTGCCACCTGCGCCTGGAGGAAACGCCGAATAACTTTTTTGACCTGGATCGCGACGGCGCGGACGGGCTGGCGCGCCCGGTGTTCACGACCCCGGCCGACCGGGGCCAGAAAGTAGGCCCAGCATGATCGAACAGCTGGTCAAAGACTTGCTGAAGGAACTCGGCGAGGATCCGTACCGGGAAGGCCTGACCAAGACCCCGGAACGCGTGGCGAAGGCGTTCAGCTACCTCACCTCGGGATACGGCCAGACGGTCGCAGACGTTCTGAACGGGGCGGTCTTCACCGAGCCCTATGACGAGATGGTGGTGGTCAAGGACATCGAGCTGTACTCCCTGTGCGAGCACCACCTGCTGCCCTTCTTCGGCAAGGCGCACATCGCCTACCTGCCGGCGGGAAAGATCGTGGGACTCAGCAAGCTGGCCCGCCTGGTGGACATGTTCGCCCGCCGCCTCCAGGTCCAGGAGCGGCTCACCACCCAGATCGCCGAGGCGTTGCAGGAGGCGCTGCAGCCGGCCGGGGTCGCGGTGGTCATCGAGGCGTACCACTTCTGCATGATGATGCGCGGCGTGGAGAAGCAGAACAGCCAGGCCATCACCTCTTGCATGCTGGGTGCCTTCCGGGATTCCAAGGGGACCCGCGAGGAGTTTCTCCGGCTGATCAATCATTTCGACCGGCGCTGACCCGCACCGCCTGTGGCATTTCGACCGGCGCTGACCCGCACCGCCTGTGGCATTTCGACCGGCGCTGACCCGCACCGCCTGTGGCACTCCGACTGGCGCGATTCATGGCGCCTATGGAAGCCCGGCCAGGACCGACTCGCAAGACCTGTGGTCCGACCCGTGCCGTTCCCGATCGGTGGAAAGGCGCCCGCTGAACAGAGCATCCCAACCCCTCCAGTTCGCGAACCCCGGGAAGGCCCGCTCCGGAAGTTCTCGCTTCCCATGCCTTCGCCCTCGGGGCAGGGTGATGAGCGGAGCCCGTGACCCCCGAACAGGAAATCCCTCGGAACCGACTCTTGACAGTCCGGCATTGCTCTGGTATCTAAAGTTACGGTTAGCAACGGAGGTCAAGCTTCCACTTGAGATGAAAAAGCCCGCCGAGGTTCGCCGCGTGGCATCGGCTCTGGTGGAGGCCCCAAGGGACCACGGGGCCTGCTTCCCCATCGGGGTTGTCGCCGACCTTCTGGGCGTCACGGAACAAACCCTCCGACTGTACGAATCCCATGGTCTGGTGAAGCCGGCACGCCGTAACCGGGAGCGATATTATTGCGCCGGGGACGTGCAGTGGCTGGAGTGCCTGCGCCGGCTCATCCACACGGAGAAGGTGAGCATCGAAGGGGTCAAGCGCCTGCTCCGGTTCGCCCCGTGCTGGGACATCATCGGCCTCCCGCAGGAACTGCAGTGCAGTCAGTGTCCGGTGTTCCGGGACGGCTCCGGCGGACCGGTGATGAACGGGGGATTCCGGCGGGGTGCATCCGGCCGGTGATCGTCGGCGCGCGGCGAGCGGGCGGCGCGGGAATGGAGACTTCATCATGGCGGCACATCCTACCGGTTCAGGCCTGGCGGCCCTGGACGGCGTCAAATACAGCGTGGCCATCGCGTCGGGGAAGGGTGGTGTCGGCAAATCCACCGTGAGTGTGAACCTGGCGGTCGCCCTGGCGCAAACGGGGGCCGCCACCGGTCTCTTGGACGCCGATATCTACGGGCCCAGCATCCCCATGATGATGGGCATCAACCGGATGCCGCAAAGTAACGGGCAGAAGATCCTCCCACTCGAGGCGCATGGGGTCCGGCTGATGTCCCTCGGGTTCCTGATGCCCGACGGCGCCCCCGTGATCTGGCGTGGACCCATGGTGTCTGGGGCGATCCAGCAGTTCCTGCAGGACGTGGAATGGGGCCCGCTGGAGTATTTGCTCATCGACCTCCCGCCGGGGACGGGCGACGCCCAACTCACGCTGGCACAGTCGTTGCCACTGACCGGGGCGGTGATCGTGATGACGCCACAGGATCTGGCCATGCAGATCGCCAGTAAGGCCCTGGCGATGTTCCGGCAGCTCAAGGTCCCGATCCTGGGCATCCTCGAGAATATGAGTACCTTCATCTGCCCACATTGCGGGACGCCCGCCGCCATCTTCCGGCAGGGCGGCGCCCGCAAGGCCAGCGAGCAGCTGGGAGTCCCTTTCCTGGGCGAGATCCCGCTGCACGCGGTCGTCTGCCAGGCGAGCGACCGGGGTGAACCGATCCTGAGCACGCGTCCCGATTCTCCGGTGGGGGACGCGTTCCGACGGGTCGCGAAGGCACTGACGGAGCGCATCCACGAGGAGGCGCTGTCCGCTCCAGTCATCCGGATGAACCAGTAGCCCTGCGGCAAGGAGCCGTGCATGCACGTGAAGGGTGAAGAGGCCTTGGAGGTCATCCGCCGGGAACTTCAAGCCATCATGAAACGGGGGAGCAAGATCACAGAGCGGGACCTCCTCCGTCTCTCGGCCCAGACCGGCATCGACTACTCCACGGTCCTCAGGATCCAACAGGACCTCGCGTAGCAGTCCCTGAGGGCTGCGGAGGATTCAGCAGGACGCTCGCCGCCCGCGGGGCGCTGGCGGCGAGCGCGGGTGGAGCCTTTCTCCTCTGAGGTGGATGTCATGGGTGCCCCAGATCACCGGGCCAGTGCTCAGGCAGTCGGATGCGTGGGCTATGCAGTCCTGACCGTCAGCGACAGTCGGACCGAGTCGACGGATGCATCGGGACGCCTCATCCAACAGTTGCTGAACGAGGCCGGCCATCGCCTGCTGGATTACGAGGTGGTGACAAACGAGCCCTGGCGCATCCAGGCGGGGGTGCGGCGCTTCCTCCAGGGCTCGGCGCAGTGCCTAATCGTGACTGGCGGTACCGGGGCCGGCCAGCGCGATCTGACCATCGAGACCGTGACCCCCCTCCTGGAGAAGGTCCTGCCGGGCTTCGGCGAGCTGTTCCGCTGGCTGAGTTACGGGGAGGTCGGCAGCGCCGCCATGCTGAGCCGAGCGCTGTGCGGTGTGAGCCGGGGGAAGGTCGTCTGCTGTCTCCCGGGGTCGGAGGAGGCGGTCCGCTTGGCCCTCTGCAAGGTGCTGCTCCCGGAACTGCCGCACCTGATCTGGGTGGCGACCCGGTGATCGGGCCCCGCCGCTGGCGGGAAAGAAGGAGGAGGACGATGGCGGAGCAAGAGCGGAAACATAAACGGACCGAGGGGCCGCCGGCCGGGGAAGGCGGACAGCCGGTTGCCAAGGTCACGGAGAAGGGGAAGAAGCTGAAAGAGGACATGGACAAGCTGGTGGACGAGATTGATGACGTCCTGGAGGAGAACGCCGAGGAATTTGTGAAGAGCTACGTCCAGCGCGGCGGCGAATAGAACCTCCTGGCCGCCCGGGACGGGCCGAGGAAACCCGGAGAATCCTGATGCCGATTTACGAATTCATCTGTGATGCGTGCGCGCACGCCTTCGAGAAGCGGGTCCCCTCCAGCCGCAGCCGGGTGGCCTGCCCGAAGTGCGAGGGTGGGAAGCTGACCAAGCAGTTTTCCACATTCGCCTTCAAGGGGGAGTTCAAGTTCGTCGGGTCGGGCGGCGGCTGTAGCCGGTGCAGCAGCGGCGGGTGAGGGACGTGTAGCCACTGATCCCCCGCGTGTCGGGGGAACCCGAGCGACGGCTGGCACGTTCGAATGGCTGGGCACTCCCCAGCCATTCGTGTTTGTGGCCAGGGGGTTCCTTGAGGTTCCCCTTCCGAGAAGGATCCGTCTCCCCCGTCGTCGAACGGCGACGCGCCGAGCGTGATGCTGGGGCCTCGTATGGAAATCCGACGGGGAGAAAAGACTTGACACCCCCGCCTGTCTTTTCGAGGGGTTAGGTGGGTTCTGTCTCAGGAGTTGCGCGGGGGTTGCGGGACACGCCGTCCAGAATGGCCTCCCAGGCCTCGGCGGCCTCCCGGGTGGCATCCGGCACCAGGTGGCCGTAGGTGTCGGCGGTGATGGCGATGCTGGCGTGTCCAAGCTGGCGGGAGACGACCAAGAGGGGCACCCCCCGCTGGAGGGCCAGGCTGGCGTAGGTGTGCCGGAGGTCGTGGATTCGGAGCGGCCGGGGGATGCCGGCCAGCTTCAGGACTCGGCGCAACGCCTGGCCGGGGCACTTGTCCTCAATCGGCTGGCCCGTAGCCCCGGGGAACAGCCACAGGGCCTCCTGGCCCCTGACTGCCGCCTCGGCCCGGATCGTGTCCAGCCAGCCCCGCAGAACCGTCACGGTGGAGGGGGGCAGGCTGGCCGTCCTCGGCTTCCCGCTCTTCGGGTTCCCCACCCGGTGCTTGCGGATGGCCCGCCGGATCGCCAGGGTCCGCCGCGTCAGGTCCACATCGCCGACCTGAAGCCCCAGGGCCTCCCCCAGCCGGAGCCCCGTGCTGACGATGGTGAGCAGCAGCGGGTGGTACTTCGGCTCCCGCCCCTCGGCCAGGGCCAAGAGCCTGGTCAGTTCCGGCTCCGTCAGCCACTCCGCCTGCCGCACTTCCCGATCTTCCCGCCCCATCCGCCCCGCGATGGCCTCGACAGGGTTCCGGTTGACAATCCCCGCCGTCACGGCGCGCCGGAAGATGCCAGTCAGAATGCCCCGGATGGTGGCCAGCCGCTTGTGGGAATAGCCCTGCGACCGCAACCCGGCCCACCACGCTTCAATGTCGGGGATCGTGATATCTGCCAGCGAGCGGGCTCCGAAGGCCGGCAGCAGGTGCTTGTCCAGGATGTTCCGGTAGGTGTCCTGCGTGCCGCCCTTCATGGTGGCCGACTCGATGGCCCACCAGCGCTCGGCCGCTTCCTTGAAAGTGGGGGCAGGAGCGGCAGGGGAGGGGATCGGCTCGGCAAAGACATCCTCGATCTTGCCCAGCTTCAACATCGCCTCCACCTGGCCCGCGTAGTTCTCGGCCGCCTTGGTGGAGTTGAAGACCCGCGTCTTGCGCGTGCCCTTGTAGTTGACCCGGACGTAGATGCGGCGGTTCCCCCCCGGGTGTCCGGGATCCCCGGGCCTCTGGAGCTTCACACCCATCACCGGCCCCCTTTCTTCTTGAGCGCGGTCTTGAGGTAGTCCTGGAGCAGCCGCTCCGCCAACTTGGTGAAGGAAATGTTCTCGTCAACGCACCGGTGCATGATGGCCCGGTGCAAGTCCTCGGACAGATACACCGAGAGCCGCACGATCCTCACCTCCTTCCCCTGGGTGGTCGGTCTCTTCCTCATGGTTAACAGTTTAGCGCGATAGCGCGATGATGTCAAGCGTTGTTTTCGGGGGCGGGCGTGCAGGAGGGCACGGGCATCAGCAGCAGCCAGGCGGGCGGCCTCTAAGGGCTTGTGGTTCCGCCGGCGGGACATCCAGGCGTCCACCTCGCCGCGGCGGGCCACGAGTTTGACGCCGATCCTGAAGGTGGGCAACGGATCGGCGGGGTCGTTCACGAGGTCTTGGAGGGTTCGGCGGGACAAGGACAGGTAGCGAGTCAAGGCCCGGAGGTCGAGGTAGAGATCCGGGTCCCACTGAATTGTCACGGCCTCGATGATGCGCATTGTGGCTTGTCGCCTACCGTCGCAGCCCCATCACTGCGGTACTCAGAAGACTGGCCGCACCGTTCAGCCAAGGCCACCCGCCTTCGGTACACCTTGCCCCGGGCCAGGGCTCGCTCGAACTCGGGCGCTGTCAGCAGGAGGAGGCAGCCTTTCCCGAGCGCGACCGGAATCAGGCCCGGAGGGGGCGGCGTGCCCATCACTCTCCGAATTCCACCACCCGCTGCGTACCCTCGGAACCGTCGGGCAGGCTGATTTTTTCCCATCTGACAGTGAGGCGGACAGGCTTCGGGGCTGGCCTCTCCAACTCACCCGTGAGCTTGGCCAGCAACTCAACGATCCTAGTCAATTCCCGCACCGCCACGAGCGCGCACCGAAGGTCCCCTTCCTTCTCAGCCTTCGCCCCGATGCGCTTCGCCTCAGCTTCGAGGGATTGAATCTTGGTCAAGAGGGTGTCCGCGCGCGCCACTTCCGCCGCCTCCGAGGCTTTGACCAGGGCGCCTGGTAGGTGGGCCTCTCGGTGGCGGGCAAGGGCGTCCTCAGATACCGCGAAATCCCGCGCTATTCCCGCGATTGCCTGCCCGCTCGCCAAGGCCTGGTCAATATCAGCCCTATGTGGACTGGCGCATGCCGTACACCTCCGGCCCATCCTTACCCTCCTTTCCGCTCCCGCCCGCTTGGCCCTTGGCACGCCGGATCCAGGGCCGAGGGCCGGTCTTCCGCCAGCCGGATGCTGATGCGGGGGCGGTCGGTTACTCCCATAACCGTCGCTCGTTCCCGGAGGTCTTGGGGCACGTCCTGGGGGAGGTAGTGGACCCACTCCGCGTCCACCAGGGCCAGGATCCCCGGGCCCGTCCAGACGCCGGTATGCTCGCGGGTCACGGCGTCCCGTCCAGGGCTAGGCTCACGGCGACGGCGCACAGCTCGCAGCGTAGCTTATGCTCACCGACCGGACCGCCGCAGGACGGACAGCCTTCCGCCGTCCACTTCGGGTCCCGAAACCTGACGAACGGGTCTAGGCTTGCGGTCGCCAGTTGCCGCGAGAAAACCGCCGCTCGGCGTAGGACGGCCTCAATGGTGCGTCGGTCCTCCTGGACTGATTGGGCCAGCTCCGGTGGAATCCCGCGCGGCCTCGGTGCGCCGTCCTCCCAGGTGAGCAGGCCACGGACCGCCAGGTGTTGAACGGTGGCTAACCCACGGGCGCGCATCGGACCTCCGTCATCGGGTTTTCTCTTCGAGGAGATTGTAAACCTTCCGGATTTCTGCCCTCCACGCCTCGTCTTGATTGGGCGCCGCTCGCGGAGCCGCCCCCTGGTGCGGCGGAGCGGAGCGAGCGGCGCTCTTGAGTGTTCTCTGTGATGTTCTCTGAGATGTTAACGTCACCCGTTGGGTGACGTCCTCCACCTCGGTTGGGTGACCTAGTGCGCCCCCGTTGGGTGAC
This sequence comes from candidate division NC10 bacterium RIFCSPLOWO2_12_FULL_66_18, assembly GCA_001771285.1. Taxonomy (GTDB): domain Bacteria; phylum Methylomirabilota; class Methylomirabilia; order Methylomirabilales; family 2-02-FULL-66-22; genus 2-02-FULL-66-22. Next base: position 24,129 of record METI01000057.1, read on the forward strand.
GTCGTGTCTGGCCCGCGCGGCTCCTTAGCGTCATCGTCTCGGTGACGATAAGGACCCACATCATCCTTAGCGTCACCCGCCGGGTGACCATAAGGTCCCGCGTAAGAATAACTCCAGAGGACTTGGCGCAACTCTGACGCGCGATCGACGGTGATCTCCTGTGCCTGACTTCGACACTCTTGGCCTCGATCCCTTGCGCCACAACGACACCAGGACGCGGTGCCTCCTTCCCCCGCACTTGACGGAGGGGCGGCAGAGATGTTAGGATTACGCTTAGAGATGCGTAACTCTAACATCGGAGCTGCCCATGGATGCCGAGCGCCTGCGCCGCCTGCTCCTGGACCAGCAGATCGCGACCATGCCCGAGCTCAAGGCCGCCCTCGGCACGGACGTCGACATGACCGTCTTCCGCAAGCTCCGGGCCCTCGCCTACCACTCGAGCTATTCGCATCGCGGGAAGTACTACACCCTCGACGAGATCGCCCGCTTCGACGCGCTGGGGCTCTGGTCGTGCCGGTCCGTGGGGTTCTCCAAGCACGGGACGCTCCTGCGGACGTGCGAGACTCTCGTCAGCGCGTCGGAGGCCGGGTACGCCACGGACGAGCTCGAGACCGTGCTCTGCGTCGGGGTGAAGGACGCGCTGCGGAAGCTCGCGCGAGAAGGGCGGATCTTCCGCGAGCAGGTCGCGGGGCGCTTCGTCCACTTCGCGGCGGACCGCGCGGTGCGGCGGGACCAGGGCCGGGCGCGACAGGTGTGGGACACGCAGCCCTCGGCTCTCGCGTTCGGCGCCGGCGTCCGGGTGGTCCCCGACGAGCTCAAGGCGGCGATCATCCTCTTCTTCTCGCTCCTCGACGAGCGGCAGCGCCGGCTGTACGCCGGACTGGAGTCCGCGAAGTTGGGGCACGGCGGCGACCGGCGGGTCGCCGCTCTCCTCGGCCTGGATCCGGGCACGGTGGCGACGGGGCGACAGCAGCTCCTCTCGCGAGACGTGGACCTGGAGCGGGTGCGCCGGAGGGGCGGGGGGCGGAAGCCCGTGGAAAAAAAACGCCCGAGGTGATCGCGGGGATCGAGGACCTGATGCAGCACGACGTGGCCGGCGACCCCTGCTTGGGGCTCAAATGGACCCGGCGGACGACCCGGAAGATCGCAACGGAGTTGCGCACCCTGGCCATCCAGGTCAGCCCGAGGACGGTGGCCCGGCTTCTCAAGGATCTCGACTTCTCCCTCCGCGGCAACCGCAAGCAGCTCTCCCGCGGCTCCGGCCCGGATCGGAACGAGCAGTTCGCATACCTCTCCGGGCAACGGACGAGCTTCGCCGCGCGGGCCCTGCCGGTTGTGAGCGTCGACTCCAAGAAGAAGGAGCTGGTCGGCAACTTCAAGAACGCGGGCACGGCCTGGAGCCGGACCCCGGAGCTCGTCAACGATCACGACTTCCGGTCCGACGCCGTGGGGATGGCCAGTCCCTACGGAATCTACGACGAGCGGGCGAACCGGGGTGCCGTCTTCGTGGGCACGTCCCACGACACGCCCGAGTTCGCGGCGGAGAACATCACGAGGTGGTGGGAGGCGGAAGGGCGGGAACGCTACCCGGGGGCCACGGAACTGCTCGTGCTGGCCGACGGCGGTGGCAGCAACGGTCCGCGCAACCGGGCCTTCAAGTACACGCTGCAGACTCGCCTCTGCGATGTGCATGGCCTCAGCATCACGGTCTGCCACTATCCCACCGGCGCGTCGAAGTGGAACCCGATCGAGCACCGGCTCTTCAGCGAGATCAGCAAGAACTGGGCGGGCTGTCCGCTCCGCAGCTACGAGACGATGATCAATCACATCAGCACCACGCGGACGGAAACGGGCCTGCGTGTCACCGCGCAGCTCGTCACCCAGCAATACGCAAAGGGAGTCAAGATCCCGGATGCTGTGATGGCGACGCTTGACATCCGCCCGCATGAGATCCAGCCGCTTCGGAACTACACGATCCACCCGAGGCAGTAGAGGCCGAGAACTGGAAGTTATTCTTGCGCGGACACTAAGGACCTCGCAGCGCGACGGTGTAGTGCCACCTCGCCCACCGTTCTCCCCCCTTACGAAACCGATGACGCCGCACAACTCCCCGGCCTTCCAGCCTGGCGTACACCTCAGCAAATCGGCCCCGCGACAGCTTTGCGACTTTACAAATTCGTTCACGCGACGGGTATGCCTGTCCCTTGGGGTTCGCATGGCGAAGGAGGACGAGCAACAGCCGAAGTTCAGCATGGGTTATCCCACCTACCAGCCCAGAGTCGAACATCCACGCCGGGACATACGCATACCGAGCGTCCCCGCTCGCCGCACGCAGGTTGCTGGACGGGGTCATCCTCGCGCTCATCGCTGCACTTCGGGTGGGCGTTTGGTCAACAGCGGGTGGCCGACCTTCTCAAGAGCGGCCAACGTGTCCTCCGAAATCCTCACCCGCCGGCCGAGGCGAACGCCCGGAATCGTACCCACCCGGATGGCTGCCCGGACTGTGTGGGCCGAGAGCCGCAATCGCTGGGCGGCTTCTTCAACGGTATAGAGCATGTGCGCCTCCCCCGCTGCGTACGAAGACTGAGCAGCATCGAGGCGCATTCTAAGACATCCGGTGGCGGGGAGGGTCCGTACAGAAAAGGCGGGGTTTTATGTCACGCCAAGCGGGCAGTCACCAAACCCTGAAAGAGGGACGTGAGCCAGCGGTGGACTTGAGTGGAATCTCGAGAGACGAAAGCGGCGCGCAGCGCCATAGTGAGGGCGAAAGCCAACGGGTCACCCTCCTCGGGGTGATCGAGTCGCGCCAAGGAAGCCTCGACGGACTGACTGTACCGCCGCCGTGCTTGGCGCACCTGCGCAACGGCATTCGCCTCGCTGCCCCTGGCGCGTCGGTACACTCGGCGTTCCGCCTCACCATCGGAGAGGCCTTTCGCCCTGAAGGAACGCAGCAACTCGGCCTCGCGGTCTTCTGAGAGTTTGGCAATTGCTTGCGCCTGTGTTGGCCGGCGGAGGCCGGTCTTCCGCCCCCAGACTGTTTGGGCAATCAAGGCCCGAGGGATGGGTTGCCCTCTGGCATCGGAGTGTATGGCAAGCCAGCCGGCAACCTGCATGCGGCGGCGTTCGGCTCTTGTGTCCTGGTGCACATTTTGGGCCTTCTCCTTAATCCGCTCCTTAATCCGCCGTCGCGCCGCTTGTACCTCAGCCTCCGTTGTCCAGGGATAGACGGGGATGAGTCCCCACGTTCCCGTTCCCAGGATGTAGGCGCCGCGCTCCCCCTGACGGCTCTCAGCGGGATCCTGGAGGTCCACGCCCAACGGCGGGAAGACACCCCACCTCTTGTAAAAGGGCGGGACCATCCCCGAGAGGATGGCCTGCCCGTAAGGGGTGGATGGTGCGTGAAACCACTCCCGCCTTCGTGCTTCCTCGAAGCCAAATCGAAAGATCAACCCGCCGCGTTGATTGATCTCCTCTTTCGTGCGGGGCATCGCCCCCTCTGGTCGCGGGAGAAGGGCCGCGTGGATGGCCATAGTGTCGGCGCGAAACTGAGGGTGGTCCAGTAGCCCCACAACCTCCCTAAGATCCTGGGCCCTGATGGGCCGCTTCCTCCTGCGAAGAGTGATCCTAGCGAGCGGTATCCCGAAGGTGGATTTTGGGTTCTTCGGTCGGTGGGTCATGTGCTCCTCCCGCAGGAGCCCCGAGGGGATCCCGCGCCCAAGGCGGTCGGGAGCCGCCCTGTCCTCCGTCGAGTGAGGGTGCGGAATGGATCAAGGCTATGAGGTTGTTCAACTTTGCCCCTGCCAGAGACGCGCATTCAGATCGAATGCAGCACGGATCGAAGAAAGCGCAGTGCGGAGAGAACCGCTTCCGGCGTCAATGCCTTCTCCGTTGGCGTAGCCGCATCACTCTGTGACAGCCCCCGGGATCGGAGGATGCTGCTGAAGACATCCCGGAATGCTTCCAGTCGCTCCTGGTACGTCATCCCTTTCCCGTCCTCATCCTTCCAGGGCACCCACGTTGGGAGAAGGGTGCCCGGGTCGAGATCCAGGATGTCTCCGTACACCAGATCATCCATCACCCGATATTCGTCGGGCGCCAACTTCGGGGTCCCATCCGGATTGGCCACCAGCAGCAGGGCAGGATGGGCAGGTCGGAGGCAATTCAGTGGTGGGGGATTCATGCCGGCTCCCCTTGTCTCCGTCACCGGAAAAGGGAACCCAGGAGCAGCGTTAGCCACATGCCCACACACAACCCGACGAAGCCCCCCGCAAGTGCATTTTCCCAATCCCGTCGTTTACAGTTCCGACACCTGCCAACTGGATTGGCTTGATCCACGGGAATTGGACGCGGACAACAGTCGCAGTTGGTCCGTGGGTAGTGAAGTTCCGGGTACACAACGCTCGGCCGATGCGGGCAGCACTGACAGTAGAACATGCGGAGGTCCACGCCAAGGAGTTCCTGCTTCACTGACACGGGCATCCGACGCCAATCTCGAACCGCTCGATCAAGACCACGGTGTTCCGGTCCCTGCGGCTCATCCTCCTGGGCCTGGCCCTGGTCGCTCATGGGGTAGTCCCTCCGCTGATATGTGGCACCCAGTCGTGGCGCTTGTGCCTTTGGCCTCCCTCGGATTCGGTGCCACCCCAAGTGCTTGCTCTTCTTCTCTCCCCGCCCAGGGTCGGCTCCAGAAAGACCAAGGCCCCGACCGCACGGCCGCCAACTGATCCCATGACCCCGCGGGCCCTTCTCCGTCGCGAACGGGAGGCCGGGGATGGGTGGTTACCCCGCCAGTTTCACTGAGATCCTACGATCCGAAAATTCCCCTTGACTTTTCCCGCCCAGAGTATGAAGCTTCCATTGTCGCCCCAACCAGGAGACACGGGAAACCGTGGTTTCGGGCGAGCCGACACGCGCAAGTCGGTCATTGCCTGGATGGGCCAGGGACCTGCGAAAGCAGCCCCTGGCCGCTTGTTTTTTATGGCCAGATCCGCGGGTTGGTCCGGATCTTCAAAATCGTACTCGTTCCGGCTGAGTATGCCGTGATGAAGTGTGACACTCCCTTGCGGTTTGGAGGCTGTATCACCACCGCAAAGTCCTCGCCCCAACCGGACCCGGTAAGTAGGTAGACCTCCCGCCCCTTGACGTGGGCTTGTCGAATCTCCTCTGGCCTCTGAAGTGCCTCGAAGATCCACGGCATCCGCTCAGCCCGCTCAAGATCGAAATACTGTCCGTTTCTCCAGAACACATGGGCCCAGTTGTGGGCGGTAAAGATCACGCGCACCTGCGTGCCACCCCGGGAGGCGAACACCTTCGCCCAGACGAAGTGCTTGAAGAAGTACGCCTTGAAATCATTCTCGCTGGTGAACCCAAGGACCTGCGGCGGCGGCCTGGTCATCCTGGGCACCTGCCTCCCTACGTCTTCATACCTCCAAGAAAACAGCAAGACCCTGGGGCACGGCGGGCAGCCAGACCCAGGGCCTCGCGTACCGGAAGGCGGGAGCCCTCCGGAAGCGTATTCGGTTGTTCGCCCGCCGTGCTTTCCGTTGACCCTTCTACGCCGAAGAAATTGACCTTGTCAAGCTCCCTTTGGCTGTTGCGCCATGCTCAGCTCACCGCCCCCATGGCCCCGCGGCGGTCGTGCCGTGCGTCTCGGGCGGGGACCTGGGCTTTCCTCAAGACTCTGAGAACGATCGGATACGGGATCTGGAGGGCATCCGAGATTGCCTGTCGCGAGAGCCCTTCTCTGGCTGTCAGCGGCCACCCTATACTGAGCCACCGGGGTCGGGGAAGCTGAGCCACCCAGAGTCGCCCAAACTGCGCCAGCGGGCGCACCCTTGCGCTTTCTCGTCTTGGTGGCTACCTGGATAGCCTCGCACGCCGGATCGGTGAACCTTGCCGCGTTTTACGCCGCTGGCCCGTTGGCCGGAGAACCCGCCGATCCGCTCCAGGCGTTTCACCCCACCGATGCCGGTGGAAGTTGGACACCGACACGGGAGGTTGTCACCTCGGGGGGGGTGGTGCCCCCCGGACGCCCGCGGGCCCCCGCGCCGCTGGTGGCCCTCGGCGATTTCCAGTTGCGCGGGGGTTGCGTCGCCGTGCATCGTCGTGCTACGATTTGCCTACCGTCTCCCTCTAAGGTCTCGTCATGCTTGGCCTTCAGTTCGATAAAAGACTTGACACCCCTCGAAAGCTGTTTAAGATACCTCGCATCATCGTGATAGCGCTCGAGGAATTTTCACGACTCGCCGCAAGCGCATCGGGATGGCGGGGGAGAGTGGACGAGCCGCTCACGGAGGCCCGACAGCATGAGTGATTCCGAGACCAAGCTGAACTCCCTGCAGAAGACGATGCGCAAACTCTCGGGGCAACTCCCGAAGACAGACGCCTCCTATCAGCGGAAGATTGATCAGTACGAGATGGACATGGAGAGTCTGCAGGCGCAGGTCAAGGCGCTGGAGGAGGAGATGTTCCACCTGCGCCGCCGCCAGGAGCAGACGCCGAAGGAATTCGAGTTTCTCCGGAACAAGTTGAGCCAGTCGCGAGAGCAACTCGAGCACGCCCACCAGCAGAACGAGCGCCTGGTGGCCGCCCTCACGACCGCCAAGGAGCAGCTCGCCCAGCTGCGGGCCG
>METI01000058.1 GCA_001771285.1 candidate division NC10 bacterium RIFCSPLOWO2_12_FULL_66_18
TGATCCGGTCCAGGTCCAGATCGGCCAGGACCACCCCCTCGTCGGACCCCGTCGGCTCGGTGACGAAGTCCCCGTTGGGATCCACGCAGAAACTCTTCCCGTAAAAGGTCATGGACCCCTCGGTGCCGACCCGGTTCACGCGAACCGCATAGAGGGAATTGTAGACCGCGTGGCCGATGATGGCCCGCTCCCACTTGGCGGCACCGCTCATGGTCGAGCAGGCCGTCGGGCAGAAGATGATCTGGGCGCCCTTCAATGCGAGCGCCCGCGCCCCCTCGGGGAAGAAGTTGTCCCAGCAGGTCTGGACGCCGATCACCGCGTGGCGCGTCCGGAACACCGGGAAACCCAGGTTCCCCGGTCGGAAATAGAACCGCTCCTGGTAGTTGGGAAGATCGGGGATATGATTCTTCCGGTAGACGCCGAGGATGGCGCCGCTGGCGTCGATCACCACGCTGGTGTTGTACTGGGCGGCGTCGTCCCCTGACTCGAAGACGGGCGCGATGAGAACCGCCTGCGTCTGCTCGGCCAGGAGTTGCAGGGAACGCGTCAGGGGACCGGGGATGGGTTCTGCCAGCTTGCGGTTCTCCTCCACCGCCTTGCGCGGGAACCAGGGCCAGGCGAAGCACTCGGCGAAACAGACGATCCTGGCCCCCCGCTCGACCGCGATCCGCGCGAGATCCAGGGCCCTGCCGAAATTCTCCTCCCGGTCCGCCCCGCACGCCAGTTGAATGCCCGCCACCGTCAACATGCTTCCTCCTCGCGTCGCCTCGCCCATGTGATCTCTCCCTTAGCCCGTGATTATCCCAAAAATTTCACCGCCAAGATCGCAAAGACTCGCCAACGCTCATCACTTCAGAGGAGACTCCGGACGGAAATCTTCCGGGGCGCGTCTCCAAGTTTTTCCGGCTCAGCACTTTGAATATGGGCAGTTCCTTTGCGTGCTTCGCGTGCTTTGCGGTTGAACTGCACTGTTCGGGATTATTCGTGGACGGCTTCCAGCATAATCCGGGCTAGCGATCAGTTCCACCCCTCGCCCGAATCGCCGCCAGTTCCCCGCGGACCTCCTCAGCCCTGGGCTCGTCCGGCGCCAGGACCAGATACTGCTCCAGGTACCGGACGGCCCGCGCCGGATCGCCAACGCGCCGGGCCGCCACGAGCCCCGCCCGACGGAACACCTCCGGATTCCGCGGGGAGATCTGCATCTCCCGCTCGAACCGCGTCAGGGCCTCCGCGGGTCGATTCAGGAGGAGCAGCATCCTGCCCATATCATAGTTGAGGTTGGGATGCTCGGGCAGGCCACTCACCGCGAAATCCAGCTCGCGCACCGCGTCCGCCAGGTCCCCCCGGTTGGCCAGGATATATCCGTAGTTCGCGTGATCCACAGGATAGATCAGCGGAAAGCCCCAGGGCCGGGTGAGCAGCATCAGCGTGAGGGCTCCCATGACCCCGGGCACCATCCGCACCCACTGGCGGTCCCGCGCCAGCCTCCAGGCGAGCGCCAGGGCGTAGGCCGCGAGGGGCAGCAGCAGCGGAACCAGCGGCAGCCGGAAGCGTCCGACGATGTGGAACGCCACCACGGAGAGATAGTAGCCCAGGCCGAAGAGCAGGACGGGGAGCATCTCGCGCCAGCGATTGCGTGCCGCCACGAGGCCCACCGCCGCCAGGGGGACAATAACCCAATAGGCGACGAGCGGCCACTGCAGGACCCGCGACATGGTCCGGAACAGATAGTAGTTCACGTTCTGCGGCACCTCGAACCCCCACCAGAACAGGATCCCCTTCACGATCTGGTGCCGCCAGAACGCCCACGAGGTGAGCGGCATCTGGGGCAGCGTGGGATACCGGAAGTTCAGCGGCGGGGAGTCGTAGCTGTTGGCGATGCGGAACGTCTCGGGCCCGCTCCCGCTCACGATCACGAAGGCCTTCCCGATGACGAGGTTCCGGACCGTCACGGGGGCGATGACCAGGACGAATCCCGCCAGGAACAGGCCCGCGGCCTTGACCAGGGACCTGGCCGGCTGCCCCCGTCCCCGGAGGAGGATGGCGGCGATGACGAAGGGCGGGACGACCAAGAAGTTCGGCCGGACCAGCGCGGCCAGGGCCATCGTGCCTCCCGCCCAGAGCCACCAGCCGCCCCCGCGCCGGGACGCCTGCACCAGGGTGAGGAGCGCCAGGCAGGTGAGGAAGACTTCCAGCGTGGTGCTGTGCAGGATGACGCCGAAGAAGACCAGGAGGCTGTAGGCCCCGGCCATCAGCCCCGCCACGAGGCCGACCGCAGGGGTGAAGAGCCCGCGCCCGATCCAGTACACCAGGACGGCCGAGAGGCTCCCCAGCACCGTGTGCGCCACCATAACCGGCAGCACCGTCGGGCCGAAGACGGAGAACATCAGGCCCAGGAAGTAGGGGAAGCCCGGCGCCTGATAGAAGGCCCCCTCGCCGCGCCCCAGCCAGTCGCCCTCGGCGATCCGCCGGCCCCACTGGATGTAGTGCTCCATGTCCGTGCCGCGGACCAGGTTGATGTCCAGCAGTGGATGGGGGGCCATCTCGCGGAGGAACAGGAGGCGAATCAGGAAGGCGAGGGCGAAGACGATGACAGCGTGCAGTGTCGGGCTGGCCCAAGGAACCCGGAGAACCGGGGATGCGTCCCCGGCAAAAATGAAACGGGGGGAACGATCCGTTCCCCCCGCAGGCGATTCCGATGGCGACGATGCAGGTGCGGTGAGACCCTGGAGCACCCGTCTCCCCCGCTCAACCGCGAGGAACCGCGGGACGTTCAGCCCCCGCTCCTCGGGCTTCACGCGTCAGTGACCACAGCACTTCTTGTACTTCTTGCCGCTGCCGCAGGGGCAGGGCTCGTTCCGGCCGACCTTGGCCCGGGGTGCTGCGACAGCAGGCGCGGCGGCCGGCCGCAGGCTCCGGCTGGGGGTGGCCTCGCGCTCGCGACGCCGCTCCGAAGGAGTCCGGAGCGGCGTCAGGGGCAGGCCCGACAGGTCGGCAGCCTGGGCGACCCGTTCGGGCTCCACGGCCACCTGGACCTTCATCAGGTACTCGAGGGCGTCCTTGGCGATCCGGGCCTCCATGGCCTCGAACATCTCGAAGCCCTCGCGCTTGTACTCGATGAGCGGATCCTTCTGGCCGTACCCCCGCAGGCCGATCCCCTCCTTCAGGTGATCCATGGCCAGCAGGTGGTCCTTCCACTGCGAGTCCACCACCTGGAGCAGGATCATGCGCTCCAGGTAGCGCATCATGTCGGTGCTGACCTGCGCCTCCTTGGCCCGGTAGGCGCCCTGGGTCTTCTGGAGCAGGTCGTCCTTGAGGAGGACGCGCGTGAGGCCCTCGATCTCCTCCGTGGTCCAGGAAACTTGAAGGTCGAACTGGCGCTTGACCGCCTCCGCCAGGCCGACCATGTCCCACTCCTCCGGATAGGTCTCCTCGTTGGTGTACAGGTCCAGGATCCCGTCCAGGACCTCCTCCAGCATCCCCTCGACGACCTCCCGGATGTCCTCTCCCTCCAGGAGCTGCCGGCGCTCGCCGTAGATGATCTTGCGCTGGGTGTTCATCACATCGTCGTACTCGAGGAGGTGCTTGCGGATCTCGAAGTTGTGGGCCTCCACCCGCTTCTGGGCCGTCTCGATGGCGCGGGTCACCCAGGGGTGCTCGATGGGCTCCCCCTCCTCCATGCCCAGCTTGTCCATGATCTTGGCGATGCGCTCCTGGGCGAAGAGGCGCAGGAGGTCGTCCTCCAGCGACAGGTAGAACCGGGACGATCCCGGATCGCCCTGTCGGCCGGCGCGTCCGCGAAGCTGGTTATCAATGCGCCGCGCCTCGTGCCGCTCAGTCGCCAGGATGTGGAGGCCCCCCAGCTCGACCACGTTCTGGTGCTCGGCCTCGGTTTGCTTGCGCACGCGCGCCAGCGCCGCGGCGTAGCTCTCCGGGTCGTCGGTCTCCAGCAGGCCGTAGCGCTGCATGTCCCGCACCTCGGCCAGGACCCTCTCGTACTCGGCCGGGTCCAGGCCGTCCCGGCTCACCTCTCCCCGGCGCACCAGGTCGGTCGCCATGAACTTCGGGGTGCCCCCCAGCAGGATGTCCGTCCCGCGGCCGGCCATGTTGGTCGAGATGGTCATCGCCTTGAGGCGCCCGGCCTGGGCCACCACCTCCGCCTCACGCTCGGCGTACATGGGCTTGGCGTTCAGGACCTGGTGGGGGATCCCCCGTCGCTTGAGCAGCGCGGAGACCGCCTCGGACTTCTCGATGGAAGTGGTGCCCACCAGAACCGGCCGGCCGATCTTGTGGAGCTCCGCGATCTCGTCGGCGACGGCGTTCAGCTTCTCCCGCTGCGTCTTGTAGACCACGTCGTTGTGGTTCTGCCGGACCAAGGGTTGGTTGGTGGGAACGACCACCACGTCCAGGTTGTAGATCTGGGCGAACTCCGCCGCCTCGGTGTCGGCCGTGCCGGTCATGCCCGCCAGTTTGCCGTACATGCGGAAGTAGTTCTGGATCGTGATGGAGGCCAGGGTCTGGTTCTCCCGCTCGATCTTGACCTTCTCCCTGGCCTCCACCGCCTGGTGCAGCCCGTCGCTCCACCGGCGTCCGGGCATCAGGCGGCCGGTGAACTCGTCCACGATGATGACCTCGCCGTCCTTCACCACGTAGTCCACGTCCCGCTTGTAGAGAGTGTGGGCCCGCAGGCCCTGCTGGACGTGGTGGACGATGTCGATGTTGGCCGGCTCGTACAGGTTCTTCACCCCCAGCAGCTTCTCCACCGTGAGGACGCCGGTCTCCGTCAGCGCCACGGTCCGCGCCTTCTCGTCCACGATGTAGTCGCCGGTGGCGGTGGCCTCGATCTCGTGCAGCTTTCCGCTGGTGATGGTGGCCGCCCGCTTCAGGCGGGGGATGATCCGGTCAATGGTGTAGTACTTGTCGGTGGATTCCTCCGAGGGCCCGGAGATGATGAGCGGGGTCCGGGCCTCGTCGATCAGGATGTTGTCCACCTCGTCCACGATGGCGTAATGCATCTCGCGCTGGACGAACTCCGCGGCCGAGAATTTCATGTTGTCGCGGAGGTAATCGAACCCGAACTCGCTGTTGGTCCCGTAGGTGACATCGGCCCGGTAGGCCTCCTGGCGGGAGCAGGGACGGAGGTTCGCCATCCGCATGTCGGACGCGCGCACCGTCGGATCGAACAGGGAGGAGGCCTCGTGCTGGAGGACCCCCACGGAGAGCCCCAGCGCGTGATAGATGGGGCCCATCCACTGGGTGTCCCGCTTGGCCAGGTAGTCGTTGACCGTGACGAGGTGGACGCCCTTGCCCGTCAGGGCGTTCAGGTACACCGGCAGGGTGGCCACCAGGGTCTTGCCCTCGCCCGTGGCCATCTCGGCGATCTTCCCCTCGTGCAGCACCATGCCGCCGATGAGCTGGACGTCGAAGTGGCGCATGTTGAGGACGCGCCGGGCGGCCTCACGGCAGACGGCGAACGCCTCGGGGAGGATCTCCTCCAGGACGGCCTGGGTGTCCCCGTTGCCGCCGGCAGCCTGGGCCACGCGTTCCCGCAAGGCGGCCGTTTTGGCCCGGAAGTCCGCGTCGCTCAGGCGCTGCATCTCGGGCTCGAGGGCACTGATGGCCTGGACCCTCGGGCGGAGGCGTGTCAGCTCCCGCTCGTTCTTGGTGCCCACGATCTTCTGGATCAGGTGTTTGAACATCGGCGACGAACCATCCCTCCAAACCGACCACATGCAGACGGCGTATGGTAACAGACAAACCGGGAGGCAGCAATCCAATTCCCGGAGCCGAAACCCCACCAGCGGGCCCGAATCCGCACTCCCGGCGTCACCCCGGAGGAAGCCGCGGCCCTTCCCGGCCCTGGTCGGGGGACGCGGCGGGGGGTGCGGGGAAGAACGAGCGGCCGAAAAAAAGGAAGCCCCGGGAACGATCCCGGGGCTCTTGCACAGATCCCGATCGCAGAATGCCTATGACTGGCCGCCGGATTCCCCCTCGCTGGCGAACTTCCCGCCCGACGGATCCACGATGTACTTCAACGGGTTCACCGTGGTCCCGTTCACCTGGACCTCGTAATGGACGTGCGGCCCGGTGGTCCGGCCCGAGGTGCCCACGTAGGCGATGACCTCTCTCCGCTTGACCTGCTGCCCTTCCTTCACCCGGTTGCTGCTGTTGTGCGCGTAGAAGGTCGTGAAGCCGTGCCCGTGGTTGATGAAGACCACGTTCCCGAACGCGGCCAGCGGACCCGAGAAGGAGACGACGCCGTCGGCCGTGGCCAGGACGGGGCTTCCGTAGGGGGCGGCAACATCCAGCCCCTCGTGCATTTCCCGCTGTCCCGTGAAGGGCGACTGCCGGTAGCCGTACCCGGCCGTCACCAAACCCTTGACCGGCCAGATGGTCGGCGTCGAGGCCAGGGTCGACCGCTTCTCTTCCAGCAGGCTCTTCAGCTCGCGAAAGCTCCGCTCCCGGGAGGTGATCTCCTGCCCCAACGCCTCGAGGTCGCGGTTGACCCACTCCGCCAGGCGACCGGTCCCCTTCCGCACCGCATCCAGGAGCGCGGAGCGGCTCAGCACTTCGGCCCCACCCTGCGCCAGCCTCCCCTGGTCGTCCCCCGGGTCGAGTCCGGCGACCACCCGGAGCTTGCGGTCCAGGTCGCGCAGTCGCGACAACTCTCCCTCGAGCTGGCCGACCTTGGCCGTCAGGAGGTCACGATCTCCCGCCTCCTGGCGGAGTTGTTTCAGCTCCAGCATGCGGACGTTCAGGTTCACGTACTGATACAGGAAGAAGGCGAAGGCAAGGACCGAGACCGCGACAACGGAAGAGACCGCGGTGACGATGGGCTTGGTGATGTGGAACTTTCGCGCCGGTGACGTCGCGTCCGGCAGGATGAGGACCGTGTAGAATCGCTTGGCCATCACTGCCTCCTTGCGCGCCGGGACAGATCGCCGAGAGCGACCGCGCACCCCCTGGCAACGCGGACAACAGGGCTCCCCTCGAGAGAACCACGGGAGATCAACGTGAAATCGGTAGGGGAGCCAGGGGGCGCTTTGGGTTAAGGCGCGGGGACACTATCACTGACCTCGCGAGAGTGTCAAGCGTAAATTCCCACATGCTCTCAGGCGTCAGACAAATTTCGGAAGGACGTGTCACCGCCGACCACGCGCCGCACCACCTCCACATCCGGGATGCTGCCGGCCAGACTCTGCTCCAGACTTCGCGCGTTCGGCTCAGAGGCGCGCGAGAAACACGCACACAACGCTGAATCTCAGAACCTCTCTCCACATTCGACATTCGAAATCGCATCAATAGCTCGGGCGGATGCCCCGGGCCAGCCACATGTAGAGATACCAGAACACGGTCGTGCCGGTCGCCCCCATGGCCGAAACGAAG
>METI01000059.1:0-2940 GCA_001771285.1 candidate division NC10 bacterium RIFCSPLOWO2_12_FULL_66_18
AGATCTGGACGGACACCTCGGATCCGCTGATGGCCGGGTTGAAGAATCGGCGGGCCAAGGTCAAGGGGCGCTGTGCCCCCGGCGTGTGCAAGTGGTTCGACGCCTGCGGCGGGGCCATGCGGGTCCGCGCCGACCTCGTATACAACGATCCCTGGGCGCCGGAGCCGGCCTGCTACCTGACCGACGAGGAGATCGGCTTCACCGACGAGAAGCAGGCCGCGGTGAAGGCCAAGGGCGAAGACTTCCCCATGCCGGAGTTCTCGCGCCCGCCGAAGGTCACCCCGCCAAGGGCCTTCGACGACTTGCCGGCAGTCTCGTGTACCGGGGGCACGGAGGCCTGAAAATCTAACCGCCGGTACCAACGGCATCCGCCTTACGCGGATTGGTGCGCCAAGGACGCCAACATACCTTCTCTAATTGTCATCGTCACGGCTTCCACACGAGCGTTTCGGGGTAGAACCCTTTCCAGGCAAACCAGAAGCCGACCGTCGAGGGAAGCCGGTCCAGGCGCATGCGGGCCAGGCGGCCGCGGATGGCCTCGCCCGAGAGGGCGCGCCAGGTACTCCGCGTCTCGACATCATCCATGAGGAGATGGCCCTGCTCCCGGCGGAGGTTGGTGAAGGTCAGGGTCCGGCCGGCGGCCTTGCGGGAGAAGGTCACGCCGGTCGCGCTGCTGGCGAAGGATCCGCGATGCAAGAGGGGTCCAAATTTCCGATCGAAGCTAGACTCCGTCCAGCATGGACTTTAGGGCGTCAGTCAGTGCCTTGAGTTTTGGTTGCTGCCCGGCGCGGAGCCGCTCCACATAGGTCGCGAGTGCCTGGACAGTCTCTCGAAGTTGGGTAACCGTCGTTTCAGGCGATCCGAGCCGCCCACCGAAAAACCCAGGGTCTACTGCGTTAGTATACTCGATCAAGGCCCCTGAGCCCTGGGCCTCGACCTTGATCCGACCCACGAGACGCCGCATGTACCTCGCCTTCAAGAGCTCCCAGGTCACCTGAAACCCACCTGCAGCACGGCTCACGGTGGCCATCACCGTGTACCGCTCATTGGGACCTGTCACCTCGTATTCGTAGGAGACGCGAAACGAATTGGGCGACAATCGTCCCACGATCCGACTTTCAACCAGGTGGGGAAGATTTCCCGCCTGATTGTCGAAGTCGGCATAAACCGCTATCACCTCCTCCGGTGAGGCGGCGACCCATCGGTACACCGTAACCTCGGGCCACAGGTAGCCCTCCACCGGTCTCGTCTTGACGATCAGCTCGCCCCGGTCAAGTTGCTGTTCGTCCGAGTCTGTCAGCTTCTCGCCAGCTTCAGCCGGAGAGACCTGGGCAAGGTTCAGCAATGCCACCAGACCCGCCACCACCAATAGCCCGGGGAACTGACGGAGGATCCCAGGAGGCACCCGGCCGTCCCCCACCCGACTGTTACGCATTGAGGGAGGAGAACCCCTGAGGCGCAAGCTGGAACGCCTTCGCAAACTTGCTGGCGAAAGTCTGGTACCCGATGACGAACGTTAGCTCGACGATTTCCGGCTCAGAGAAGTGGCGACGCAGCCTTCTGAAGCATTCGTCAGAGACCTCTTGGTCGTCGCGGGTGACCCGCTCAGCATACTCCAGGGCAGCCTTTTCCCATTCGGTGAAATGCGGGCTCTCTTGATACCATTCAAGGGCAGCAAGCTTCTCCACGGGGATACCCACCTTCACGCCAACGGCGTGCCGGATGTCCATTCAATACGGGCTCCCATAGAGCCTTGCCACCTGGACATTGAGCAGGGCGCGAAGCTGAGTGTCAATCTTTCCGAACCACTCGAGGGCACCATAGAGCCCTCCCAGACCCAGCATCAGCGGGACCCGATGGGCCATGATCCGTTCAGGAGTCGGCACCTTGCCGAACATCCGCTCGCCAATCTTGTAAAACGTCTGAAGCACCGTTCCTGGTTGCTCGATCTCTGAAATGCGTGCCATCGCAGTCGCCTCCTTGCTGACGATTCAACGCGGTTCCCCGGGATTAATCGTCACGGCTTCCACACGAGCGTCTCGGGGTAGAACCCTTTCCAGGCAAACCAGAAGCCGGTGGTCGAAGGGAGCTGCTCCAGGCGGCTCCGGGCCAGCCGGCCACGGATGGCCTCGCCCGAGAGGGCGCGCCAGGTGCTCCGGGTCTCGGCGTCGTCCATCAGGAGTTCGCCTTGCTCCCGGCGGAGGTTGGTGAAGTTCAGGGTGCGGCCGGCGACCTTCCGCCAGAACACCACGCCGGTCGCGCTGCTGGCGGAGAACACGACGACCAAAGGCTGGCCGGCAACCACATCGTTGACGAGGGGCTGGCGGCTGAGATGACGGTACGGGTAGGCAGTTGCCACGGTGTCGAGGGTCAGGCCGATGACGAACTCCTTTCCGGGAAGGCTCTTGTCGGGATTCTCGGTGCCGAAGATGCCGAGCTGGCCCTCGTTGGCGAAGTAGCTCTCATAGACGTTCCGGGTCCCCTCGGTGCCCAGCGTGGACTCCTTGGTCAGAACCAGGCTGCCCGGGTAGAGTTGTTTCCACTCGGCCCACGCCGTGTGGATGGCCGGAAACAGCTTCAACCGCTTCCCGGCGAGCTTCCCTTTGATCGCGGTGCCGGTGACGTGGCTCCACAGGCTATCGGTTTCCCGGTCGTACATGATCAGGGCGTCTTTCCAGAGCTTCCCGCTGACGCCGAAGCTCAACACCTTGCCATCCACCACCGGTCGGACATACACGATGCCCGTGAAGCAGAGGGGTCACCACGTGACGGCAAGGGGAAGATCCCCCAGGCTGTCGTTGACGATCTCGTGGTGGTTGAGCTGCCACGTGGAATAGGCCTTGGCCACCTTGCCGTCCGTGATCCCGAGCACAGGCTCGTCCGGCCGCATGAACCGGTCCGCCTCGCCCACCGAGACGTACCTCGGGTTGTCAATGGCGG
>METI01000059.1:2993-3197 GCA_001771285.1 candidate division NC10 bacterium RIFCSPLOWO2_12_FULL_66_18
GCCCACCGAGAATCCCCATCACGATACCCATCCAGACACACCAGAGCGTCGCTCTCATTTTTCCCTCTCGCCGCGCATCGCCTTGACCGCGGGGGTCGGGGACCAGGGGCCAGTGGGTCAGAAGGCAAGCCTTCCGACCCCCAACCCCCAATCCCTAGCCCCCGACCCCCGTATTCAGGCGATAGCTTCCAGCCCCGCGAGATC
>METI01000059.1:3229-10413 GCA_001771285.1 candidate division NC10 bacterium RIFCSPLOWO2_12_FULL_66_18
CCCGGATCAGAATCCGGCAATGATCGATCCGCAGCAGGCCTCCACGCTTGAACTGGTTCAAGGTGAGTGTCGTGGTCTCCCGGGTGGACCCGATATGCCCCGCGAGGTCCTGGTGCGCCAGCGACAGATCCAGCAGGATCCCGCCTGCGGTCGGCCGCCCGTGGCTTCGCGCCAGCCGGGCCAGCAGTGCGGCGAGGCGGGAGCCCACGGTCTTGAAGATCATCTCCTCCAGCCGGGACTCGGCCGCCCGGCGCCGGCCGCTCATCAGGCGCGCCACGGCCAGGGCAAAGGCGTGCTGAGCGTTGAGCGCCGGGGCCAGCTCCTCACGCGGGATTCGCAGTACCTGCACCGGCTCCAGCGCCTCGGCGATCGTCTCGCGGACGGGGGCATCCAGCAGGCACTCTTCGCCAAAGGGCTCGCCGGGCCCCACCAGGTTCAACGTAGCCACCTTGCCGTCCTCGGACAGACGCGAAATCTTCACGCGTCCCTGCTGCACGACGAAGACCGCTTCAGCGGGATCCCCAGGAAAATGAATCGCCTGCCGCCGTCGGTAGTCTCGCCAAGTGGATCGGTCGGCGATGAGGTGCAGCTCTGCGGATGCCAGATCGGCGAAGAGCGGAACGGAACGGAGGAGAGTAATCTTCGGGTCGTGCGTGTCGGGACGGCTCGAAGGGATCCCGCCGGGCTCGCCAGAGGCTCTCCCGGCGGACGTGTGAACGGGGAACCGAACCTTGGGATCCTGGAGTGTCTTGCCATTGCCATTGCGAGGAGGGACCTCTGCTCTCAGGGCGATACCCATGGGTAACCTCCAAGAAGGGCGCGGCCTCGATGCCGGGTCGCGGGTGGAATGTGGAGGGGTATCACAGCAAGGAGAGTGCCTGGATTTCTCAGCCAGTTTTACAAATGCCCGCGGTGGTCGCAAGTCGCTAACTGTAAAGCCACTTACAGTGTCTCAGGAGGGAACAGCAGAAATATCAGCGAGCCAATTTGGAAATGGAGAGCGTGTTCCAGGATGGTGCTATGCGTTCCACTATGGAGCTTCTGAGCGCCTGTCTGGAGGCTGGATGCCGTACTCCTTCAGCTTCCGCCAGAGCGTGTTCCTACCGATGCCCAGGATCTCGGCCGCGCGGGCCTGGTTCCATCCCAGTTCTTCTAGGGTTCCGAGAATATGGGCGCGCTCCATCTCGTCGAGGCGCATCAGCTTCGAAGGGGCCGCACCGGGCTCACCGAGAGGTGCCGTGCGCCGGAGGTTAGGCGGAAAGTCGCCGGGGAAGATGACATCCTGCTGGGCCAGCAGGACGGCTCGCTCGATGGCATTTTCCAGCTCGCGGACATTGCCGGGCCACGAGTACTCCAAGAGGAGGTTCAAGGCCTCCTGCGACAGCGTGGGCAGCGGCTTGCCCAGACGCTTGGCCGCCGGCTCCAGGAAGTGGGCTGCCAGGAGGGGGATATCTCCCCGCCGGTCCCGGAGCGGGGGCAGGGGGATGGTGATCACATTCAGCCGATAGAAGAGGTCCTCGCGGAAGCGTCCCTCCCGCACCAGCTCCTCCAGGCTGCGGTGGGTCGCCGTCAGGACCCGGACGTTGATCTTGATCGGCGCGTTGCTGCCCACCCGGCGGATCTCGCGCTCCTGCAGGACCCGGAGCAGCTTGATCTGGATGGCCGTGGACGTGTCGCCGATCTCGTCCAGGAAGAGGGTGCCGTGATCCGCCTCCTCGAAGAGGCCCTTCTTGGTGGCCGTGGCGCCGGTGAAGGCGCCCTTGACGTGGCCGAACAGCTCGCTCTCCAGAAGCGTCTCGGGCAGCGCGGCGCAGTTGATGGCGACGAAGGGGCGATCGGCCCGCGGGCTTTCGTTGTGAATGGCCCGGGCCACCAGCTCCTTGCCGGTTCCGCTCTCCCCCTCGATGAGGATGGTAGTGTCCGTCGCGGCCACGCGGGAGATCATCTCGGTCACGCGCTGGATCTGGGGGCTTCGTCCTACCAGGGTGCCGAACCCCCGCTGCTCGCGGATCTGCTGGCGCAGGAGCCGCACCTCGCCGACGAGCCGGTGGCGCTCCAGGGCGTTCTGGACGCGGTGGAGCAGCTCGGGGGGCTCGAAGGGCTTGGTCACGTAGTCGAAGGCCCCCAGGCGCATCGCCTCCACGGCCGACTCGATCGTCCCGTGGCCGGTGAGCAGGATCACCTCCATCTCCGGCCGCAGGGCCTTGGTCTCGCGCAGGACGTCCAGGCCCGAGACGTCCGCCATCTTGAGATCGGTGACGACCAGGCTCACCAACTCGTCGCGCAGCTTCTCGATGGCGGCACGCCCGTCGGCCGCCTCCAGCACCTGATGCCCTGCCGCCTTGAGGAGCATGGACAGGGTCAGGCGCACGGAGTGCTCGTTATCCACCACCAGGATTACTGCCATGACACCACCCGCAAATGGCTCTCCAGGGGCCCGCCGCCTCCTTCAGGTGCGGTCGTTCTCCGGCATTGTATTCTGGCATCGCCCCTGGAGAGGGACAGTAAGACCACTGACACTCGTGGACCGTCCCATTCTAGCCGGAATCGCCTTCAGAGGAAAATCGGTACCCGCCCAATCAGGCGTTTCCTGCCTCGGCGCCTCCGTAGCTGGACGGACGAGTGCCCCCCTGCCCGACTCCGGCCGGGAGGGACCTCGCGCCTTCCAGGGCTACGATTCCAGCTCCGTGTCGAGGGCGTCGTTGAATCGGTTGGTGAAATTGGCCACCGCGATGGTCAGGGTGAGTTGCACGAGCGCCTCCGGACTCAGGTGTCGTTTGAGCTCCTCGACCAGCGAACCGTCAACCTGGACCTTCCGCGTCATCTCCTCGGCGTAGCGGATGACCAACCGTTCGAGATCCGAGAAGAGCGGGCTCGTCGCGTACTCCGGCAGGGCGTCGAACTTCTCCTTGGGGACGCCGACCCTCTGACCGAGGGCCGAATTGTGCGTCGCTCAGTACCGGCAGTTGTTCACCTGGGAGGCCTTGACGTAGGCGAGCTGGCGCAGTTTGATGTCCAGGGCCCCTTCGCGAAGGGTTGGGTACCACTGGAGGAACGGAGGAAGGGACTTCGCGTGGTGGGCCATTAGCTTGAAGATGTTCAGCACCCGGCCCGTCGCCTTCTGCAGGTTGTCGTACACCGTCTGGACGTCCGCAGGCACCTGATCGCGCTCCAGGTACGGGAGTCTGGCAGCCATGGCATTGCCTCCTTCTGTGTAAAAGGATGAGGGGGGTGTGCCCCCGTCCCCACTCAGTCGCCGGGGCGATTATACCGGGGGAAGCGGAGAGCACAACGCGTAACTGCGGCGTGAGCGGGCGGCTCCGATCGGAGCGCAACCCGCGTGGGAGCACAGGTTGGCCGCAGACGAGGATGGGCGTGGGCCGCGGCGAAGGGCCGGGGCGCCGAGTCCGGACGGCACGCCGCGACCCGGGAGGTGCAATACGCGGTCGCCACCTACTGTCCGGGAACTTGGCTGGACTCGGCTTGGACCTCCCGGCGCGTGAAGAATCGCGAGGCCAGGCGGCGGCCACACCGCCACATGAAACGGATCCCCTTCCCGACGAGAAGGGCAAGGAGTGTGGTGGGTCAGGCATGGCATGTGGGTTCGAATTCTGGCTCGGGTGTCTTGGGGGCTTGCTCGTTCGTCATGGCTCTCCCCTCAGGGGGAGCGGCGTCCACAGGGATCGTGGGACGCCGCCCCCGTCTTGGAAGTCCGTTACATCAGTTTGCCCATCAGGGCATCTTCCATCTTGTCCATGGCCTTGGGATCGCCGGAGGGGTGGCGGACGATAAAGATCGCCTGCCACTTTCCCACGGGGGATTCGGTCAGGTTGGTCGCGTACTTCGCATTCCCGTTGGCATCGGTCTTGAAGTCGTAGGGGGGCGCGCCGGCGCCGGCTTTGGTCATGGTCGGCTGCATGTTGACCAGCCAGACGGTGTATACCGCGTTGGGCTTCAGCCCCTTGGCGGTGATCGTCAGCCTGTTCCCCTCAAGGATCGCGGTCCCGTTCGCCTGCGGCGTATCTTTTTGTCCCATGAGCGCGAAGCTCTTCGCGTCCGCCGCTACCGCGCCGGTTGCCAGGCCAACCACCAGCGCCAGGATCAAACTTCCTACCACTGCCCACTGTCCTTTCATTGCCAATCCCTCCTGTGTGTGATTACCCGAAACCACCAGACCGTCTGGCTGCACTCGGGTCTTTGAGACCCGTCGCTCCCGGGGTCCATGCGGAGCCCAACCGGGGCCCCCCCCGCATCAAGGTAGATGCAAATCGGGGTTGAGAAGATCCGCGAAAAAAGGAACCCGCTGCGGGATCTCAGCCTGATGAGGTCGGTGGGTCGTGTTGTTGGCCTACGCGACGCTCAGCGACGTCGACTGAACCGGGAGACGGATGTGGAGGGTGCTGCCGCGCCCCCAGGGTCTCGGCCACCAACCGATTCACCGTGGCGAAGACTTCATGCCGCGCCTGTCCGTGTTCTCTCTGGTCCAACCAGAGGGACACGGCGGAGCAAGCGTGCCTGCTCGGCGTCCAGCAGTCCTTCGCGCATCCCCCACTCGGCAACTTCGGTCCAGGTCAACGCGTCGGCCGACCTCGGACTCTTCATCCTCGTCCGGTCGGCGCAGATGCGGCGACAAATGTGGAAGGCCAGCGGATCCGGTCCCTCGAGGATGAGGCGCAAGATGAGCTCCTGCTGGCGTCTCCAAGCCAGGCGAAGCGCGTCCGCATCCAGCTCCAGTTGGGCCGCCAAGGCACGGTCCACAACCTCACGCAGTTGGGCGGCGGAAAGCGGCTTGAGCAGGATGTCCGTGATGCATTCCTTCGCCGACCTCTCGAGCGGATCCACAGCCTCTCTCTGCTCCGTGATGACCAGCACCGGGATGTGCGCTGTCTCGGGCTGGCTCTTCAGATACCCTAGCAACTCCTCGCCCGGAAGATCGGGCCCCAATTCAAGTAAGACGAGATCAGGCCAGTGGCGAGCCTCCTGCAGGGCTGAGCGGGCATCGGAGGCCAGAATCGCGGTGTGCCCGGCCTGTCGCAGGGTTCGCGCCATGTGTCCCGCCGCGAGCCCATCATCTGCTACGATCAGGATCGCGGCCGTGGCTCACCTCCTCCCTTTCTGACGTCGGAATGCAGAAACTCCGGATCGCCCTGGCTATTGCTCGGAGGGCCTACCCTCTGGGTTCCTTTCTTCCAGCAGTTCGGCCTCGGCTCGGAACCAGTCCGCCAGATCGTCTCCATGTTGGCCGCCGCGGGCGAGGAAGAGCGCATATGCGCGGTCGGCGATTTCTTCGTGGGGTATTGTGCGGGCCGTGGAGGTCTCTTCCGGTTCGGAGGCCGGGCCGGGGATGTTTCGTTCTCTGCGGGCGGTGGGCCCCTCTGGTCTCTTGATCTTCCGAGGGGTTCCTGGCTTGGGCATGGCCCTAGGAAGATCCCACCGCGAATGCCAGCAGGACTCCTGCGGCCAGTGAGAGTGCCCAGGTGAATCCCATTATGAGCAGCATGGTGCCCCTCTCTTTTCTTCCTGCCGGGGAAGGGTTCTACGCAGATTCCACATCACTATCTGCAGTTTCACCGCTTCAAGAATCGGGGATGGCTGTTCGACATTTTCTTGGGCTCTGAGAGAGCACAACGCGTGCCACCGGTGCGAACCACCGCGGAAGCTTCGAAAGTAGGCGCCATTGTACCGTCTCCGCCGAAATGACTCGTTTCAGACGCGGGGAAAGGCATTGCAGGTGGTTCCAAGTTGAACCATGCCGCGGAACACACGCAGGCCATCCGGAACCGCGGCGCAAGCGATCGACACCTCTGCTCTTGCTCCGCGATTGGCTGGTTGACTGCCGGGGATGCGAGGGGAGTCGGGAAGGGATCACCGTTGTGTTCACCTTGTGATGCCGGGAGGAGCTTACCGGGACTTCTTTTCAGCTTCCAGAAGCAAGACGGCGAAGCGGGCGGGGATGCCGAAATTGCTCCCGGCAAACTGTTGAAGCACGGCATAGTTGATGGCGATGACCTTCCCCTCGGTGCTCAGCACCGGACCACCGCTGCCACCGCCGGTTGTCAAGGCATCGTATGTCACCTGGTGGGGTTGCACGTCAGCCAGAAGCCCTTGCGTGATGGATGGGCGGATCAAACCCAGGGCGGCGATTCGGTCCGCGAGTGCATACTCGTCTGGAATATCCTCGGCCATCAAGCGCTGCACGGTGGCCGGATCCGCCCTCGCCATCAGGACCTCCAGCCCCCTGGGATAGCCCATGAGCAGGACCGGCCGTCCCGGGACCGGGCCGCGGCCGGAGTGGTCGAGCGCGAGCACCGGTACCCGGGCCCCCTTCAGGTCTCCCCGGATGAGAGCCACATCGGCGTCATCTGAGACCCTGACCACCGTGAGAGGCACGGCGACCCGAATCCCCGGCACGAAGGCGCGGAGGCTCGTCATTCGGGGGGTGTACCCGGCGGCCAGGAGACCTTCCAAGCTTTCGTCTCCCCGCCAAGGCTCCACCACGTGCCGGTTCGTCACGAACAGCCCGTCCCGGCTCACGAGAAAGGCCGTGCCGGTAAACGGCATCGTGGCCACGGGCCCCTTACCGTCGGGTGAAAGCAGCGGCCGCCCGGAGGGGTCGCGCAGCGGCTTCCCGTCGTCGTCCAGTGCTGCGTAACGCACCGGTCGCCCCTGCGGGTCCACCAGAGAGAGGGCCCCCTGAACCAGTGCCACCCCGCCCGCAAATCGGACGATCAGCCGCTCCCCCGCCCGCTCCTCAGCCTCTAGCAAGTGCAGCTTGCTCTCGGTCTGTTGTAACGCTCCGAGCAGACGCTCTCGTTCCTTCTGGAGGGTGGCTACAGCCTCCTGCTGACGGCCGATCCTTTCCCGTTCCGCCTCCAGGCGGGTGGCCAACCCATCACGCGAGATCCGTTCCTCCTTCAGGCCCAGCCGGACGGCGCCGATCGCCTGGAGCGTCTCCTGGCTCGTCCGATAGCCGGAGTACAGCGCGAGGGGGACACCTGCGGCCAGTGTCAGGGTCACCAGGAAAATGGCAGCGGCGGCCAGGCGAGCACCCCAAGAGGCTTCCCGGATGAGATCGCGGATCAGGAACCTGAGGAAGGTGGTCGCGCTTACGAGCGGAGGCGCCTGCTCCGCGCGGGCGATGGCGCGAGAATCCGCCACGATGAGTCGAAGGGTCTTGCACTCTT
>METI01000060.1 GCA_001771285.1 candidate division NC10 bacterium RIFCSPLOWO2_12_FULL_66_18
GCGGGCCACGTCCATGGCCTCGCGCATGGCCGCCACCGGGTCCACCTGGGGCTGGCGCAGGGCGGCCCGGGCGGCGTCCAGGGCGGTGAGGACCTCGGCCTCGCCCACCTCGCGGGCGGCGGTGCGGGCCGCGTCCATGGCCACGTCACCCCCTCCGACCACGATCACCCGCTGGCCCAGGTCCACCTTGAAGCCCAGGTTGATGTTGAGGAGGAATTCCACCGCGCGGAAGACGCCGTCGAGGTCCGTGCCCTGGATGGGGAGCCCGCGCCCCTTGTGACACCCGATGCCCAGGAAGATAGCCTCGTTGCCCTGGGCCCGCAGGTCTGCCAGCGCGAAGTCCCGGCCGATGGCGGTGTTGGTGCGAAGCTCCACTCCCAATGCGAGGACCGCCTGGATCTCGGCCCGCACGAGGTCCCGGGGCAGGCGGTACTCGGGGACGCCGAGCATGAGCATGCCGCCCGGGGCCGCCTGCTTCTCGAAGACGGTCACCCGGTAGCCGAGGAGGGCCAGGTCGTGGGCACAGGTGAGGCCCGCCACCCCGGACCCCACCACGGCCACGCGCTTCCCCCTCCCCGGATGCGGCATCCGACCGAGACGGCGCAGCTCCGTGGCATCTTCCGCATTCCGGATCTCGCGGACCGCCTGTGACGCCTCCACCAGGGGCAGGCCGGTTGTCTCCACGGCCGGCCGGTCGCGAGCGGCGCGCAGGGGTGCCTCGACGCCGTAGCGTTCCGTCACGAAGCGCTTGAGGGCGCGGATGGCGATGGGGGCGTCTATGTCCCCGCGTCGGCAGGCTACCTCGCAGGGGGCGGCGCAGACGCGGCCGCAGATGGAGGCGAATGGGTTGGGCTCTCGCGCGATGATGTACGCCTTCTCCGGGTCCCCGTCGGC
Organism: candidate division NC10 bacterium RIFCSPLOWO2_12_FULL_66_18; assembly: GCA_001771285.1. Taxonomy (GTDB): domain Bacteria; phylum Methylomirabilota; class Methylomirabilia; order Methylomirabilales; family 2-02-FULL-66-22; genus 2-02-FULL-66-22. The sequence continues at coordinate 895 of METI01000060.1, forward strand.
GATGGCCGTGACGTAGCCCCGCGCGTCCGTGTGCACCGGACAGGCGTCCTGGCATTTGATCTGTCGGCGCCAGTACCCGAAGTCCGGGATCTCGACTCGAAATCCTGGCTGAGAGGTTCCCTTTGCCATGGCTATTTCTTTCGACCGCCGGCGCGCAGGAACTCGACCAGGTCGGCCAGGTCGCGGCCTTCCAGGTTCGGCCAGGGAAGTCCTCGGGTCCGGGCCTCCTGCGCCATGGCCGACCCGTGGTTCCACATCGTCGCGGCGATCTCGATGGGCGATGCCTTCCCCAGGGTCTTCGTCAGGTCGGGCGCGCCGGCCCCGCCGCGCCCCGCCGGCCCGTGGCAGGCGGCGCACCCCTTGCTCGCGAAGGCGTCTCGGCCCCGGTCCGATCTGCCCGGCTCGTCGAAGTAGTGCAGGCTGTACAGGTGGGCGACCAGGTCGGCCATCTCCTGGCCGGTAAGGCTGGGGACCGGGATGCCCAGCTCGGCCATCTTCTTCCAGATGGCCGGACCATGGTTCCACATGAGGGCGACTACCTCGGTCAATCCCCGTTTCTGCCCCTCGCGGGTGCGCCTCAGGCTGGGGCCGATGCCGCCCGGGGCGTCCCGCCCGCCGTGGCACGTGGCGCACCGCTTCTCCTCGAAGACCTGGGCGCCCCGCTGGGGATTTCCGGGCAGTAAGTAAATCGCGCCCTCTGGCCCGCCCCGGCCTGCGGCACGGATGTAGGCCAGAAGGTCGGCGATGTCCCCGCCGCTGAGCTGAGGCCGCACGACCCCCAGTTGCTGCATCATCGTCTGCATCTGGGGACCGTGATTCCACATGGCGGTGGCTAACGAGATGGGCGAGACGTAGCGCTTGAAACGGTCCAGAGAGGGCCCGATGCCCCCACCGGAACCGCCCACGCCGTGGCAGCGGGCGCAGCCGCGGTCTCGGAACATATCGGCGCCCCGCTTCGGGTCACCCGGGACATCGAGGTAGCCGGTATAGGTCAGGAAGGTGAAGAGGTTCGCCATCTCCTCCGGCGTCAGTTTCGGCCGTGTGGCCTTTACCTCCTTGATCCGCTCCGTCATGATGGGCGAGTGATTCCACATCACCGCCGCAATCCCCAGGAGGCTCCGGCCGGTGGAGACGCGCCCCAAGTCGGGGCCGATCTTGCCCCCCTCGCCGTCCACCGCGTGGCAGACCACGCAGCCCTTGCGGACGAAGAGCCGTGATCCCTCCACCGGATCGGGCAGGGGACGCTCCCCGGCATGCGCCTCCGGAGCGGGGGGGAGAGCCGCCAGGGCCACGAGCACCAGCAGGAGCCGCAAGAATTTCACGGCGTTCCTCCCGGCCTCGGTCTCGGAGGGGCGGGATCCCCCGGCCGGTTTTCCCGCAACCCCTCCCGGGCGATCCCCCACATGACGTACACTGCCAGCCAGACGAAGACCAGGAAGATGGGGATCACCACCGACGCCACCGTCACCGTGAATCCCCAGGAGTCGTTCCGGGTCCACGATAATCGCAGCATCTGGATCATCCAGCCAATGAACGCCGCGGCGAACGCGGTGACCACGACAGGGATGACACGCCACAGCCGTTCCATGTTTCACCTCAGTGCGATGGGACGGCCGCCCCGACCCCGGGCACCCGGCCCGAGGGCTGGGTCCCCGGGGTCGGGGTCGGTAGATAGCTCTCTATCCGTTCGTAGGCCTCTTGGATCCCCCGCTCGCGTCCTTCCCGAACCTCCCAGATGGAAATGATGGGAAAGAGCTTGGTGAACACCATATAGAGGAGGATGAAGAGGGCGAAGGCGCCGGCCGTGATGGACCATTCCACCCAGGTGGGGGAGTAGAGCCCCCGAGCGTAGGGAAGGCGCGGGTTCGCCAGAGTGGGGACGACGATCAGGTACCGCTCCAGCCACATCCCGACCAGGACCGAGGCGGACGCGGTGACGATGCCGGCCACGGTCCGCGTCCGGCGGTTGGCCATGATGGCCAGGGGGATCACCAAGTTCAGGACCACCATGGCCCAGAACTCTGGCGCGTAGGGTCCCGTCACCTTGGCGAAGAGGACCGCCCCCTCGGCCAGCTCGCCACCGTAGTAGGCGGTCAGGTGCTCGGCGAAGGTGAAGTAGAACCAGAGGAGGCTCATGGTGAGGAGGAGGAGCGCGAGGCTGTTGAAATGGACCGGCTTCAGGTAGTTCTCCAGGTGGTAGGCCCGCCGGACGGCGGCCATGGCGATGATCAGGGCGGCCATCCCGGAGAAGATCGCCCCCGTGACGAAGTAGGGGCCGAAGATGGTGCTTTTCCACATGGGCTGAAGGGTCATGCTGAACACCCAGGAGACCACGGTGTGGACCGAGACCGCGATGGGGATCACCAGCACCGCCATGACGGAGATCCCTCGCTCCAGCCGGCGGTGCTGTTCCGGAGTGCCGCGCCAGCCGAGGGAGATGGCGGTGTACAACTGCCGCCGCCATCCCCGCGCCCGGTCCCGCAGGAGGGCGAGGTCCGGGATGAGCGGCAGGTAGAGGTACAGGGTGCTGGCGGTGAGGTAGGTGGTGATGCTGGTGACGTCCCAGAGGAGGGGAGATTGGAGCCGCCCGTACTGCATGACGTAAAAGAGCCGATCGGGCCGGCCCAGGTCGATGATGATGCTGCCCAGGCCGAAGAAGAGCACCAGGACGGTGATGGTCTCGGCCGCCCGGGTGATGGGGCGCCGCCACTCTGCGTTGCAGAGGCGGAGGATGGCGGAGATGAGGGTGCCGGCGTGACTGATGCCGATGAAGAAGACGAAGTTCACGATGTAAAAGCCCCAGGCGACGGGACGGTTCAGGCCGGTGACGCCCAACCCGTAACGGAGCTGATAGGTGTAGGCATAGGCCCCCCAGGCCGCCACGGCCAGGAGGAACACCGCCGCGGTGTAGAACCCGCGGCCCGTCCGGAGCACCGGGGCGAAGAGGACGTCGTCCCCGTCGAAGGCCTGGGGGTGGGTCGTCTGCACGTTAGCCCTCCTTCAGGTAATAGACCTTGGGCGAGGTCCCCAGGTCCTCCAACATCCGGAACGCTCGCGGGCTGTGAGCGAGGTTGGAGGCCGCGGTGTTGGGATCGTCCAGGTCCCCGAAGATGAGGGCCCGCGCCGGGCAGGCCTGGACGCAGGCGGGCACGTACTCTCCCTCGCCGCGCACCTCGCGTCCGTCGGCGCGGGCCTCCTCCCGGGCGTGCTGGAGGCGGTGGTGGCAGAAGTCGCACATCTCCACGACGCCGGTCGGCCGGATGGCGAAGTCCGGATTCAGAGCCTCCCGAAGGTCCTTCGGCCAGGTGGGCGCCTGCCAGTTGAAGTAGGTCACGCCGTAGGGGCAGGCCTGGACGCAGAACCGGCAGCCGATGCACCGGGCGAACACATGACTGACGGTCCCCTCGGGGCTCTTCGTCATGGCCTGGACGGGGCACACCTTCACGCAAGGCGGGTGGTCGCACTGCATGCACGGCCGCGGGGTGAAGCGGGCCCGGACCCGCGGGAACTCCCCCTCCACCTCGGGGATGACCGTCATCCAGAGCATCAGGCGGCCCCGCTGCGCCTCGCGGGGCGTGACCACCGGCACGTTGTTCTCCGCCTTGCAGGTCACCACGCAGGCCTGACACCCGGTGCAGCGATCGAGGTCGATGACCATGCCCCAGCGCGCCATCTATCCCTCAATGACCACTGACCAATGTCCAATGACCAAGGCGATTCGGAGTCTCATGTCGCATTCCATTTGGGATTTGGTCATTCGCCTTAGTCCTTCTGGCCAGAATTACGGTGACGTATTGTCTCGACGCGACGTTTCGATCCCCTCTCCCCGCTGTGGGAGAGGGTTGGGGTGAGGGGGACCCTCGGGTACCCCCTGGGTGCGGGCCCCTCCTTGCACCCTCACCCCCCGCCCTCTCCCATCCAGGGAGAGGGAGCAGAAATGCGTGTCACCGTATTTGCGTTCCGCAGCACTTAGACTTTCGTGATTCGCACTCGCGTTGCAAAAAGCGCGGGCGTTCCCGCCAGGCGGTCCGCCTCGCCTCCAACGAGCCGATTCGGGTTCGCCCCCCAGGCCTCCGCAAAACGCCCGCCGGCCCCGTGGCCGGAGCCGAAGGGCATGTGAACCACCTCCGGGGCGATGCCCTGGTAGAGGCGGGCGCGGAGGCGCAGGCGTCCCGCCGGCGACTCCAGCCAGACCTCATCGCCATCCTTGACGCCCAACTTGTGGGCCGTTTCCGGATTGATCTCGACGGCGATCTCCCAGGGTCGGCTGGTCCGGACGTCCGGGATCTCGGCCAGCCACGCGTGATTGGCAGTGCGGGTGGATGCCAGGCTCATGGGCTTGGACATGATGAGGTGGAGCGGGAACTCTTTCTCGTCGCCCACGAACCGGGGCGCCTCGTGGTGCGGAAGGAAGACGCGATCCCCACGGGCCCGGATGTCCAGGGCGCGCAGGACCCCCTCCAGGCCCCCTCCCGACGCGGGCCCGCGGCGTGCCAATGTCTCGAGGCGCTGCCGCAGTGTCTGGGAAAAGAATTCGAACTTCCCCGAGGGCGTTCGGAAGGCCCGCTCCCGGTCTCCGAACGGATAGGCCGGGTCCCACCAGCCTCCCCGCTCTGCCACCTGATTCCAGAACTCGTCAAAGGTCTTATAGGTGGGGAGCCAGAACCCCGCATCCGCCTGCCGCCGTTGCCGAGCCTCCTCGAATGGGGTGGTCATGATGAGGCCGCGCTGCGCCCCGGCCACCTCTCGGAAGCTTTCCTTGAGGACCTCGCCGAAATCCTTCCAGGGGATCGCGGCGGCCACGGTTCCGCCGAGGCCCTGCGCGATCTGAATGAGCACATCCCCCGTGTGGCGCGTCTGATGTCGTGGGGGGATCGCCGGTTGGCGAAGGCCGAGGACGGCCGGCCCCCAGGTTGCCTCGATGGGGTCGTCCTGCCACCGCTCCAGGTACGTGTGGTCGGGGAGGATCAGGTCCGCGTGTCGGCTGGTCTCATCCGGGAACGGAGAAAAGCTCACAATGAAGGGGATCGCGTCCAGGAGTTCCGGGTTTCGCGTGAACTCCGGAATGGAGTAGGCCGGGTTGGCGTAGTAGAGGAACAGGGCATTCGCCCGGTAGGGTGAACCGGTCCGCAGGGCCTCCGGCAGCGAAGGCAAGGCCGATGAGGCCAACGGGTTCTTGGCCGCACCCAGCCCCGAGAGGGCCGGGTACCCGGCACCGTCAATCCGTGGCGCGGCCAGCCCCCGCACCGCCGCGGCGTCGCGGGTCACCGGCGTGAGGGGTGTGAAAGGTGGCCGTCGCTGGGTTACGGTTCCCCCCGGGACCTCGATGCTTCCCACCAATGCGTTCAGGGCGTGGATGGCCAGGCGGTTGTACAGGCCATTGGTGTAGAAGCCGGCCCCGCGCTCTGCCAGGGCCACGGCCGGGCGCGTCGCAGTGAACTCGCGCGCCACGCGAACGATGGTCTGGATCGGCACGCCGGTCATGGCCGAGACGGCCTCGGGCCTGTAGTCGTTCAAGACCAGCGATCGGAAGCCGAGATGGGTCGTTCCTGCCGGGTCCCGCCAATCCTCGAAGCCAAAGGTCCACGCGTCCACGAACTCCCGGTCGTACAGGCCTTCGCTGACAATTACGTGGGCCATGGCAAGGGCCAACGCCCCGTCGGTCCCGGGCCGCACCGGGATCCACTCATCTGCTTTCGCCGCCGTGACCGAAAGCCGGGGCTCCACCTGGACCAGGCGCCCACGCCGTCCCGGTGTCCCCTGCCGCAGGTGACCGTACGCCCGTGCCTGGCGAACAGGGGACCATCCGGCCTCCAGGAGGCTCGCCCCAAACGAGAGGATGTACGCGCTGTTCTCCAGGTCATAGGCGATCGGCTCGGCGATGCCCTGCGTGAGGAGCAGGGTCTGTTGGGCGGCCTCGCACCCGCTGGCCGTGGACAGGGAGTTTGGCGAACCATAGGCTTCCAGGAACCGGAGCAGAAGGTTCTGCATCAGGCCGCGGACCTGCCCAGCCATGAGCAGGAGCGTGTGGGCCTCGCCCCTCGCGCGAAGATCGCGCAAGTGCTGAACGACCGTCGCGATGGCCTCGTCCCAGGAGACTGGCTGCCACTGGCCCTGGCCGCGGGCCCCGGCGCGCTTCAGAGGACCCCGGAGGCGGTCGGGGTCATACAGGGCCTGGAGGCCTGCCACGCCCTTGGGGCAGATGGATCCGCGGCTGATGGGGTGGTAGGGGTTCCCCTCGATCTTCACGGCCCGCTTCACGCCGTCCTCGACCCCCGTGATAGTCCGCACCAGGATGCCGCAGCCCCCGGGACATTGCTGGCACACAGAGGCCACCCATCCCTCGATACCGCGGGGCGGCAGCTCCGCCTCGTACGTCGCGGCCTGCAGGTCGCCGATGGCGCGAACGGTCTGGGCGCCCGCGGCCGCAGCCGCTACGGCTCCCGTCCACCCGAAAAACCCGCGCCTTGTGACTCTCATCGATCCCTCATCCGCTTACGTGGGCACCAGCCATCAGCCCTCAAGTTGGGGTCGGGGATCAGGGGTCAGGGGCCGGGGAACAAGCACCCGATCACCAACCCCCCGGTCCCCGACCTCCGACCCCCGGCCCCTGCCGTCACCGGTGACAGGCCACGCAGGCCGTGGACACCTTCTTTTCCTGGTGGCATGAGATACAGAAATCCATGTCGAACCGGACCAAGGCCCGGGGCGGGGGAGTCGTCCGCTCGGCCATGGGTCCGTGGCAGGTGGCACACGGGATGTTGCCAAGTGTCACGTGTCGCCGGTGCGAGAAATAGGCCGCGGCGTCGGGCGATAGGGCGTACAGGCGCTGCCACCGGAGGGGCTCCCCCCGCTTCGCGAATTCTCGGATCTTTGCCTCTTCGGGATTGTCGCTCATCTTGGCGCTGTGGCACATGAGGCATGTCTCGATCGTGGGGAGAGTGGCGAAGGCCTGCTCGCGGACATAGCGGTGGCAGATGGCGCAGTCCAGTCCCTTGGAAACGTGCGCCTTGTGATTGAAGGCGATCGGCTGCTCTCCCGACGCCGGCCTGCTTGTCACCAGCAGAACGGAGGCCACGGACGCGAAGAGAAGGAGGCCAATCATCCGCATACTACGCATCACGCCACTCTGCACAACGCGCCCCCAGCGAGGCCTACTTGGCCAGGGATCGGAGGTACGCCACCAAGTCCTTGATCTGGTCGTCCTTCAGGGTCTTGCCCATCGCGGGCATGAGCGGGGATTTCTTCACCGCTGGGCCCCCGTTCTTCGTGATCTCAACCAGAAACTCGTCCTTGAGGCTGCGGGCGTAGGTCTTGTCCGACAGGTCTCGCGGCTTGGGATTCAGCGAGGCGGCCGCCGGGCCGTCCCCCTTGCCCGTGGGACCGTGACAGCCGGCGCACAATTGATCGTAAGTGGCCTTGCCCTTGGCCACGTCCGCCCCGCTGGCCAGCCCCTGGAACAGGATGCCGGCGGCCAACGTCAACCCCAGTGCCGTAAGTGCGATCTTCATCTATTCACCCCCGAGTGTCTGAGCAACGACAGTTCCTACTGCAACGGCCGGCTGTCCTTGGCCATATCCTGCACCATGTCGGCGGGCTGGAGGATGAGTGGCGTATAGCTGTAGGTCAGCGCCACCTCCACGCTCAGGTTCCGCTGGTAGGTGCGGCCGCCGATCACCTGGTCCTGGATCATCTCCCGGGTGACGGGGAAGACCAACTCTTCGATCCGCGACTCCTGCGGGCCCAGGCGGTTATCCAGCAGGACCGTGCTGGGTTTCAGGAAGATGTCGGCGTCCGTCTCCAGGGGCTTGTGCTGGGCGTCGGCCAGAACTTTCTGGTACCGAATCGTGGCCTCCCGAAGGACGGCGCCCCGAGCGTCTTTCAGCCGCCCGGTGAGCAGGACCTTTCGCGAGGGAATGCCCGTGGGCATCTTGTGGCCCGAGCCCACGTTGGTCACCCGGACGCGGACCCGCACGGCATCCGAGGCCTTGCTGACCTCGAGGATCTCCACCCTGGCGGCGCGCTGGAGCTGGTCAACGGAGTGCCCGCCCTGGAGGTCGTGCTTGTTGACTCGCTTGGTTGAAACCTTCACTCCCGCCTTCACGGTCGTGGCGTCCTTCACGGTCGGCATGTGGCAATCCTGGCACTGCACCCCCTTGGCGGCGTATGGGCTCTCCTTCCACTCGCTGTAGGTTCCCATGATCACCGTCCCGTTCTTGGCGACAAGCTCGTGGCAGCCTCCGCACAACTCGGAGGTCTCATGGACTGGCGAAAAGGTGGTGAGGTGCTTCGGGGATGTGGTCTCGCCCAGGGGGCCGAACTTCACCGTGCCGGGCCGCAAGGTGTACGGCTCGGCCCGGTTGTTCATGTTCACGACTGAGATCGTATGGCAGAAGTCGCAGGTCACCCCCTCGCGCGTCACCTCCTGCCGGAGGGAATAGTCCCGGGAGACGCGGGTGGTGGGGGCGTGACACCGGAGGCAGGATTCCCGGGCCTTCCCATCGGTCGCCTTGAGCACCTGCATGTACACCACGTCGAAGACCGGATCCGTCAATGCTGTCGCATGGAGCGATCGGGACCACATCTGGTAGATATCCTCGTGGCAGCCCGCGCAGACCTTGGCGCTGGTATACGGGTTCCCCTTGGCCTCTCCGGCCAGGGCCGGGACCGCCACGACGAGGAGGATGGCTCCCACCAGGCCAACTGCCGCCCACTTGCTCTCCAGGGTCTCCATGACCGTCCCCTCCTCCTACCGCCGCTGGCCCCTCCGTGTGTGGGAGGGCTGAGATCTCTCGTCCCGGGTGCGGCCCGCGCGGGGAGTTTTGGGTGTTCCTCCCGCTCCGGGATCGCCCCGGTCGCGGGGGAAGTCCCGGATCGCGCGGACGAGGTCCGCTGGCTGGGTCGTCAGGACGCGGTGCCGGTCGTAGACCGTGGCGAAATTGTGGTCGAGGT
>METI01000061.1 GCA_001771285.1 candidate division NC10 bacterium RIFCSPLOWO2_12_FULL_66_18
CCTGACCCACTTGTGGTCCGGGTCGTCGTAGAGCGTGTAGTTGCGTGGTTCGCCGGCCAGCACCCAGAGGTAATACAGGGAATAGCCGGGGGCCGCGGCAGTCGGGTGATACCCGAATGGGAGCTTGGTCAGGCTGTTGTCCCGGATGACGTAGGCCTGGTCCAGATTCCGCTCCGGGCTGTAGACCCGCTGGAATCCGAAGCCCTGGGGCGGATTGAGCTTGAAGAAGTACACCTCCTCCATCCTGGTCTCATCCGGCGGGGCCGTCCGGTCGTGCTTGTGCGGCGGATAGCTCGACCACTTGCCGGGCAGATTGAAGGTCTCGCCGACGAGCAGGCGCCTCGAGGGGAAATTGAAATCAATGATGTCGTGAACCTGCCGCTCGAAGGCGTCCTTGCCCCGGAGGTTGACCTTCACCTTCTCGGGACCGATGAGGCGTGGCTCTCCCGCCAGATCGCTGGGGGCCCGGGCGATGGCCGCCTCCAGGGCGCCCACCGCCTCCACCTTGAACTTCAGGCCGGGTGGGACGTGGACGGCGGTGGCACGGCCGGCAAAGACGTTGGCCCGGCCCCCGATCGAGTGGAAGCTGGCCTCGCCCGCCGTCACGTTGGCCAAGCCTCCCAAGAGGACGACGCACACCTCCTGCCCCTCGCTGCTGCCGCGGTACTTGCCGCCGGGGGGCAGGCGCAGGATTCCCAGCTCCAGGAGTTCCATGCCATCCTTGCCGGGCTTCACCAGGGCCGTGTACCCATCCTTGGGCGTGTACTGCTTGAAGAGGTTCATGGGGAAGAGTCCTCCCTGGACGAAGGGATCATGATTCGGGAATGCCATCCGAAAGAACGTAAAGAACGTATCACCGGTCCCATCGGCTGTCAATGCGCGAGGAGCGAGGTGGAGGCGGTGAGGGGCTCGCACGGTTCACGGGGGGTTCTCCACGCGGGTGGGAGGAGGGGGATCGGATGGGTTGCACAAGGCGCCAATTTCGCTTGACACTCAAAGCAAAGCTATGGTACGCGAGCAGGGGCGAAGACAGAGGCGGATCTTCCACCGGTGGGAGGGTGAAGGAGGGAGGCACAATGGTGAAGGACGACGCGTACTACGCATCACGGCGGCAGTTCCTGCAGACGCTGGCGGCGACGGGGGCCATCGCGGCGGCCGACCTGGCCTGGTGGGAGGACCCGTTCCTGGGTCCCCGGCGGGCCCGCGCAGCCGCCTCCACCGTCCGGTTCCAGTTCAGCGTCCCCGAGCCCCTGCGCATCTCGCTGGTCGAATCGCTCGTCGAGCGGTTCAACAAGGCCCAGTCGGACGTCGAGGTGAAGGTCGAGTTCGTGCCGCAGGCCCAGGCGCGGCAGAAGCTCATCACCGCCGTCAGCGCCGGAAGCCCGCCGGATTGCTGCCAGATCTGGGACAACTGGGTGGGCGAGTTCGACGGCATGAACGCGCTGGAGGACCTCACGGCACGGATCAAGGAGTGGAAGCATTACAAGGATACCGTGCCCGTCGCCTGGCAGACGGTGACGGTAAAGGGAAAGCTCCTCTCCTTCCCGTGGGTCGTCACCAACGATGCGATCTTCATCCGAACGGATCGGGCCAAGGAGTACGGCCTCAAGATCCCGGGCCCGGACTGGACGTGGGACGACTTCCTGACGCTGGCCAAGGGCTACACCAAGCCGGACAAGAACCAGTACGGCTTCGGAATGCGCGGGGCGGGGACCTGGGCCGTTCTGTATGCCACCGAGTTCCTCTATTCGAATGGCGCCCAGGTCCTGAAGGATGGCAAGGTCGTCATCAACTCGCCGGAGTCCGTCCAGGCCTTCGAGTGGTACATTGACCTGATCCGCAAGCACAAGATCACGCCGCCCAGCGTGGCCACCGACGGGTACCGCCAGATCGTCGAGGGCTTTGGCCGCGGCGTGACCAGCATGTACCTCCACAACTCCGGCTCGGTGGAAGAGCAGAAGAAGTTCGTGGGCGAGCCGAACTTCGCCACCCTGCCCCTGCCGCTCGGCCCGGCCAAGAAGCGCGCTTCGTTCTACTTCTCCGAGACGCTCACCATGTTCAAGGCCGCCAAGAACAAGGAGGGGGCCTGGAAGTTCATGACCTGGCTGATGGACGACGAGCCGAACTACGATTACGCCAAGACGCTTGGCCTCCTGCCGACCCGCCAGGCGCTGGCCGACCGGCCGCACTACAAGCACCCGGGCTACCAGGGCTTCGTCAGGTCCTTCCCCTTCTCGATCGTGAGCCCGTATCTCGCCTATGCGGGGTGGGGCGGCAAGCTCGATTCCGAAGGCGTGCCGCTGGTCCAGCAGGCAATGCTTGGGAAGATCTCCCCGAAGGAGTGCCTCGACAAGCTGGCCGAAGTCCTGACCAAGAACATGGCATAGGCAGTTCACCCTACGAATGCGGTTCGGCCCCGGGTTTCCCACTGGATGGGCGCCCGGGGCCGTTTGCCGTTCGCCCGCTCCAGGCCAGAGACTCCGTGGGTAACCAGAACGCCACCAGCGCCGTGCCCGCCCCGCGGGCCCTCCTTTCGCATGCCACGCGGGAGACCCTTTCCAACTACGTCTATCTCTTGCCCGCCGCCATTTGCCTTGGGGGCACGGTCCTCTTCCCCATCCTCAAGGCCATCCACATGAGCCTGTACTATAACGTGCTCATCAAGCCGCAGGAGTACCGCTTCATCGGCTTGGGGAACTACGTGCGGATGGTGCAAGATCCGACCTTCTGGCTCACGTTGAGGAACTCGTTCACGTGGGTATTCTGGTCGGTCAGCCTCCAGTTCTTCTTCGGGTTCTTGGTGGCGTTGATCCTGAACGGGCAGTTCAAGGGGCGCGCGATCTTCCGCACGATCAACCTCTTGCCCTGGATCATCCCCGGGGTCGTGGTTGCCCTCATCTGGGAATACATCTACCAGCCGAACTACGGGCCGCTCAACGACCTGCTCCGGCGGGCGGGTCTGATGCGGGAGCCGGTGGCGTGGCTCAGCAATCTCAATCTGGTGATGCCGGCGGTCGTATTCACCAACATCTGGCGAGGCATCCCGTTCTTCACCATCATGATCCTGGCCGGCCTCCAGGCGATCCCCGAGGAGATCTACGAGGCAGCCACGGTGGACGGGGCTGGCGTAATCCAGCGGTTCTGGTCTGTCACGCTCCCCATGCTGCGCCCCATCATCGTGGTCTCCACGGCGACCCGGATCATCTGGACGTTCAACTACGCGGACCTCATTTTCGTAATGACGGGCGGCGGCCCGGCGAACGCCACGCAAATCACGTCCACCTATACGCTGATGCAGGCGTACTCGGACCTGGACTGGGGCTACGCGGCGAGCCTCTCGGTCATCCTCCTGGTAATCATGCTGACGTTCACTGCCCTGTACCTGAAACTGACGAAGGGCGTGGAGTCGGTGGCGGGATGAAAACACGCGGGCTGGGGGATCCTCTGGAGCGGTTTCTCGGCGGCCCCGTTCTCTGGGGCGGGCTGGTGCTGGCCACGCTGTTCGCCATGGGGCCGTTCGTGTGGGTCTTCCTGGCCTCCATCAAGACCCGGACGGAGCTGTACGCGATGCCCATCCAGTACCTCCCCACCCACCCCACGTTTCAGAACTACGTAGAGGCCTGGACCTCGCGCCTCACTCCTTTCAGCCGCTTCTTCGCCAACAGCCTCTGGGTCTCGTCGGTCACCATGGTGGCCACAATCGTGATCTCCACGCTGGCCGGCTACGCCCTGGCGCGGTTCCGGTTCGTCGGGAAGAACACCTTGATGCTGGTGTTTTTGGCCACCCAGATGTTCCCGGCCGTGCTGCTCATCGCCCCGCTCCTGTCCCAGTGGCACGCCCTGGGCCTGATTGATACCTACCAGGCGCTGATCTACTCGAACTTCTCGTTCACCGTGCCGTTCACGGTCTGGATGCTGGTCGGGTATTTCGAGAGCATCCCGCGGGAGCTGGAGGAGAGCGCGATGATCGACGGTTCCGGCCGGTTCGGTGCCCTCCTCCGGATCATCGTCCCGCTGGCCGCCCCGGGCATCGCGGCCACCGCCATCTTCGCCTTCGTCTCCTCGTGGAGCGAGCTGCTCTTCGCCACGACCTTCACGACCCGGACCGACATGCGGACCCTCTCGGCCGGCCTCCTGTACATGGTGGGGCAGTACGAGATCCAGTGGGGCCAGCTCGGCGCCGGCGTCATGATCAGCACGATCCCCGTGGCCATCCTCTTCATCTTCCTCCAGAAGCACCTCATCCGGGGCCTCACGGCCGGCGCCCTCAAGGGCTAGACGACAAGTGGCATCGCATTGGGAACGCGGTAGGACTAGGTGTTGGGTATGAACCTGAGGAGACACCGGCGAGGAGGGCCACTAGGCCAGGGCGTCTGAGAGAGCACAAAGGGAGCGGCGGATGATCCCCCGGATCTCGGGGAGCGTGGGCACCTCAGGCGCGCGCCAGCGAAACTCGAAATTCCGGGACCGCTGCCGGGGCGATAGTTCGACGCTCACCGGGACCCCAGAGAGCCGATCCCGAAGGATGCCGCCGACGGCCTTCAGATTCAGGCTGCCTTCCCCCAGGGCCACCCATCGCAGCAGGTCCTCGTCCACTCGGGGATCCTTCAGGTGGACATGGGCGACCACCGAGGCTACCTCGGCCAGCTCTTCTGCCGGGTCCAACGTTCCCTTCGCGTAGTACCAGGCATTCCCGGTATCATAGTTCAGGCGGACGGCCGGGATTCCAATCGACTCGATCAACTGCACGATCTGACGCCCTCGATTCACCAGGTCGCCGTGGTTCTCCAGCGCGAGGGTGAGGCCCAGGTCTGCCGCCCGTCCGCCTATGGCGGCGATGTTGGCCTGGAACCCGGCCAGGCCCGAGGTCGGCCCAGCGATGGTGTTCACGATCTGGGCACCGATGGCTCGGGCGAACGCCAGGCGACGGTAAGAACGGTCCACGGAACCCGGATGGGTCAGATCCATGTGATCACTCCTCGCGTTCGAGGGTTCGGATATGCGGAAGATCTGGGAAGCCTGGCACCACCGCGTCGCAGGACCGTGAACGGTCAAACGCTTTCGAGTGCCCGCGGGTCGGGCCACGCATGACCCGGCGCCTGGGTGGCAAGAACGACCCGGCTTACGCTGACCCGGTAACCCCCTCAGCCCGGCCGAGGGCGGCAATGATGGCGCGGGTGACGTCGGTGGTCCGGGCGTGGCCGCCGAGGTCCGGGGTGAGATGCCGCCCCTCCCGCAGGACGCGGGCGACCGCCTCCCAGATACGCCGCTCGGCCGCCGCCTCCCCCAGGTGACCCAGCAGCATCGCCCCTGACAGGATCAGGGCGATGGGGTTGGCGATCCCCTGGCCCACGATGTCTGGCGCCGCCCCGTGCGACGCCTCGAAGAAGGCCACCCGCGCCCCGATGTTCGCCCCCGGCGCCAGCCCCAGGCTGCCGGCGATCCCCGCGCACAGGTCCGTGAGGATATCCCCGTACTGGTTGGGCAGCACCAGGACGTCCAGGGTGTCGGGCTGCTTCACCAGCCGGAGGCACAGGGCGTCGATCATGCAGTCGTCGAAGGGCACCTCGGGAAAGGCCACGGCCACGTCCCGACCGGACGCGAGGAACAAGCCGTCGGTGAGATTCAGCACATTCGCCTTGTGGCCGGCCGTGACCTTTCGCCGACCCCGTGCCCTGGCGTACTCGAAGGCGAAGCGAAAGATCCGCTCGGAGGCCTGCCGGGTGATGCGCTTGATCGCCCACGCCTCGTCCGGCCCTTTCATCTCCTCCCACCCGATGTACGTGTCCTCTGTCACCTCGCGCACGATGACCACATCCAGGGACGGGAAGGGGGTGGGGACGCCGGGGAAGCTCCGGATGGGCCGGACGTTTGCAAAGACCTCCAACTCGCGCCGCAGGGCGTTGTTCACGCTTGGGTAGGTGACGTCGGCGTCGCCGTGGCGGACCACCAGGCGGCCGGTTTGCTTTGGCGCGAGGAGCGGGCCCTTCAGCGCAACGCCGATCGTCCGGACGGCGGCCAGCGTCGCCGCGGGGAGCGGATGCCCATGACACTGACGCGCAGCCTCGCCGGCAGCGAACTCGCGCCATCGAATGGAGACCCCAGTGGCCTCCAGCACGGCGACGGCCGCCCCACTGATCTCCGGGCCGATTCCGTCGCCGAGGATGAGCGCTACCTCATACTCCCGTCCAGAATTCACCGACCGTTCCTTGTTCGGTTGCGGATCGCAATCGAGTGAACATGTAGGAACACAGGGACCTGCAATCTTGTGCCGATAGTATCCCGAGTCAGAAATCGGCCGCATCCGGCGGTGCCGCCGCCGGCTCCGCCATTTGACACCCATGGATGGGTTGGGACGCTACAGCAACGTGTACAGATATGGGATGGTTTTGGAAGAATTCCGCTCCTTCAAGAGCTGCTCCATGGTGGCCACGTCGATCCGGTCCGTGATTTCCTCCAGCTTGCGGGTCAGTTGCATCACCGCGGTGAAGGTGTCCACGGTGTCGATCTCTTTCGGGAAGACGTCGAAGGCATACCAGTCATCCGTATAGCCCAGCTTGCGGAGGGTGTAGAACAGCTCGACGAACTCCCAGACGTGGAAGGCGCCCGGCAGCATGTCCCAGTCCCAGCGGCCGTCGTTGTCGTTCAGGTGGACGTAGAAGAGGCGATTCGCCCGGGCCAGCAGGGCCGCCGACTGGGCGGGACGCTCGTCCGCGTACAGGGCATGCCCGGTGTCGAGCGTTGCGCCCAGATTGTCGGCACCGGTCAGTTGACAGAAGCTGGCCGTCTCCCCGGCCGTGCCGAAGATGCACCGGGCCATCGGGTCGCTCTTCTTGTACTCGATGCAGATGCGGATATCCCGGTTGTGGGCGCACGCGACCGAAAACGTTTCGGCTGCGTAGTCGTAGGCTTTAATGTAGTCCACCTCGAAAAGGGTGTCCGCGCCTTCGTTGAGCGGGCAAGTGGTGATGCGACTGCACCCGAGTTCCGCGGCGAGATCCATCGCGCGCTTCAGATCGCTGACGACCTCCTGGCGTTCACTGGTCTTTTCCGAGATAAAGGAGCCCCGCCACCATTTCCCCGTCCGCCGCGACCGAAAGTTGATTGCCGAGATGCCAAAGCGGTATGGCTGGAGGAGTTCCTTCAATTCGGCTGGATTCTCGAAATCGGCGGGATAGCAGAGTTCCAATCCATCCAGCCCCTTGACGCGCGAGGCCATGTCCAACTTCTCCGCCAGGGTGCGGCTGTCCTGGTACAGCATGTACCGGTTCCGCACCTCGCCCAGGAAGCCCG
>METI01000062.1 GCA_001771285.1 candidate division NC10 bacterium RIFCSPLOWO2_12_FULL_66_18
GTGTCCAGCGACTTTTACGGGGCCCTGGACAAGAAGGTGCGCGAGCTGATCGCCGCGGCCGAGGCCCGGGCCATGGGCAACAAGCGGAAGACCCTGAAGCCCCAGGATCTGTAGGTCGAGCGAGAGTATCCGTGCAGCCCTCTGGCCCCCGGCCAGAGGGCTGTTCTGTTCCGGGGGACGACCATGCAGACCGTGCGGCTCTACCACCGGGAGGGGTGACCCGCCTGCGCGGAGGCGAGGGAGTTTCTCTCGCGCCACCAAGTCGCCTTCACGGCCCACGACGTGGACCGGCATCCCCTGGATGCGCGGGCCACCCTGGGCCTGGTCCGCCCCTGCCGCAAATTCTTCGTCAAGGTGGGCGAGGAGGTCTTCGTCTGGGATCGCGATCAGGAAGAGGTTCCGGACGAGGCGCTGCGCCGCCACTTCGTGCATGCGGACGGGCTGATCCGCATCCCGGTCCTGATCCTCGGCACCACGACGGCCGTCCGCGGCTTCCTGCCCGACGTCTACACGGAAGTTCTCACACGTTAACCGCCAAGGCGCCAAGACCCGACCATCCCTTCTGGACAACGAAGGCCGGGAACTGCGTTTCGGGGCCCAAGGGAGGAACGTTACATTTTTTTGGCGGTTTGGCGCACCAACGGCGGTGCCGTTGGTACCGGCGGTTCAGATGTGCGTCTCGGAGCGGGACTAGCTCGGCCAGCCGATGTACTGGCCGTCCTCCCATAACTCGATCATGCGGGCCAGGATCGCCACCGACTCCTCGAAGCGCATGGCCTGGCTCATCCGCCGGAGGGCCGGCGGCACCCACTCGAGCCTCGGGCGCTCCGGCTCGGGAAGCCGGTAGTACGCCCGCCGCAGGCGTTCCAGGGTCGCCCGGTTGCAGACGTCCAGGTTCGAGGCGGGGGCGATCAGGGGGCGGGGATTGTCGTGCAGCGGGCCCCAGTGCAGACAGTCGCGCAGGTTGATGCCGATGAGGTCCCGCGCGATCCGCGCGAACTCCATGAACCAATCGGTCGTCCCGGCGCAGACGGGGCAGCCGTGACACCCGTCGTGCACGACGACCGCCCCGTATGCGGTGGCCCAGGGTCCGCCGTTGAGCATCCAGTACACGTGCTTGTAGTGGCGCAGGCGTAGGGGGGGCGGGGGCGAGGCAGGCTGGGCCTGCCGGCGCACCCGCGCCACGCGAGGACGGCGAACAACGAGCGATCCCTTCATGGCGGGGATAGTCTAGCCGACGCCTCGGAAGGCAGGCAAGGGAAAATCCAGGGATTGTCTGCCCATGGGACCCCGTCGGCGGTCAGCCTCTTTCAGGAGGGGGCGGAGGACCTTGACCACCCGCTCCGCAATCAGCCGATGCCCCTGGGCGTTCGGGTGGATCGCATCCACCTTGAGATCCGGCTTGCCCAGGATACCGCTCAGAATGTCCTCTGCCAGGACGGCGCCGTACCGCTCCGCCACCGCCCGGTAGCCCTTCAGGTAGGGATCGCCCATCAGCCCGACGTTCACCTCCAGGATCACCACCATCATCCCCTGGGCGATCAGCGTCTTCACGATGGCGTCCAGGTTCTTGAGGGTTTCCTCCAGCGGCACGCGGCGGAGAAAATCGTTCCCGCCGAACTCCACCAGGGTCAGGCGCGGCTGGTGGGGCAGGACGTCCCGTTCCAGCCGGGCGAGCCCGCCGGCCGTGGTGTCGCCGGTGACACCCGCATTCACCATGGCGATCCCGAGATCGCTCGCGACCAGGCTCGGGAAGCTCTCCTCGGCACGGACGCCGTAGCCCTGGGTGATGCTGTCCCCGAAGAACACGACGACCTCTCCGGGCGCCGCCAGGTTGGCCACCCGGCCGAGGTCCGGTCCCCGCTGTCGCGTCAGATACCAGCCGGCCACCAGGGCCAGCACCAAGAGGCCGGTGAGCGCGAGCGGCCATCGCCTCCTACTTTGAGTGGTGCCTTTTGCCCTCTTACGCAAGGCGTTCGGTGGTTCGAGGGTTCGAGGGTTCGATTGTTCCAGCCGAACTACCGAACCGCCGAACCGCCGAACAGTCGAACGCTTTTGCCTCTGGGGGCTCGTCATTCGCCCTCCGCAACAGTCGTGCTCTCCAGCCGGAGGGCCAGTTCCTCCCACTTGCCGTAGAGAGACGCCGCTTGCTCCTCCAGCGCCTTCCGCTCCCGCGCGACCTCGCGCGCCCTCTCGCCATCCCGGTAGAGATCCGGATTCGCCATCTGGTCGTTGAGGTCTCGAACCCGTGCTTCAATGCTGGCGACCTCCGACTCCAGCTCCCTCAGGCGGGCCCGGAGAGGGGCCGCCTCCCGACTCTTGCGCTGGCGATTCTCCGCCTCGACCCGCCTGGCCTCCCGCGTCCGTGGCTTCGGTGCC
The DNA here is from genome assembly GCA_001771285.1 of candidate division NC10 bacterium RIFCSPLOWO2_12_FULL_66_18. Taxonomy (GTDB): domain Bacteria; phylum Methylomirabilota; class Methylomirabilia; order Methylomirabilales; family 2-02-FULL-66-22; genus 2-02-FULL-66-22. The sequence goes on from METI01000062.1 coordinate 2,380, forward strand.
GACGCTCTTTGGGGCTGGGGGCTAGGGGCTAGGGGATGGGGACGGGCCTCAGGAGCTCGTTCCTCCCGTCCCGGCTCTCGGCGCCCCCGCTCCGCCACGCTACGCGGAGCGGAGTCGGCGCTCGCGGCCACCCGCGCTGGAGCGCGGGTACCCGGCTCTTGGCTCTCGGCTCGCTTTTCGAGGTAGTAGTCGTAGTCCCCCGCGAACTCCCAGAGCTGCCCGTCTCTCACCTCCACGACCTTCGTGGCGATCCGGTTGATGAAGTAGCGGTCGTGGGAGATGAAGAGCATGGTGCCGTCGAAGTCCTCCAGCGCCTCCTCCAGGACCTCGCGGGCGGTGACGTCCAGGTGATTGGTCGGCTCGTCCAGGCAGAGCAGGTTGGCCGGCCGGAGCAGCATCTTGGCCAGGGCCAGGCGGCTCTTCTCGCCGCCGGACAGGACCGCCACCGGCTTCCCCACGTCGTCCCCCGAGAACAGGAAGGCCCCCAGGATCGTCCGGAGGCGCGGCTGCATCTCAATATCGGCAACCGCCGCCAGCTCCTCCAGCACCGAGTGCTGCGGATTCAACGCGTCGAGCTGGTGCTGCGCGTAGTAGTGGACGGAGACGTTGTGCCCCAGGACCCGGTCCCCAGCCTCGAAGGGGAGGAGGCCGGCGACGATCTTGAGCAGGGTGCTTTTCCCGGCACCGTTGACCCCGACCAGGGCCACCCGGTCCCCCCGCAGGAGGCGGAAGTCCACGCTGGCATAGACGACCTTGTCCCCGTAGGCCTTACGAATCCTGCGAAGCTCGCACACGGTCGTGCCGCTCCGCGGGGGCTGGGGCATGCGGAAATGGATCCGCTTGGGGGCGCGGATCACCTCGACCCGTTCCATCCGGTCCAATTGTTTGATCCGGCTCTGGACCTGGCGCGCCTTGGTCGCCTTGTACCGGAACTTCCGGATGAAGCGCTCCACCTTCTCGATCTGCTCGGCCTGAGTGCGCTGTGCCGCCTGGATCTGCTCTTGCCGCACCAGCTTCTGCGCCTGGTAATCGTCGTAATCCCCGACGGAGAGGGCGAACCGCCCCAGTTCCAGCTCCGCGATCCTGTCCACCACCCGGTTCAGGAAGTACCGGTCGTGGGAGATGATCACCACGGTCCCCTCGTAGGCAGCCAGGAACTCCTCCAGCCACTGGAGGGATTCGAGGTCCAGGTGATTGGTGGGCTCGTCCAGGAGGAGCAGGTCCGGCGCCTGCAGCAGGAGGCGCCCCAGGGCCACGCGCATCCGCCAGCCCCCCGAGAGCTTTGTCAGGGGCGCGAAGAATTCGTCCGGCCCGAAGCCCAGGCCGCTCAGGATCGCCTTTGCCCTGGCCTCCAGGCTGTAGCCGCCCAGCGCCTCGTACTGGTGCTGGAGGTCGCCGTAGCGCCGCATGAGATCTTCGGACGCTCCGTTCTCGACCTCGGCCATCTCGGCAGCCAGGAGCTCCAGCTCTGCCTCCAGCCGCTCGATCTCGGGGAATCCCGCCAGCAGGTGGCCCAGGACCGTTCCGTCGCCGGCCGTGGCGATCTCTTGCGGCAGGTACCCGATGGTCGCGGACTTCGCCCGCCGGATCTCACCCGAATCCACCTCCATCTGGCCGGTCAGGATGCGGCAGAGGGTGGTCTTGCCGGCGCCATTGGGGCCAACCAGGCCGATGCGCTGGCCCCTAGTGATATGCCACGTCAGGTCCTGGAACAGCACCTGCCCGCCGAAGGATTTGCTGATGTACTCAAGCTGGATCATGGGAAGCCTGTTGATTTGATTCTACCGGCCCACTGATGGCACGGGATTCGACGCCGCGCCAGAAGGGCACGGAACCATACTACGAGAATGCGGGCGGGGCAAGGAAGGTGGCGGGATTGCGCTGGACTCAGGACCGAGGTGGACTATTGGGCAATCTGGCGACCTGGCGATCGGGCAACCTGGGGTTCCGAGTTGCCAAATTGCCTGATTGCCAGACTGCCTGGTTGCCAGTGACCGGTTCAGGCGAGAGAAGGGGCCGGTCTGCGGCGCCGGAGGGGCATGAGCGAACGGGGCTGGTTGACCTGCTGGGATCGGCGGGGAACCCGGTCCAGGGCAGTGGCGATCTCCTGCTCGATCTCGGCCCGCGTCCGCCGCTTCCGCTTGCCCGTCCCGAGGTTCATCTCGGCCAGGGTCAGCCTGATCTGGTTGGCCGCCTCCACGATGGCCAGCAGGCTGGGGGCGTAGAAGCACCGGACCGTGTACCCGCAGACCGTGCAGCGTTTGTAGAAGAAGCGCCAGTTCCCGTCAAAGGCGGGGCGCCCGATCCGCTCCATATGATCCGTGCAGCAGGCCGAGGGGGCCGAGGGGGACACGATCCGCCGCGGGTAATCATTTGCGGGCGTTCGATTATCCCGGTATTCGATGATGTTGTCCATCTCCGGCTCCGGATGAGGGGCGGGGCCCATGCCGCTTGGCAGGCGACACGGCCCCGTACCCATTCCAACTCTGCCCGGCCTATTTCAGTTCCAGCGCCGCGAACTGGCTGGCGTCCCCCCGGCGGAAAAGGAGCAGTAGTGACTGGGCATTTGGCTCCTTCTGGGTCTCGGCCTGGGCCTCCTTGACCGATGTGACTTTTGTTCGGTTCACCTCCAGGATGACATCCCCGGTCCGGATCCCGGCCCGGTCTGCGGGGCTGCCCGGCTGGACAGCCACCACGACAACGCCCTCGCCGGAGGTGAGGCCGAGCCGCTCCGCCGTCCGGGCATCCAGGTCACGCAGGGCCAGGCCCCACTTTCCCTGGGCGGGCTCCGCCGGGCCGGGCATTTCCGCACGCTCACCCGGCATCCGCCCGACCGTGACACGCAGGATCTGGTCCGCCCCGTTCCGCAGGATCGTGACCGGCACCTCCTTGCCGATCGATGTCGCGGCGACCAGCGGCGGCAGGCTGTGCATCTCGGCAATCTCCTTGCCGTCGAACCCGATGATGACGTCACCTCGCTTGATGCCGGCAGCCTCGGCAGGGCTGCCCTTTGTCACGTCGGCGACCAGCGCGCCCTTCTTGTCCTTGAGGTTCAGGGATTTCGCCAGTTCCGGCGTGAGGGCCTGGATATTCACCCCCAGGTACCCCCGGGTCACTTCACCCTTGGCCTCCAGTTGGGGCAGCAGCCCCTTGGCCAGATTCACCGGAACGGCAAAGCCGATGCCCTGCCCGTTGGGGATGATGGCCGTGTTGATCCCCACCACCTCCCCCTGCAGGTTGAAGAGGGGTCCGCCCGAATTCCCGGGGTTGATCGAGGCATCGGTCTGGATGAAATCATCGTAGGGCCCGGCGCCGATCACGCGCCCCTTGGCGCTGACGATGCCGGCCGTGACCGTATTGTTCAGGCCGAAGGGATTCCCGACGGCCACGACCCAATCCCCGACCCGCAGACGGTCCGAGTCCCCCAGGGCCGCCACGGGCAGCGTCCCCATTGGTTTAATCTTCACCAGGGCGATGTCGGTCTTGGGGTCGCGCCCGATGACCTTCGCCGGATACTCTTCCTTGCTGGCCAGCGTGACCGTCACTTCCTTTGCGCCCTCGACCACGTGGTTGTTGGTGACGATCAGCCCATCCTTGCTGATGATGAAGCCGCTCCCCGCCGCTTGCTGCCGGAACTCCCGCGGCGGCCGCGGCATCTCCCGGAAGAAGCGGTCGAAGAAGGGGCCGAACGGAGAGTCCTGACCGAATTCCCCTTCGGGCCCCATCAACCCCGGCCCGGTCACCCGCTCCACCTTGGTGACCCGGATGTTCACGACGCTCGGGGCCAGCCTGTCCGCCAAGTCGGCGAAGCTCGCGGGCGCCCCAGACGGGCCCGTCGCCGCGGGCGCCATGCTCGCCGCCCGGGCCGCCAACGGCTGAAGCCAGCCGCCGCCCAGCCCGGCCCCCAGGACGCTCCCTACCAGGAGCGCGGCCAGGGCGACTGCCACCGGACCCTTCCGGACCGCCATCCAGCTCTTTCCTGCCTGCCGTCTGTTCTTCCACACCTGCCACATGTTCACACCTCCGATTGACGTTTTTGCCACGTACGGGACATTACACCACCGCACCCGCCCAAGAGCATAGGCCACGAACATGGGAGTCGGATTAACGGCGGGTTAGATTTTCTTAATCCGTGGAGGTGACTGCTGGATCGGAAGATGGAGGGGGGCTACCGCCAGATGGTCGGGCCAGAAAGGTGCAGGTCGGGAAAGTCGGGGTGGGAGACGGTCGCCTCGGCGCTGCCCGTGGCAACGGACTGGTATGTGCCTCCCGCTAATCGGTAGCACTCCACCTGCCGAGAGGCGGGATCCACAAGCCAATAGTGCGGGACACCCGACGTAGCATATCGCTGAGCCTTGGTAGTACGATCGTACTGTGCGGTGGCGGGAGAAAGCACTTCGACGACAATCAGCGGTGCGCCTTCGATTCCCCGATCGGAGACCTGGGCGGGATCCGCTACGACCACCAAGTCGGGTTGCACAACATCGTGGGGCGTGAGAATCACATCAACAGGAGAGACCAGAACCTCCATCGGAGAGCGGAAGTGATCCTCAAGGATCCTGAGGAAACGTTGGACCAGCCGTTGGTGCGAGGGGCTGGGCGCTGGTGTCACATGCACCTCCCCGGCAACCAGTTCGTACCGCTTGCCGTCAGGGGGAATCGCGCAGTAGTCGGCGTAATCGAGTTTTGTCTTCAGCCCAGTCTGCATGGTGACTCTCTGCCAGTCAGTATATCTGAAGCTGGCCCGAAGTCAACGAACCGCTTATTGTGCTCCTTCCCAGACCTGTCGCTTGGCCAAGTGGGCGTGCCCGGCGGCGGCGACGCATGGCACCATTACAATGGGGCGAGGAAGCACACTACGGGAGAGGCCCCGCGGGGGCGAGAGGTCAAACCCGCACGGCGACGCACCGACATCGAGGGAGGAATTCTTGATGACACCGAAAAAACGACCCGGTCCGCCATTACGCCCCATTATGCAAGAGTCGGCGAAGCCGCGGTGAGCTACTCCTAAATTTCGCCATGCCTATGACCGCAGGGTGTTGATTGCCATTTCGACATCTTCAGCCAGGATAATCCCCCAATAGAAATTCTTATCCTTTTCCTGCAACCGTCGAAACTCCAGTTGCCATGCCTCCCAAGCCCATATGTTGAATCGATGACTAGTGAAAAACTTCATCGGAGCTGCAAGAAGAGAAGCCCTTTTGCGTTCCCTCCTATTACCAGGTGGAGTCAGGACAAGATATCGAGCGAATAATAATGGCTGGCCAGCGCCATGAAAGTGCCCTCCCTCACCCTTGATTTCCATCGTAGCGTAGACCTCCGGGGTTTCCAGGGTTATGTCCGGCCGCATACCCCTGGCGTCCCAGTCGGTTTCTTGAAGAGGGTATGGCAATTCCTTCTGTTCGATCTTCTTCTCAGTCAGATTCTGTGTCACCACCTCTTCCGATTTTGGCGGTGAGTCTGGCATGATTGTAAGCAATGACCAGTCGGTTACTTGCTCAAGGTGGCCATGGGTTATGCGATACAGGGGAATTCCCAAGAATGCCCGCCAAGCTGATTCGTCACCCGCAGAATTCTGCAAGAGGGATATGACATTGCGCGTCAGCACCTCTTCACTGGAAGCCATGTCTACCTCCTTGAGATTCTTCAACCTCAGTCAAATGCCTTTCCCTTTTCTACTCATCAGCATGGCTTTTGCCTCATCCCGAATTATGGTGCGGAGAAAGCGCGGAGCTACGACCTTCGCCGCGCTTCCCCATCCGAGCACCCACCGCATAATCTCGAACTCGCCCCCGGCTCGGAAGGTCATGATGGTGTCGCCGTTGGGGAGATCCTTGAAGGTCTGGGCGGGGTGCCAGATACGTTCCTTCACGTAGGGTACCTGATCCTTCCGGAAGCGGATCTTGACGGTCATCGGTTCACCGTGAACCACACCGAAGGCCTCATCGCGGAGCCGCTCGAAGGAGAAGGCGGCGGGGATTGTGTAGGAGTCTTCGGTTGGGTCGAGCGAGAGAATCCGATCAATGGCCAGGGTGATGACTTGGTTGTGCTTGGGAATATGGGCGAAGAGGTAGAGGGAACCATCGAACTCGAACAGTCTGTACGGGTCAATGGTGAACTGTGTGGGGTGGGAGCGGTTGGGCGACTGGTAGGTGACCCGGCAGCGCCGACGTTCCAGCATGGTCTGCAGTAGCCGGGCGAGGGTCTCCCGGTGGGGACGATAGTCCTTGTACCCTTTCTTGAACGAGCCGAAGACTTCCCTGGCAGCATTGAGGAGAGGGAGCGTTTTCGTGGGGACATGGCTCTTGATCTTGGCGATGGCGTCCTGCAGGGCGCCGTGGAGGTTGGTGCCGGTGAGGTGCTCCGTCAGCGTCGCGCTGAAGCAAGTCGCAACCAGTTCGGGCATCGTGAAGGGGATCGGCACGAGCTTGGCCTTGTAACCCTCCTGGAGTCGCGGGCGAGACTTGAATCCACGGAAATCTCCACTTATGGGAAACCCCAACTCCTCCAGCGCCCGGAGGTCGCGGTAGATTGTCTCTCGCCGGACTTGGAACTTGTCGGCCAATCCTGGGACGGAGAGCCGCTCTCCTCGCAGCAGCCCAAGCATCAGGGAAACCATCCGGATGACCTGCCGGTTTCGACGCACCGGGTCCCCCGCTGTCCAGTCGCGACCCCGTTCAAGACCTTCATAGCAAGGGCCCCTTCTCCGGGTCAAGCTCGTTTCTCGATTTGTGGATCGGGACAGGAATTCGTTTGCGCTACGCACACCTCCGCTGCGGGATTTCCCGGCCTCAGGCGTAGAACCCTGCCGGGCCGGGCAATTGCTTCCGAACAAGCCGGACCGCCTCGCGGAGTTGGCCTGCTCTCAATTTCGGCGGTTCTGCGTAATTCAGAGGCTGTTCGTCCAGTGCAGCCTGCACAGCAAGGTGAACGACTTCCTGGAGGTGCGCTCCGGCGAGGCCGTCCGTGGCCGCTGCAATCTCGGGCAATTCGTCCTCCGGGTGGATGATATTTCGGAGGAACCGGGCCAGCAGTTGCTGCCGTTCCGAGAGGCGCGGCGGATCGAGGCGGATCAACCGGTCGAAGCGGCTGGGTCGTTGTGCTAGGGCTGGCTCGATGGCCCGAGGATCGTTCGTGGTCGCGAGGGTCAGGATTCCCGCGTTATTCGGGAAGCCGTCGAGCTGGTTGAGCAACTCTCCAAGCAGGGCTCCCCCGCCATTCCCACGGTGACCCGCATACAGGTCCAGGTCCTCCAGGAACAGGATCGTGGGTTGTAGCTCCCTCGCCAGCACGAAGAGACGTTGAACCTGAGGTGCATCGCTGACCTCTCCTGGGCTCACCCAGATGAAGGTCGTCGATAGGGTCGAGCATAGTACCTTGCCCAGGAGCGTCTTACCGGTACCCGGGGGCCCGGCCAGCAGGACCCCACGTTTCAGGGATAACCCGAACGTGCGGTAGCGGGGGATCCGTTCGAGGAACTGGATAATATGCCGGGCAATCTCGGCCCGAGTCGCGGGGTCGAGGACGATATCGTCCCACGTGTAAGCATGATCCAGCATGAGCAGATCTCCCCTGGCATCGAGTTTGGCACCCCGAAGGTGGGGATTGGCATCCATCCAAGCTTCCAGTCGGTCGAGTAGGTCCCGGAGAAAAGACGCCTTTTCGGTGGGGGCAATGAGCGTAAGGCAGGCAACCGAACCCGCCGGGCTCTCGTTCTCCAGGTCGATTCGGGCCATGAGCCTTTCTCTCTTCCCGTCCTCGAAGCCAAGGTGGCATCCCAGCACCGCCACGTCCCACCTGCCGGGACCGCTCGGGACCAGAACATGCTTCAGCGGCGCTTCGCCGGGCGTGTGACTCCCGAATCCAGCCGCCAACACCTGCCGCCAGCCGGGGAGGCAGGCGATTAGGGCTCGCTGGAGGAGGTACAGCCGATGCGGCGGATAATCCCGATGGAGGCTGCACAGGCCTCGCGCCGGTTGGCGAAAGAATTCCTGCTTCAGGTGGTCAGCCGGGGCCTGTTGCCAACGATGAAACGCCTGGAAGACCTCCAGCAGGCCGTCCCAGCGGTTCCCGTTTAGGCCGGGCACGTTGAGGGTTGACGGGTGGTGCTCGGATGACGGCTCCATGGTTCCTCCTTTCTGTGGTTGGTTCGGGCGCCAGGATACTCTGGACCTGTGACACCTGAGGTCACAGAAAGTTGAGCAAGGGAACGTGGAGGTGGGGGGGCAGGGCTACGAGATGGAGGTTTGGGGGGAGTAGAGGACGAAGGTGCGTCAAAGGCCAGGGGTCGGGGCGGGCTGCTGAGAAAGTCGGGTTCAGGGAGCGAGCAGCAGGCGTCGCGGTGAGGGTGCTGCCGGCTCCCCAGGGGGCTCGAATGCCTGGCGCGGCCTAAACAGATGGGGTATGCTATATCTCGGGGAGGAGGCCAGCCATGAAACCGATATTGCTTTCCCTGCTTGTCGCGCTCTCGGTTCCCCAGGCACCGCTGACGGTTCCCAGGGAGCCCGAACTTGGAAGCAATCCGCTCAAGCCATCCAACTTGCCCGCCCACGCCCAACGCGTTCAACCTGCCGTGGTGGGGGTCAAGGTCCGGGTCCCGCTGGATCGCCCCTCTGTCCTCACCCTGGGTGCCGAGCGATGGGGGAGCGGCGTGATCTTCGATCCTGCCGGATATGCGGTCACGGTCAGCTACGTCCTGCTGGACGCCGCGCTGATCCAGGTGTCCCTCCGCGACGGCCGGGTTGTGCCGGCGAAGCTGGTCGGCCTCGACCTCGAAAGCGGCCTGGGAGTGGTCAAGCTCGAAGGGGATGGGCCGTGGCCCGCCGCCTCCCTGGGGGACTCGTCCAAAGTGGTGGTCGGCCAGGCCACGGCGACCATCGGCGTGGACGACGACAATGATCTGGTGGTCACCCAGGGCAGCGTGCAGGAGATCCGCAGCTTCGCCGGCTACTGGGAGTACATGCTCGACCGTGCCTTCGTGGTGGCCCCGTACAATCCCGCCTTCGGCGGGAGTCCCCTGGTGAACGTCCAGGGGGAGGTCATCGGGATTACGTCCCTGAGGATTGGGGAGCGTCCCCCCGTCAATCTCGCCATCCCGATCGAACTCTTCACCGCATCCAAGGACGAGCTGATCCGCCAGGGCCGAGCTGTCAGCCGCCGCCCCCGCCCCTGGCTTGGCCTCTACACCGTGCCGGCCGATGAAGGCGTCGTCGTGGCCGGGATGTCTCCCATCGGTCCCGCGCGAGGCGCGGGATTCCAGCGCGGCGACGTGATCGTGAGAATCAGCGGGGAGAAGGTCGAGAGCCAGGAAGAGTTCTACCGAAGGCTCTGGCAAGCGCAAGTCGGACAGGAAATCACCCTGGTCGTGTTGCGGGAATCCCGCTTTCACGCCATTACGGTCCGCCCGGTAGACCGCTACCAGTTTTTCCAAACGGGAAATTAGCTCTGGGCGGTATTCGACCGGTCGCCTCTCATTTGTCGTCCGGGATCGACCTGTGCGAACCTTGCGAAACGGGACATCGATTACATCTTCAAATCTTCGTGACCTGACGCCGAGCCAAGATCAAAATCAGAGCGCCCTTCGGCCCGGACTTCTGTCTCCTGCACGCTAAGGTTTTCTCCTCCGGCTCACGCTCCCCATTTTCGGAAAAACAAGGCCTGGCGTTTGATCTCTTCGGTCCGTGCCGTCAGCCCGCCGAGCCTTTGCTCGTTCAGGGGGGTGAAATCCCTGGCGATTCTCACGTTCTCTTCCAATTGCTCCACATTGTCGCAGCCGACGATCACCGTGCTCACCGGCAGCGAGAGGACGTACTCCATGGCCTCCTTCATGTTGATCGTGCCGCTCCGGCTGGCCCGTTCCCGGGGTGGCTGCGCCTCAAGCGGTGGTGGCGTCCAGGAGGAGAGGATGCGCCCCCGCGCCGGGATCTTCATCCCGATGATGCCCAGCCCTTGTTCCAGTGCGAGGGGCAACAGGTGCTCGATGAAACTGAGATGGTGGCGATCCGCAGCATTGACCGCCATGAGGATGGTGTCGAAACGGTAGCGCTTCAACCCATCAGCCAGGACATACGGGTCTGCATGGCCGGTGATCCCGAGGAAGCGGACCACCTTTTCGGATCGGGCCTTTTCCAGGGCATGGATGGCCCCGTCCTTGGCGAAGATCTGATCCAATTGCTCGGTCTGGCTGACGTTGTGGAGCTGCCACAGATCAAGATGATCCGTGTCCAGTTGCTTCAGACTGCTCTCGAGGAGTTTCATCGACTCGTCGTAGGTCCGCCTGTGGGTCTTGCTCGTCAAGAAGACCTCGCCCCGCCGATGCTTCATGACCTTGCCGATGTATTTCTGACTCCACTGATCCGGTCCGCCGTATGCGGCCGCCGTATCAACGTAATTGACCCCGAGGTCAATGGCGCGATTCACGATGGCGACCGACTGTTCCTCCATGTTCGGCTTTTCGATGGTCGCCTGTCCACCGAGACTGAAGATCCCCACCCGATAGCCTGTCTTTCCGAGATTCCGTGTGGGCATGGCGCTGGAAGTACGCTCATTGTGTGGGGCGGGGCGCTGCGTGCCTGCGACATCCGCAGCGGAGGCGGTTGATCGAAACCCGAGCGTCACCCCGACGGCCCCGGCCACCCCCGTCTTGACGAACTCTCTCCGGGTAGAGCCTGGGTTCTCTGCATCATTCGTGGGATGCTCTGCTTGCATGGCGGCACCTCCGCTACCCTACTGACGCTCCCAGGGCATTTTTGGTGGGAAACGGCGGACCTCGACTTCTCATCCGAGAAGCGCTATACCGGAGGCCAGGGGCCGCGTCAAGGTCGGGATGTGCCTTTGTAGACTCTTGCGAACCTTCTCAAGCCTCAGCTCGTCACACCGGATCCCTGGGCTGAGCCCATCGAGCTTTACAGTTCGCAGGATGTCTGGATGGGAGGGTTCAACCAGCAAGAGGCAGGACTATCGTAAACGTGCTGCCGGCGCCGGGGATGCTCTGGACCTCGATCCGGCCGCCGTGGGCCTCGGCGATGGTCCTGGCGATGCAGAGGCCCAGGCCGGCCCCGCCGGCCTCGCGCGAGCGGGCCGGGTCCACCCGATAGAATCGCTCGAAGATCCGGGGAAGGGCTTCGGGGGGAATCCCGATGCCGGCATCCTGAATCGCGATCTCCACCCAGGGGCCGATGGTTTCGGACAATTTCGAATTTCGAATTTCGAATTTCGAATTTTGCTCCGACCCATTGTGCCTCACGGCCCGGAGGGTCAGGGTCACCTGGCCGCCGGGCGGCGTGTACTTCACCCCGTTGTCCACGAGGTTCCGCAGCAACTGCTTGAGGCGCTGGCCATCCCCCTGCACGATCAGGGGCTCGAGCCCCAGGATCTTCACCCGCACTTGTTTCCCGCGGCCCAAGATCTCGCCCTCCTTG
>METI01000063.1 GCA_001771285.1 candidate division NC10 bacterium RIFCSPLOWO2_12_FULL_66_18
CGGGGATGATGTCTGTCGGCCATAACGTTGGAAGTTTGGATTTCGGGGGTTGGGCTGCTAGAATGACTACGAAGACGAAGGGGGTGGATTCCATGAAAGTTGTCACGATAGACCTTCCCGCAGAACTGTTGGAATTCCTCGGATCGGAAGAAGAGGCCAAGCGAGGCGCCAAGGTTGCTCTGGTCTTGGATCTCGTCCGGCGGGGGAAGCTTTCCCGAGCAAAGGCGGCTGAGCTGTTGGACATCCCGTTATGGGACCTCCCCACCCTCTTGGCCCAATACCGCATCCCCTGGTTTGATTACTCGCTAGAAGATCTTCAGCGAGACCTCGAAACCCTGCGCCAACGAGAAGGCACGGGCGGGTGATCCTGGTCTTGGATTCCAGCGCCCTCATCACCCTCGCCCGAATTGGTCGCCTGGATATCCTCCGGCAGATTGCGGGAACAGTGCACATTCCGGAGGCGGTCTATGAAGAGGTCGTCCAAAGTGGTCAGGAGCGGCCGGGGAGTGTAGAGGTTGCCCAGGCGCAATGGATTTCCCGGCACCAGGTTCAGGATGAATCAGCCGTGGCCCGCTTACGACCTCGGGTCGGGCGGGGTGAGGCTGAAGCCATTGTCCTGGCACGGGAACTGGAAGCGGACGCGCTGATTCTCGATGATGCAACCGCACGACAAGTCGCGGAGGCGGAGGGAGGGAACGTTCTGGGCTTGCGTGGCGTCCTCCTCCATGGCAAGGCGCACGGTTTGGTCGAGACCGTGAGGCCTATTCTCGATGAAATGGTAGCGGCTGGATTTTTCATCGACGATTCCCTCTACCGCTCCATCCTGCGAAACGTCGCATCCTGGTATCTATTTCCTCATCTCCTCAAAGTGCTCAACCGACGAATAGGCCCCGAAACCGGCGGCCTGTACGCTTCGCATCTCTGCCATGCCCCCTGCGATGCCCCGTGTGTGGGCGTATGACCCTCACCGATGTGGTTGAAGACTGCGAGCTCTCGGCTGGGAGACTCGTAAAGCAGTTGCGGCACACTCGCTGCAAGTCGTGTGGTGAGAGGTTCTTCGATGTAAAGGGGGACTACGTTGTTGACTGAGTGAAATATTCTCCCCATCTTCTTGCGGGCGGAGGCGTCTTCGACGTCAAACCACAATCCGCCCGGGACGCCGGCCCGGTCGACCCCGCACCCCCACGCTGGCTAGTCGGCGAGCCAGCCCCTTCTCGCCGGTCCCTTCCCTGCGAGAGTGCCGAACTTCGGGAATTCTCGAACTTCCACACCTGCGGCGATCAGCCATACGGGATCTCATATTGCCCCACGCCGCCGCCCGTTGCTCGCAACGGCAGCCCTGCCCTTCGTCCAACCCCCAAGGGATACTCCACGAGGACCTTTCGGCCCTGGCAGTGCCGACAGCGCATCTCACGACAGCGCATCTCCGTTGACCCCCGGCGACGACTCGGGTAGCATACGCCTCCCATGCACTTGCGTGCCGGCAGACGGGCCATCCTCCTCCTCGTCCTGGCCGTCGTGGGGGCGGCGACGGTCCTCTACTTCTGGAACCTTCTGCGTCCCCACGGGGCGGGGACGCCGGCTGTGCCAGGGGTCCCGCAGGGACGCGCCCTCTACGATGCGCACTGCGCGGTGTGCCACGGCCCGGGCGGGAAGGGGGACGGGCCCGGCGCCCGCGTGGTCCGCCAGCCGATGCGGGACTTCTCCGATCCGGCGGCCATGCGGGACCTGAAGGACCGCTTCCTCATCGAGATCACCAAGAAGGGCAGCTCGCAGTTCGGGCGCAGCAACGCCATGCCGGCCTGGAGCATGAAGCTCTCCGACGAGGAGATCCGCGCCGTGGTGGCGTATATCCGATCCCTGGCACCCCGGAACCCGCCCGCGTCATCCGGTAGAAAGGAAAAGCCCTGATCCCCTCCGCGCTCTCCCGCCGCCTGCTGCCCTTCGTCTACATCCTGTTCTTCCTCTCCGGCGCGACCGGCCTTCTCTACGAGGTGGTCTGGGCCCGGCTGCTGACCCAGATCTTCGGGAACACCACCCACGCCATCGCCACGGTCCTCTCGGCGTTCATGGCGGGGCTGGCCCTGGGCAGCTATGTCTTCGGCCGCCTGGTGGATGCCGGCCGCAATGCGTTGCTGGCGTACGGCCTCCTGGAGGCGGGGGTGGGACTCTACGGTCTCTTGGTCCCCGCGCTCTTCGCGCTCACGCAACGCGCGTACACCCACCTGTACGGCCTGGTGGAGGTCTCCTTCGCCGCCTTCAGCGTCGTCCTGTTTCTCCTGGCGTTTGTCGTGATCGTCATCCCCACGGCGCTCATGGGCGCCACGCTGCCGGTGCTCAGCCGGTTCTGCGTGACCCAGTTCTCCGCGCTGGGCCGGCGCGTGGGAGACCTGTACGCCGTCAACACGCTGGGGGCGGTCGTGGGCTGCGCCCTCACCGGGTTCTACTTCATCTCCCACCTGGGGCTCCGCGGGACGGTCCGGCTGGGCGCGAGCGTGAACGTGGCCATTGCCGTCCTCATCGTCGTCACGGTGGCTGCGCTCCACGGGAGGGATGTCACCCCGGAAGAGGTCGGGGGCGAGGCAGCGGCCGCTCCGGAGGCCGCGCCGAGTCGGTCCCGACTGGACGTGGTGCTGCTCCTCGCGTTCGCCCTGTCGGGGCTGGCGGCCATGGTGTACGAGAACGCCTGGACGCGGGCCCTCACCCTGGTCATCGGCATGTCCACCTACTCCTTCTCCGTGATGCTCACCACATTCCTGGTGGGCCTGGGCCTGGGGAGCCTGCTGTACGCCCGCTGGTGGGGGGCGCGGGAGATCGGGATGGCGGGGTTCGGGGTCCTGCAACTGTTGATCGCCCTCTCGGCCCTGACCTCGATCCCGCTCTTCGAGCGGCTCCCCTTGCTGTTCCTCCGCCTGCGCCTCGGCCTCGGCGACTCGTTCACGCAGTTCCTCACCATCCAAATGCTGCTGTCCGCCCTGGTGATGATCGTGCCGACGCTGCTCCTGGGGGCCACCTTCCCCGTGGTCGCCCGCATCTACACCCGGAACCTCAGCGGGGTGGGCAGGAGCGTGGGGACCGTCTATGCCAGCAACACGCTGGGGGCCATCGCGGGGGCGTTCCTGGGCGGGTTCCTCTTCATCCCGGTCATCGGCATCCAGTACAGCATTGCCCTGGCGGTGGCGGTGAACGCCGTCGTGGGCGTCCTGCTGGTGGCCGTGGATGCCGCCGTGCGCCCGGCGCGGCGACTGCTGGCCGCGGGGGCCATGCTGGCGGTCTCGATCTCCGCGTTCCTGGGGTTCGGGACCTGGAACAAGGGGGTCATGACCAGCGGCGTCACCATCTACGCCCATCACTACGCGAGCCTGCCCACGGACGCGCTGCGGAGGGAGTGGATGACGCGGGACGACCTGCTGTATTACCGGGAAGGCCTCACCGCCACCATCAGCGTCCACCGCTCGGCCGGATCCGATTACCTTTACGAGAAGATCAACGGCAAGGTGGACGCCTCCTACGGCGACACGCCCACCCAGCTCATGGTGGGATACCTTCCCATGCTGCTCAACCCCGGGGCCAAGCGCGTGCTGGTGATCGGCATGGGGAGCGGCATGACGGCCAAGGCGGTGGCCGCCTTCCCGGTGGAGCAACTGGAGGTGGCGGAGATCGAGCCGGCCGTGATCGAGGGGGCGCGATTCTTCGCCGAGAAGAACGGCCGCATCCACGACGATCCCCGGGTGCGCTTCATCCACGCCGACGGGCGCAACTATCTCCTGGCGGTGCGCCAGCGATACGACGTGATCATCTCGGAGCCGTCCAACCCGTGGATCGCCGGCATCGGGAACCTGTTCACGCGGGAGTACTACCAGTTGGCGCGGGCCAGCCTGACGGAAGGCGGGGTCTTCGGGCAGTGGATGCAGACCTACGCCATGGCGCCCGAGGATCTCCGGATGGTCTACCGCACCTTCGCCGAGGTCTTTCCCGACGTCTCCCTCTGGGCCGTCAACGACAGCGACATGCTGCTCATCGGGACCACACAGAAACAGCGGCTGCGTTCCGCCGACCTGCGGGCGGCCCTGGCGGGCCGGCCCGCGGCGCAGCAGGATCTGCGCGACCTGGGCTTCGTGGACGCCACCAGCCTCTTCGCCATGTACCTGATGCCCAAGGCGACCCTCCTCACGATGGCGGGCGAGGCCGAGGTCAACCTGGATGATGTGCCCCGGCTCGAGTTCTCGGCGCCGCGCAACCTGGGCCGGGAGACGACGACCTTGAACATGCGTCTGACCCAAGGCTTCGTGGTCCGGCCGGACGTAGAGGACGCCGATCCAGAGCGGGATCCCACCGGGCGCGTGACCCTGGCCCTGGCCCATGGGTACCGGGCGACGCGGGACCGCACGCAGGCCCTGGACTGGGTCGAGCGGGCCCTCCGCGTTGCGCCGGGGGACTTTGAGGCGCGGCTGCTTCGCGCCCGGCTCCTGGCGGAGGAGGGGCGCTCCGCCGCCTCCGCAGAGGAGCTTCTGAAGGTCGTGGCGGGATGGGGCCCGCGGCTGGACGCGGCGGTGGAGGTGGCCAGGAGCCTGGAGACCGAGGACGCCATCCGCGTCCTGCGGCGCATCCGGCAGCGGGCCCCCCATCTCATCGAGGCCCGGGTGGCGCTGGCCGAGGCGCTGCAGCGGGGGGGCGACTCCCAGAAGGCGGAGAGCGAGTACCGGGAGATCCAGCGGGATCGCCCGCAGGATCGCCGTATCTTCTACGGCCTGGGGCGAAGCCTCTTGGCCCAGGGCGCCTACGACCGGGCCCTGGCGGCCCTGGAGGAGGCGGCGAGACTGGGTGAGACCAGCGGGGAATTCCAGGCGGACCGGGGCGAGGTCCTGATGTGGCTCGGGCGCTACCGGGAGGCCGTGGCGGCCTACCGCCTGGCCCTGCGGAGCAATGTGGAACAGGTGACCTGGCGCCTCAACCTGGGCATCTCGGTGGCGCAGCTCGGTCCCGCCGAGCGGGACGAGGCGGAGCAGCGGTTCCGCGAGGTCCTGGCCATGGACCCGGCCAACACCCGCGCATGGGAAGAGCTCCGGAAGTTCGGGACGCGGTTCTAACCCTGATCCGACGTTGATCAACCGCCAATCCCGCCTGGGGCGGGACAAGAACGCCAAGGCCGGTTTAACCACAGATTTCGCAGATTACGCAGATTTCCAAGGGGAACAGTCCGGGGACATCAGCGTTCATCAGCGTTCATCTGCGGTTGCTTGAGGGCGTAGGTGGCCTGCACCCAGCCGTTCGGCTGGGTACCCGTGCGTGGCTCCCTTTTCTCTTGATGACCCGGAGGACATCCCGTACAATCCCGCCGCTTCCGGGATGGGAAAGACATCATGTCGTGGTTGTGGGATGGCGGCGGGGACCAGGTTGACTTCATCACCGATGACCTGGCGGTGGCGAGTCTCGAGGCGGCGTGGGACCTCCAGACGCTGATCCGCCACGGCATCCGCGCGATCGTGGATGCCAGCAACCGCGAGGGGAACCCCCGCTATCCCGGCATCCGCTACCACGAGGTCCGGATCGCCGATCCGGACGAGCGCCTGCCCGCATTCCTTCCCGGCGTCGTGGCGTTCATTGACGAGGCGCGAGAGCGCGGGCCGGTCCTGCTGCACTGCGTGGCAGGGGTCTCTCGCTCGCCGGCGCTGGCGATCTGCTATCTGCACGAGCGGCACGGCCTGTCCCTGCTGGCGGCGATGCGGCACGTTCGTTCCCGCCGGATGCAGGCCGATCCAAATCCGCTGTTCCTCCGCATGATCCAGGACTACTACCGGGCCCAGAGCGGGGTCGCGGGGGGCGACCGGGAGCGCGTGTGAGATGCCCCTCGCGCGGACGAACGGGATCCGCCTGTTCTACGACGAGGCCGGCGCCGGCCGTTCCGTGATCTTCGTGCATGCCTACCCCATGGGGCGGCGGCAACATCGCCTTGCACTTCGCCCTCACCCATCCGGCCCTGATTGCGGGCGTGGCGATCTGCGATACGGGAGCCGGCTCCGACGATCCCGCGCAGTTCCGGGCGGTCACAGAGGGCTGGGCGCGCGCGGCGGAGGTCGGCGGCACCGCGGGGTTCACCGCCACGATCCTCCAGCACCCCATCTTCGCCGGCTATGCCGCCCGGGGGCCGGCCGAGGCCGCCGCGATGCGCGAGTTGGAAACCTTTTTCCGGAAGATCGGGTGGGAGGCCTGAGCCGGCCGTGAGCCTCGAGCCGATGGAAGACTACTTCCGCGACCGGGTGAAGATCGAGACGCGGGATGACAAGCAGATGCGGGCCAGCGTGACCTTCACGCCGGATCTCCAGGGCCCCCCGGGGGCCGGGCACGGCGGGGGCGTGGCCGCCATGCTCCTGGAGCTGGTGCGCCTGTTCCGGGACGAGCGCGGGGGCGCGGTCAGCCTACCGCGGCCGGTCCGGATCGAGGCGACCCTGCATCGTGAGGTGCCGCTCGAGGTCCCGCTCGAGGCCGAGGTGGTGGCGGTAAACGGCGGCTGGCACAGCCGCCTCCTCAAGGGGGAGCGTCCCATCGCCGAGGCCGAGGTGCGTCCGATGGAGGGGCCGCTCCTGCCCATTCCGCCCGAGGTGCGGCGGGACTGGGAGGCCACCCGCGGGCAATCCCACGAGGTTCCCGGCTACGCGTTCTGCCTGGCCTGCGGCCTGCAGAACACCCGAGGCGTCCAGGTCCGGTTCGACTACAACGACGCCCTGGTGTGGAAGCGGCTGGTTCCCCAGGCCCACTTCCGTTGCGACGACGGCACGCTGTATCCGGGTTTCCTCTGCATCGTGTGCGATGAGATCGGCTGGTGGCTGGGGGCCCTGCGCCAGGGCGAGTGCGGCCTGTCCAACCGCGTGACGGTGTGCCTGGGGGAGCCCGTCCTCCACGGCGTGCCCTTGCTGGTCCTGGGTCACCGGTCGGCGGTGCGAACGTCGGATCCCAAGGGGAGGATCTGGCAGACGCAGGCCAGCGTCTTCACCCCGGACTGGCGGCCGGTGGCCACCTGCGAGGTCCAGTTCGCCGGCAGCCGCGCCTTCACCAAGATGATGCTCCCGGGCTTCGTTCCGGGCGAAGATCGGGCCGCGGTGCGCAGGGTGTTCCCGGGCTACGCGGATCCGTGGGAGATTCCCGGGACAGCCGGCCCGTCCTGATCCTGCCGGAGGATCCTGCCCGCCCTGGCGCTCCTGATCTGGCTCCTGGCGTGGTGGTGGCCCACGGGGCCGGTCCGTCGCTTCCCGATCTGACCGGGTCCCGGCCGACACCCAGGAGGAATCGGAGAGACCGAGGGGAATGACCAAATCCCAATCCGCCGCGGGCGGAATGACCAATTGCGGATGGTAGTTCCGTGAAGCCCCGTGACGGCGCGCTGTGCGCGCCCACCATCATTGGACATTGGAAATTGGTCATTGGTCATTTGATCCGGAGAATTCACGGGTCCGTTCGTGAATAATGCGGGCTAGGCGCAGCCCCCGCGGATCTTGGGGACGATCAGCACCTGGTCGCCGTCGGCCAGGCGACGGGTCTTCTCCACGGTGGCGCCGTTGACCCGCACGTCCATCTTGCCGTTCACGCCCAGCTCTTGCAGCAGGCTGCCGAGGGAGAGGGGCTCCTCCCACACGAAGTTGGTCACGCCCTTGCCCATGGTCACCACCTTCAACGTGATCGCGCTCTTCTTGTCCAGCGTGACGGGACTCATGCCTTCTCCTCCTTCCACCTCCGGGATCCCAGTCCCAGGGGACGGGGTCCCGGAATTCGGCGCCACCACTCGGCCGGGTCCACCCAGATGAAAGCCGCGGCCGGCCGGCTCTGCCTGCGGCGCAAGGGGGTGATCGTGCCCAGGAGCGCAGTCCACCAGGCGACGGAAGGAGATGTTCCGGCGTTCCGGGGACCGAGGCTCGACGTGTGGTCCATGCGATGTCATTCGTCCATCGTCTTACTCGGCCGGGTCATCCTCCAGCGGTTTGCGACCCGCGAATCCCTCTTCCAGGCCGTGCCAGTAGCGGATCTCGGGCTCGCCGAGGCGCCAGCAGAGATACACCTGCCCGCGTCCTCGCCGGGCCAGGAAATCCACCAGCCCCTGGTCCAGGTCCTTGACCACGCACCCCCGGGATTCGATCTCCCGCACGCCCTCGTGGATCTCGGCGAGCAACCGCGCGCTCTCCGTCTTGGCCTGGGCGATGCCGCTTCCGGGCAAGACGCCCCCGTCGCGGCTGGCCCGGGCGCGAAATTCTCCCAGCACCTGCTGGTGCTCGCGAAGTTCCTGCCGCGTGGCCACGAGGCAGCGCACCAGGGCTTCGATGGTGGGGAGCAGACTGTTGGCTTCCTCGAGGGTGAAGAACCTGGGCGGCACGGGCGCTCGTCCCGAGTCAGGGGTGAGGGAGGGGAGGATCGAAGACACAGCTCAGGGCCTCCAGGATCGTCCGCGCGGCGAGCAGGGCCGTACGCCGGGAGGCGTCGAGGTAGGGATTCACCTCGACCAGGTCCATCCCCCGGAGGCGGAGGCGGGCCGTCAGCGTCGTGAGCAAGCGGGCCACCTCGCGGAACTGGAGGCCCCCCGGCTCCGCGAAGCCGGTGCCGGGGGCGACGGCCGGGTCGAAGGCGTCGATGTCCAGGGTGAGGTAGGCATCCCCCGTGAGGTCGGCCCACCAGTCGTGTCCCGGCCGATCCAGGACCTGGGCCGTGGTCACGATGCGGTTGCCCATTTCCCGCGCCGCTACGTAATCCGCGGCGCTGGACACGATGCTGCGGATGCCGACCTGCGTGAGGCTCTGCACGTGGTTGAGCTCGCGGGCGCGGCGCATGGGGCTGGCGTGGGTCCCGGGTGCGCCGCCCAGCCGATCCACGAAATCCATGTGGGCGTCGATCTGCACCAGGTGGATGGGCGTGTCCGAAAAGGCCGGGAGAATGGCGGCCGTCACGCTGTGGTCCCCGCCCAGGCAGACGGGGAAGATCCTGCGGGACAAGAGGGCGGCCACCGCCTCGGCGATCCGCTTGGCGTTCTCCTCGAGCAGCGTGGGGACGATCTCCACGTCGCCGGCGTCGCGCATCTCCAGGTCGGCCAACATGGGCCGATCCCGCTCGGGGTCGTAGTAGCCCCGCCCGCGCTTGTAATAGGGGAACTGGGTCGAGGCCTCGCGAATCGTCCGGGGGCCGTAGCGGGCGCCTGGATGCTGCGTCGTGCCCTCGTCGGTGGGGATGCCGAGGATCGCGGCGTGCGGGGCCGGGGCCTCGGCCGGGTCGTAGCAGGGTATCTTGGCGAAGGTGGCAATACCGGTGAAGGGCAGGGTCATGCTCGGACCTCGGTCTGCAGGCGGGCGAGGAGGGCGTCCTTGAGGTCCTCGCGGTTCCGCTCGGTGAGTCGGTACAGCTCCACCGTGGGGCGTCGCTTCAGCGCGTCGAGCCACGGGTGCGGCGCCTGGAGGATCGTGCCCAGGAGGGGCTTCTTCGAGGCGAGCGCCCCTTCCAGTGCCTGGATGAACCGGGGGGAGCAGAGTTCCATCTTGCCGATCTCATCCACCACGATCAGATCGGCCTCGCTGGTCGCCGCCTCCAGGG
>METI01000064.1:0-7195 GCA_001771285.1 candidate division NC10 bacterium RIFCSPLOWO2_12_FULL_66_18
CGCGTAGATCGAGAACTTGTCGCTGCCGGAATGCACGCTGAGCTTGAGATTGGCGGGCAGACCGAATTCCCGGATCGCGAACGCGATCACCGCCAGATCCTCGTTGAACTCTTTCTCGAACTGGGCGACATCGCCCACGTAATCCACGCCCTTGTTGAATCGACCGGTGAACTTCGGGGCGATCGTCTGCGCCGGAATCTTCTGGTCCGCGACTGCGGCAAGAATGAAGAGCAATTCCACAGGCGTCTGCGGCGTGTCCGTCTCGTCTATTGAGACCTCGGTGATGAACCGGTCGCGGCCCTTGGCGGCTTCGATATGGCGATAGATCGCCCCGGCCTCCCGGCCCGCCAAGAGGTACTTCCTGGCGATGTCAGCCATGTTCTGCGTGGAGATGGCCAGCGCCCGGTCGATCCCCGGAATCGTAAGCGTCGTGGCGTACCGGCGCTGTCGTGCCACGAAATCCTGGATATCCGCTTCCGGGGCCGCCTGCCCGACGAAATCCGCCACGTCGAGCGTGAAGAAATCGCTGGCGGCGAGGAACGCATCCACCGTCTTCAGACCGATGTGGTCGGCATCCACGTGATACGGCCCTGTCCAGTCCAGCGTTTTCACGGCGGCGTCGGCCTCGGCGCGCACGCTGTCGGGATGCGAGTGAACGATCAGATGCTCCCGATTCGACTTGTTCCACACCGGCGCGATGTCCACACCCAAGGCTTTGGCCTGGACAAAGGCCATGAGCTGCGCGCGGCCCTGGCGGGCAAAACGGTCACCGATGCCCATACTGTATTTCGACAGCATCATCGGCCTTCCCCCTTCGGGTGATGAGTACGTAGGTGGGTGAGTGTGATAGTTTGCCATTGGGACCTACGTCAAGAAATCCCCCGCCCGTGGGGAGCGAGCGCCCCGCGAGCCTCCCCGGGTTGCTCGTGCGGCCGCGACCCCCCCCGAGGATGCCGTAGGGCATCTCGCAGCGTCAAGGGGAAACCGGTTCTCGCCAAGACTGGGAAAACTGCAACGGACAAGGCTCGGCGGATTTTTGGTGTGCCTCAGGGAGTCGGCGGGCGCCTACTCTTCCTTGCCCCTCTTGTCGGCTTGGATGTGTCGAGGTGAGGGCAGTATGCTCTTCCGTCGCCACGGTGCGGGTGCCCAACGACGGCGCATGGTTAGGCAGCAGAGAAGAGGGCCTCCATGGAAACTTCGATATCCTTCTTCTGTACAACCTTCGAGGCATCTAGGATCTCGATTTCGAGGGGCTGGCCTTTTGTCGAAAGGTGGACGATGACCCCTTCGGCGATGTCCCGTGAGTCGGCAGGCCTCCCCTCGCGGAGCCGAATGGTCAGGACATCCGCGTCAGGAGAGTATTTGATCCTCATGGCTCCGTCCTCCTTGAAAGTAGCGTTCCGCGGAGGGGAAGTACACGGTTATCACTACCGCCATTTTTGCCTCATACTCATACACCGCCCGAACCAGATGGCTGCCGTAACGGCGGTGGGCGATGAAGCGATTCCGGTGGCCGCGAACGACCTCGTCGGGAAAGAGCAACGCCTCCAGCACCTTTCTCTCTGTTATCTGCCACGTGGTGATCCGTTGTAGCGCGTGGAAGCTGAACCGAATACGGACAGCCTTTCTGCCAGCCTTGACCTCATAGATCCGCCCTCGCGGGTGATCGCGGATGGAGACCACGTCGAGTTTCATGTCGTCGTGCCCTCTTCACTGAGGGGGAGAGACAGCGGCCTCCCTCACCTGCGGAG
Organism: candidate division NC10 bacterium RIFCSPLOWO2_12_FULL_66_18; assembly: GCA_001771285.1. Classification (GTDB taxonomy): domain Bacteria; phylum Methylomirabilota; class Methylomirabilia; order Methylomirabilales; family 2-02-FULL-66-22; genus 2-02-FULL-66-22. The sequence continues at coordinate 1,752 of METI01000064.1, forward strand.
CGAATCCCCAAGGCTCTCACTGCAAGACAAGCTATCATTCGCTTGCCACTCTCGTCAACTCCGCCGTTGCCGCGCATGGCACGCCCCACCAAGAAAATGTCGGAAGCAGGGATCCCCCTCTTCTCCTCCCCACAGACACGACGCCCCCTCGGGAATCCCCCGAAGGGGCTTCGACGTTTCGGATCCTATTTATCAGCAGATTCCACAGATTCTCGCAGATTCCTCACGACTCTCGGCTCTCGACTCTACCTTCGAGCCGTGCGCTTCCTGTCGCCCGCCTTCGCCACCGGCTTCTTGGTCGCCTTTCCCGCGGTGCGTGACGGCTTCGCCACCGCCTTGAACAGCCCCAGCATGTCGTCCCGGAACTTGTCGTAGGCCGCCTTGAATTCGGCCGAGGTCTTCTGGACGGGGCCGTATTCCGGCCACTGCGCCGGGGTGAGGCCGCCCGTCCCGAAGTCGCCGGCGATGCCGGCCTCGCGGAGGACCTGGGTGATCTCGGCGTTCACCTCGTAGCTCTTCCGGAAGTCCGGCATCGTGTTGAGCCGCTCCAGGACTTCCGTCGGGAACTGCGCCGTGATGGAGTCGAAGTGGTCCGAGGATGTAAACCCCTCGCTCTCGGCCATCCGCCGGACGTTCTCCTGGTGGTCCGGGAACTCCGTGTGGACCATGTTCTTGCCCGTCAGCGTCCAGTAGGTGTCCTGCGGCTTCCGCTTGGACGCCGGCAGGTAGTAGACGCGATCCAGGATCAGGCGGGTCTGCTCCCGGCTGAGCTGGAACTTCCGGCCCAGGTAGGCCTGCCACTTCTCCCGGTTGCCTTCGGGGAAGAAGATGCTCCAGACGCGGCGCGCCACCAGCGTGCCGGACTTGCCGATGGCGTCCTCCCAGGCCTTCAGTTCTTCCTCGGATGTCACATCCTGGAGCGCCGCGATCACGTTGGCGTCGATCGTCCGCTGCGTGGCGAATCGGGTGGCGGCCACGACCTTGGCCGCGTACCCCTTGGCCTGGTCCACCTTGGTCGTGGTCCCGTTGGCCGCGGCGAGCTGGTTCACGCGCGTGAGCGCCTTGGCCTCGCCCACCTTCTGCCTGAGCTGCGCGAACAGCGCTTCCAGCTTCACCTCCCGGAGGTGGCTCTCCAGGCGGCCGCCCATGTTGGTCATGTAGAGCTGCGTGGGCCGGATGCCCTTCCGCAAGGCGCCTGCCATGCCGGCCATCTCCTCCAGGATCATGGTGACCTCCTGGCCGACGCTGTAGATCACCGTGATGTTCGAACCGAAGCCGAAGGTGTTGATCGTCCGGGCGATCTCCCGCGCCGCCGGGGAGCTGGCCGCCACCTTGATCACCATGTTGGGCCGGGCCCGCTCGCGGGTCGCGCGGTACCCCGCCAGCAGGTAGTCGTCGTAGACCCGGAGGTCCTCGGTCGCCTCGGCGAAGGCGGCGAAGACGTCCTGGACGCTCTCCTCCACCAGGTGGGCGATGTTGGGATTCAACTGGAACGAGACCACGCCGCCGCCCGAGGACTCCGCCAGGGTGAAGAAGATCGGCCGGTAGACGTGCAGGTTGTCCCACAACGCCAAGAGCGTGGCGGAGAGCGCGATCTCGTCGCCGTGCTTCTCCGGGTTCGTGGCCCACTCGCGGAACTTCCGGTGCGACCGGACGTCCAATCGGAAGATCTCACTCAGCGTGGGATCGTCCTGGTAGGCGCGGGCCGCCAGCACCGGATTGGTCGAGACCTGCTCGAACCCCAGGTGCCTCAGCCAGCGCAGCCCCAGGGCATAGTCGTTGCCGAACCGGCAGCGGCCCTCGCGGATTAGGCGGGAGTAGATGTTTCCCTCGATCTCGGCCTGGGCCTTCCGCAGGAATTCCAGGAGGACCGGTTTGCCGAAGTCCAGGGCTTCCCCGATCCGGGCCGCCGTCTTGGCGACCATGCTGCCGCCCTTCTGCACCAGCTTCATTCGATTGAGAAGCTGCCGCACCACTGCGGCCGCCACGGAGATCCGGCCCTCGGTTACCTCCGCCGCCTCCCACTCCGCCAGGGCGGCCTGGATGCTGCGGATCGCCTCGCGCCGCTCCTCGGCGTCCAGCCAGCGGCTCTCCAGTCCGGAGAAGTTCAACACCATCTCCAGCAGCACCTCGTAGGCGAACTGGCGTTCGCGGACCTTCCGGGCGGCCTCCGCGGCGGCATCACCGGCGCGCAGCCGGGCCTGCGCGAAGCGGATATTGAGCTGCCGGATCACCCCTGCGACGACCCCTGGCAGGGCTCCGGTGATCTCCGGAAACAGCAGGTGGTCCGCGGCCAGCGTCGGGTGGCCCCACCTGACGAGCTGGACCACGTGCGCCACATGATCGCCCGGGATCGGGCGCTTCGACGGATCCAACAGCCGCTCCGGCCGGCTGCTGGCCACGATCTGGTCTATCTGCTCCTGCCTCAGGGTCTTGCCCGCCTTCACCATCGCACTCCTCCGCGTGAAGAATGAGTTCAGGCTTCCCTCGGATTGGTGAAGTATAACCGATCCGGTCCCTGTGCGCCACTTCCCCAGTACCCCAGTCTGCCTTGTGTGACAATCCGCGCTCCGACAAGAACTCAACGGATGGGGTTGGAGGAGCGGACATGGCCGGTACCCTTTCGATAAGGAAAGACCAGCAGCCCGAAGACCCGAAACTTGAGCTCTTTCCCGAATCTGTCACACAGGCAAATCGGAATTCGCTGGAAAATCGTGAGGGAAGGACGTGTCTTGGTCACTTTCTCGATTCTGCCACAGGACCGATCCGTTCAGGCCCCAGGCCGCGGTGGGGCGGGCTGGGGGCCCCGAGGACGCGAGGGGAGGGCGCCCGGAGGCTGCCCGCCCCGAAGGGCTTCATGGGCTCTGACAAAATCGGGAAAGAGTCGCAAATGTCCCTTGACATTCCAGACGCTTGTTTCAGATTATATACTGTCATTCTGTACAACTGTATACAGGAGTAACATGGATATGATTAAGGCGGAACTTACCCAACGAGTAAACGCGATTCAGAGCACGGCTTCAGTAATTGCTCAGAGCCTGAAGGAGATGATCTATGAGGCTGAGTTCAAGCCTGGCCAACAACTAGTCCAGGAAACCATCGCACGGATGTTTCAAGTATCTCGGATTCCCGTGCGGGATGCCCTCCAACTCCTCACTCAGATGGGAATTGTGGTTAACGTACCCCGGAAGGGGGTAATTGTACGTCCCCTGTCGAGAAAGCTCCTCCGCGAGCTTTTCGAACTCCGGAAAATCCTCGAAGGCGCTGCGGCGAGAATGGCCGCCCAAAGAATGAGCCCCGAGCGCCTGCAAGAGTTGAGCGGTTTGCTGAAGGAGCAGATAGAGTGTTTGAAAAGTGGGGATGTAAAGCGGCATGAAAAGCTGGACGATGCTTTCCATCGAACCCTGTATGAGGCGGTTGGCAACCGGACCCTCATTGACCTCATCTTTGTGAACTGGGAGCGGATCAAGCAGGCGCGGTGTGCCTCGACGGTCGTCGCTGACCGCGGGAAGAAGTGGATTTCCCAGTCCATTCAGAGGCATAAGAGAGTTGTTGATGCTCTGAGAAGGAAGAAAGAAGACCTCATCTGTAGGGTAATTGTCGAGAATATCGAAAGCTCGCACCGAGAGATCACATCATCGCTAGAGGCGCTGGGATGGATCGAGCCCGAGACTGGAAATTCGACAATGCGCGATGAAGCGGCCCGTTGGGGCGGGAAACTCAAATGAACAAGCTTGCAATCATCACGGCATTCTTGGGCGGAATAATGTTTCCCACGTCCTTGAGGCGCATCCTGGGCCCTCGGGGATCTTTCCGACCGAAGGCGAGTGCGCAAAGACGCACGGGGAGGTCATCATGAGTAGACGAGGGATTAGATTCGGGCTTATCCTGACGGTTGTGTTCCTGGTCTGGAACCATGCCGAGGGCGCGACCACGCTCCGCTTCGGGCACACGGATCCACCCGATGGCCTCCGCCACAAGGCCGCCCTGATGTTCGCTGACAAGGTGAAGGAGTACACGCAGGGGCGTTACACGGTTGAGGTTCACCACAGCGGGACCCTGGGCAGCGACCCCAAGCTCCTCGAACAAGTGAAGCTGGGGGCAATCGACTTCGCCGTCAGCGGGATTGCGATCTATGCCAACCAGTTGCCTGAGCTTGGCCTCCTCGCGCTGCCCTACCTGGTGGAGAGCTACGAACAGGGCTGGGCGCTTTACGACACCTCGCCCTGGGTCAAGGAGTGGTTCGCCAAGCTGCAGGCCAAGAACATGCGGATTCTGTCCGTCTTCGAGGCCGGGTTTCGCCAGCTCACAGCCAACAAGCCGGTCCGAGTCCCTGCAGACGTAAAGGGCATGAAGATCCGGATCGCCAAGAGCGAGGTCTATGTCTGGCTCTGGTCCGCCCTGGGCGCGAATCCCACCGTGATGTCCCTGGGCGAGACCTACATTTCGCTCCAGCAGGGAGTGGTGGATGCGCAGGAGAATCCGATCCCGACCATCCACGTTCAGAAATTCTATGAGGTGGCCAAGAACATCTCCCTCACCAACCACATCTTTGCCCCGATCCCCTTGAGCATCACGGAGAAACGCTGGCAGTCCTTCTCGCCGGCCGACCAGGCCGCCGTCCAGAAGGCGGCGCTGGAGGCCTCTGCCTGGCATCGCAAAGCCGTCGTCGACGAGGACGACAAGATGCTGGAGGAGATGAAGGCCAAGGGGGCGACGGTCATCAAGCCGGACGTCTCCGCCTTCGCCCGGGCCAGCAAGTCCGTCTATGACAAGGCCGGAGAGACGTTCCCCAAGGACGTCCTCCAGGCCCTGCTGAAGGACACCGAGGCCGTGAAGGCGAAGTATCCCGTGAAGTAAAGTCACGCGGGCCGGGGCTGCCCTCCAGGGCCGCCCCGGCCCGGGAGACGCTCATGGCGACTCCGGAAGCGCAGAACGGGGCGCAGCCTGCCCTGAAGGGATGGGTCGATCGGATCCTCGACACCTGGGTGGGACCTGCGGTGGATTGGGTGGTCGGGGGGATCATCACTGGTCTCGTCGCCATGGTCTTTTCGGGCGTGCTTGCCCGATACATCTTCAACTATTCCCTGGCCTGGTCGGACGAACTGGCCGGGCTGCTGTTCGTCTGGCTCACCCTGTTGGGCTCGGTCGCGGCGCTCCGGCGCCGGACCCACATGACGATCGGGTTTTTCCCCCGCCTCTTCGACCCGCGAGGGCAACGGGCGATCGGGATGTACGTGATGGCGGCCATCCTGTTCTTCCTCGCCTTCATGGTGGTGGAGGGGGTTACGCTGACGCGGGTCACCATGGGTGACAAGTCCGCCGTCCTTCGCCTGCCCATTGGACTCTATTACCTGTCGCTGCCCGTGGCCGGCGTCCTGATGCTGCTCTACGCGCTGCGGCAGGTGTGGACCATCTGGCGGAGCCCGCACTGGTGGCAGGCG
>METI01000064.1:7214-9380 GCA_001771285.1 candidate division NC10 bacterium RIFCSPLOWO2_12_FULL_66_18
AACTTCGTCATCCTCTGGGGGCTCTTCCTCGGCCTGAGTGCGACCGCCATCCCGCTCGCCTTCGCCATCGGGCTCACCCCCCTGCTCTTCTTCCTAGGCACCGGGAAGTACTCCCTCACGGTGATCTTCCAGTCCATCGTGAGCGTCAACGAGTCCTTCACTCTGCTCGCCCTCCCATTCTTCGTCCTGGCGGGGGAGCTCATGGCGGCGGGGGGAATGGGGAAGCGGATCACCAACTTCGCCTTCGCCCTGGTGGGCTGGATCCCTGGGGGGCTGGCCCTGATGACGGTCCTGGCCTCTATGATCTTCGCCGGGATGTCCGGCTCTGCGGCGGCGGACGCCGCCGCCGTGGGAAGCGTTATGATCCCGGCCATGGCCAAGAAGGGCTATGACCGGCCCTACGCCGCGGCCGTGGTCGCCTCCGCCGGGACCATCGGCGTCATCATACCGCCCAGCATCCCCATGGTCCTCTATGCCTTCGTCTCGGGCGTGTCTCTGGGCGACCTGTTCGTCGCCGGCGCGATTCCCGGGATCCTGGTCGGCCTGGCCCTGATGCTGTGCGCCTTCATCATCGCGGTCCGGCGCGGCTATCCGACGGAGCCGCTGGTGAGCTTCCGGGAGCTCTGGCGGAGCTTCGTGGACTGCATCCCGGCCCTCCTGACGCCGGTGGTCATCCTCGGCGGAATCTTCACGGGAATCGTCACCCCCACGGAGGCCGCCGTCATCGCCGTGGTCTATGCCCTCGTTGTTGGCCGGTTCGTGTACCGGGACCTGGCGTGGGCAGATGTCCCCAAGATCCTCCTCAAGACCGGCGAGCTGACGGCGGTGATCATGCTCATCATCGGGGCCGGGGATGCCCTGAGCTGGGCCCTCACCGTGGAAAACTTCGCCACCATCTTCGCCACCTGGATCACTTCCCTCACGCACAGTCGAATTATGATCCTGATCTTGATCAATGTCTTTCTGCTGATCCTGGGAGGGCCTATGCCCTTGGCCCCCGCCCTGCTGCTCACCACCCCCATCCTCCTCCCCGTGGTGAAGCAGTTCGGGGTGGACCCGCTCCACTTCGGGATGATTGTGGTGGTGAACCTCGCCATCAGCATCTGCAGCCCCCCGGTGGGGAACACGCTGTTCATCGCGGCGAAGCTGGCCAATGTCTCGGTGGAGCGGACGTCACTCGCCCTGATACCGTTCATCGCCATCAACATCGTCGTGCTGCTTCTCATCACCTACTACCCACCCTTCAGCCTGTGGCTGCCCTCGGTGGTGCGGCGATGAGGACCCACGTCCCTGACGTCCTGTCCCGGCGCAATGACCGCACTCTCTGCGGCCTAGACCGGTCGGGGGAGGAGACCAAGGACCGACAATGGCAAACAAACGGGTTGTGTTGATTCACGCGGTCCCAGTGTCAATCCAGCCGATCCGGGACGCGTTCAAAGAGGGGTGGCCCGAGGCGGAGATCAGCAATCTGCTGGACGATGGGCTGACGGGTGCCCTGAGTCGCGAAGATGGACACACTTCACATATCGTGCAGCGCATCTGCGACCTGGCAACCTATGCGGCCAAGACCGGAGTCGATGGGATCCTCTTCACCTGCTCCGCGTTCACACCGGCCATGGATGTGGCCAAAGAACTCGTGACGATCCCCGTGCTGAAGCCGGATGAGGCCATGATCGCGGCGGCCCTGGAGACGGGGCGACGGATCGGCGTAGTGACGACGATGCCCGCGACGGCGCCCACGCAGGCGGCGCAGCTCCAGGCCGCGGCGGCCGAGCGGGGGAAGACCGTCCAGGTCGAGACGGCCGCGGTTCCCGAGGCCCTGAAGGCGCTGAACGCAGGAGACACCGCCACGCACGACCGGCTGATCGCCGAGGCGGCCGAGTGCCTGGCCCCGCGCGTGGACGTCATCTGCCTGGCCCAGTTCTCCATGGCGCGGGCGCGGCCGGCCGTGAAGGCGAAGGTCGGCGTCCCCGTCCTCACCAGCCCCAGCGCGGCCGTCGCCCGCTTGAAGGCCATGCTGGGTCTGAAACGTGATGCGTGATGCATCAAACGTGATTGGGGGAATGGGGAACATGAACAGGCTTGCGATTATTACGGGCTTCCTGGGCGAGGTGCGGAACCGGTACATGCTGTACCAGGACAGCCGCACCCTGGCGGAGAAGTTGG
>METI01000065.1:0-6740 GCA_001771285.1 candidate division NC10 bacterium RIFCSPLOWO2_12_FULL_66_18
CACCTCCCGCTCATGCTGGGGCAGGCGCCGCCATGCGGGGTCCAACCGGTAGAAGGCGAAATTGACGTATTGCCGCGGCATCTCGGGCGAAGGGCCACTGCCCGCAGGGCCGTGTGAGCCTCCGGGTCTGGTCATCCGGTCCCTCCAAAACCCCGCCCCGACTGCCAGGCGGGGGGAATAGGATGATACCTTAATGACTCACTTGTCCTTCGTCAACGAAAATATAGATTCTTGCGGGATCTTCAGGCGTCATCGCCGACTGCCCAGCGTCCCTGAAAGATTACGATGGGGCCATCTTCGCGGAGGTTCAATCGGGCTGTGTGTTGACAATCGTCCGGTAGTCGGTTAAACAACCGGCCACGCTTCCAGACGGACCCGCTCCAAAGGATTCGCTCGCCAATGCCAGAATTCGTTCGGGTTGCCGATATTCAGGAGATCCCACCGGGGACATCCAGGGTTCTCCACATCCGAGGTCGCGAGATCGCCCTGTTCAACGCCGACGGGATGTTCTGCGCCGTGAAAAACACGTGCCCTCACCGCGGAACCTCCCTGGACCGGGGAGCCGTGGAGGACGGCATCGTCACGTGTCCTGGCCACGGGTGGCAATTTGACCTGCGGACGGGGGATTCCGTGGATCACCCGCCGGCGGGGATTCGCTGCTACCGCGTGGAGATCCGGCAGGGTTGGGCCTGGGTCGAGGTTCCGTAGACGCGACAGGAGGATTGAGGCAGGGAGCCCCCCGGGAGGCAGTGGCGGCCACCCGGGGGGCGGCCGGACCTTGGGGGCTAAGACACGACGAAGTCGTGCTCGTCTTGGCGGACAGTCAACACAGGACACGGGGACCTGCGCACCACCTTCTCCGCGACGCTCCCCAGCAAGAGGTGTGAGACCCCCGAGCGACCGTGGGTGCCCATGATGATGAGGTCCGCCGACAACTCCTTGCCTACGCGGACGATGTCCTCGTAGGGGATGCCCGTCACGCTCCTGGTTTCCACGGCGACGCCGGCCTTGCCGGCCGCCGCGGCGACCTCTCGCAGGATCCGCCGGGCCTCCTCCTCGCAGCCGTTCCGGATCTTCTTACTCATATCCTGACCTACCTCGGCAAAGGCCACCCGCGTCTGCTCCTCCCAGCGCTGGTCAATCACGTGGAGCGCGACCACCCGCGCGCCATACTGCTTCGCAAAGGAAAGCGCGTAGGCCATCGCCTTGCCGGAACACCCCGACCCATCGGTGGGCAACAGGATCGTCTTGAGCGCAATCATGGCGGACCTCCTCGGTTGTTCGAAATTGATGGCGGTTCGATGAGCCACATGACAGGGCATATGGTACTTCAGCGCTTGTGACGCGGCAAGCAGAACAGCCGCTTTGAGTCCCGATCGTCTCATTTGACCTACATTCGGAACACGCCGTGGCCACCCGGCGTGCGACTCCGATGAAGTCGTCACACGTCAGACCCGTGCAAGCAGTTCTCACCTGATGGCTGTTGGTCGCTGGCTGATGGATGATGGCTGAGGGCTGTATGGAGACGGGTGACCGCTAGTTGTCACCGCCTCCCTCGTGTGCTATAAGGTCCCCGCCGTTCGGTGCTCCCGGGCCCCTCGGCCCCCGCGCACCTCTGCCCAAGACAGTCCCCATCGTCTAGCCCGGCCTAGGACATCGGCCCTTCAAGCCGATAACGGGGGTTCGAATCCCCCTGGGGACACCATTCCTTCCTGGCTCTTCCGCATTCCGAATTGAATCCCCCCGTCCCTCTCCGCTCCCCTGCCCCTCTGCACCCCAAAGCCCCAACACCTAAACCCCGATCCCCGCACTCGGGACACAGAATCTTGACAGAGGTCGAGGGGTGGGATAGCCTCCGTCCCCCGACATACACGGCGAAATCGAGGGGACCTATTCGCATGGGCGGAGAGACGAAACATGCCAACCCAGAGGGAGGGGGCCATGGAGCGACGACATTTCTTGAAGGTGGTTGGGGCGACGGCAGGGGCAATGGCACTCCCCAGGCCGGCGCGAGCGGCCTACAAGTTCAAGCTCTCCACTGAAGGGAGCGACACGCACCAGACGACGATCTGGGCCAGGGCGTTCGCCGATGCGGTGGCCAAGAAAACCAATGGCCAGATTGCGGTGGATGTCTTCACCAGCGGGCAGCTGGGCAAGAACAAGGAGTTGCTAGAGGCCATCTCGATGGGCGGTGGCACCGTCGAGATCGTGGCGACCGGCACCCAGGACCTGGTCGGCTGGGTCCCCGAGACCCAGGTCTTCGACTTGCCGTTCCTCTTCCGCGATGAGGGACACTACCGCAGGTTCTGGGCCAGCGACGTCGCCAACGCCATCTGGAAGAAGATGGAGACGAAGGGCTTCAAGTACCTGGGCAGCACCCTCATCGGCACCGCGCACATGACGAACAACAAGCGCCCTGTCAACAGCCCTGCCGACATGGTGGGACTCAAATTCCGCGTGCAGGCCTCCAAGGTGAACATCGAGACGTTCAAGGCCCTGGGGGCCACCGCGGTTCCCCTGGCCTTCTCCGAGGTCTTCATGGCCCTCCAGCAGGGCACCGTGGACGGCCAGGACAATCCCACGACGACCATCCGGACCATGAACTTCTGGGAGGTCCAGAAGTACCTCAGCCTCACGGGACACATGCTGCGCGGCGGCTTCTGGAGCATGGACAAGAAGGTCTTCGACAGGCTGCCGGCGGATCTCCAGAAGGCCGTCCTGGACGCGGGGAAGGAGGCCGAGGACTACGAGTGGAAGTTCGTGCAGGATGACCAGGCCAAGTCGCTCACCTTCTTGAAGGAGAAAGGCCTGGCGATCAACACCCCACCCAGCATGGAGCCCTTCCGGGAGAAAGTGAAAGGGGTTGCCGCGCTGGTGGGCGGCAACCTGCCCGAGTTGGCCGAAAAGGCCAGGGCCCTCAAGTAACGTCCGTCGGGCTGAGGCACAGCCGGGCTGTGCCTCAGCCCGCCCCCAGGACGATCCCCATGCGCCGCTCCTATCGGGCCCTCCATTCCCTCATCCTGTGGCTGGGCGTCACGGTGTTCGGCATCCTGATGCTGAACATCCTCATCTCCATCGCAGCCCGCTACCTGGGTCTCCGGATCACCAACATCGACTGGGTCGAAGAGACCTCGCGCTTCCTGTTCATCTGGCTCTCCTTCCTGGGGGCCGCCCTGGCCGTCGAGCGAATGGTCCACATCCGCATCGACTTCTTCGCCCAGCTTTTGCCCGCGCGCCCTCGCCTCCTCCTGGAGATCCTCGTCTACACCGCCATGGTCGTCTTCGCCGCGGTCGTGACCTACGAGGGGATCCTGGTGACGATTCGCGCGGGAGATCAGTCTCCCGTGCTGTCCATTCCCATGTCCTACGCCTACCTGGCGCTCCCGCTCAGCGGCGTGGCCATCGTCCTGTTCGGCCTGCGCATCCTGCTCGGCCTCATCGCCCGGTTCGCGAGAGGAGAGGGGTTCGCCGCGTCCGGGCCTGGAGCGATGGGTGCCGAGGTGGAATGACCGATGGGCATGATCCTCCTCGGGATGATGCTGCTGCTGTTCGTCCTGAGCGTCCCCGTGGCCTTTGCCGTCGGGCTGACCTCCCTCATCTACATGCTCCTGAGCGGACGCGTGCCGCTTCCGTTTCTGGCACAGCGGATGGTCTCGGGCGTGGACAGTTTCCCTCTCCTCGCCATCCCGTTCTTCCTGCTGGCCGGCGAGCTGATGAGCGCCGGGGGAATCACCAAGAGGCTGGTGCGCTTCGCCTCGGCGCTGGTCGGTCACATCACGGGGGGCCTGGCCAACGTCGTCATCGTGGCGAACATGGTGATGGCGGGGATGTCCGGATCGGCGGTGGCCGACGCCTCCGCGGCCGGGGCGATCCTGATCCCGCCCATGCTCCGGTCCGGCTATCCGGCCGGCTTCACCGCGGCCGTGAATGCGTCGGCGGCGACGGTGGGGCCGGTGATCCCGCCCAGCATCAATTTCGTCATCTACGGGAGCATCGCCGAGGTCTCCACGGGTCGGCTCTTCGCCGGCGGGATCATCCCCGGGGTCCTCATGGGCTTCTACATGATGGGGGTGTCCTACGTGATGGCCAGGCGGGGGCACTTCCCCAGGGCCGCCCGGGTCTCCCTGTCCGAGTTGTGGGCGGCGACCAAGGGGGCGTTCTGGCCAATGCTGATGCCCCTCACCATCATGGGCGGGATCATCGGCGGGGTGTTCACGCCCACCGAATCGGCCGTGGTGGCGGCCTTCTACGCCCTGGTGCTGGGCATGCTCTACCGGGAACTCCGCCCGAAGGACCTCCCCCAGGTCTTTGCCAAGGTGATGGTCAACTCCTCGGTGGTCCTGTTCATCACCTCGGTCTTTGCCGTCGGCGGGTGGATCGTCGCCTTCGAGAAGCTCCCGCAGATGCTCACCGGGCTGTTCGGGCCCATCGCCAAGAACCCGGTGCTGGTCCTGCTGTTGATCAACGTCATTTTCCTGGTCCTGGGCTGCTTCATGGATGCCCTCCCGCTCCTGATCGTGGTCGTGCCGATGTTTCTCCCGCTGGTCCGCGGGGCGGGCATTGATCTGATACACTTCGGCGTGGTCATCACCCTCAACCTCATGATCGGCCTGCTCACGCCACCGGTCGGCATGTTGATGTACATCACCTGCCGGCTGGCCAACGTGGGCATTGACCAATTCGTGAAGTACGCCTGGCCGTTCATCGCCGCCCTCATCGTGGTGCTCTTCATGGTCAGCTACATCCCGGAGACCGTGCTGTTCGTCCCCCGGGTCCTCATGGGGACGCGATAGATGCCGCAAGGGAGCCGAGGGGCGCGGGTGCGAGGGTGCTAACGGAGACGCAGGCGTAATCGCGATCACCTGGAACGAGGAGGGAAAGCCATGGCATCGATGGAAAAGCTGCGCGCCAGCGTGCGCAAGAGCCTGCCGGAGATCAACAACATCAAAGATGAGGCGTTGCGGAACAAGGTGGTCGAGGCGTGGGCCTTCGCCCTATCGGAGACCGAGTTCACCAGCATCGACCAGATCAAGCCCTCGGGGAATCCGAACACCCCGCCGTTGAAGAGGGGCACCCAGTCCGACCACCTGCGGGGTGTCGCCTGCGCGGCCCAGGGATTGGCCGACGGCCTGGAGCGGGTGCACGGGGACCTGGGCATTGACCGGGATCTCCTGTGGGCCTGCGGCCTCTGCCACGATCTCGGGAAGCCCTTCGAGTTCAGTCCGAAGAACCAGGCGCGGTGGAAGAAGAATATCGGCGCCGCCGGCTACCCCTCAATTCGCCATTCCGTCTACGGAGTCCACATCGCGCTCACCGTCGGGCTGCCCGAGGCCGTCGCCCACACGGCTGGGGCGCACTCCGGCGAGGGAGAGCTGATCCAGCGCAGCCTGGAAAACACCCTGGTCCACTTCGCCGACCATGCGTACTGGCGCGTCATGGAACGGGTCGGCCTGCTGGACATGTCGGAGGGATCGAAGTAGGCGGCGAGGCCTTGCTCCGCCGGCCGGCCGCACCTGCCAATACGGGGCACACAGACTGACGCGGGCGGAACACGCGAGCCACCTGGCCTTCGGGCCAGGGGGCTTTTTGTTTGCGGGCCGGGTTTTTTGTTGACTCAGAGGAGAGGTTTTCGATAGCCTCCTGATGCCGAGCGACCCTACGAGGGGTCGCTCGCCCACCTCGGCACACCGATGGGCCGGCGCGCCCTTCGGAGGGCTTCCTCTCCCGTTGACCACTGGTGGGGCTCCCACAGCCCCTGAACCTTGATCGCAGGATCAGTGGCCCGAAAGGAGCCGCTGCACCAAGGACATCCTCCTCGGGAAGTCGTTGCCGCTCTTCACTTCGCGTGGAATCCGGAGGCACGAACCCACTTGGCTGTCGGAGAAGCTACGCTTTCCCCGTGTGAACCGGAAAGCCGGCTGCACGCCGATTAGCACAAAGTACTTATCGAACGATCTTCTCTCAACACATTCGGAACCTCCCGACAATCGAGACCGACATCACTGGGGTGACTCTCTCGCGCCCCAACATCCTGGTTCTCTGATTCCTCTCAGGAGGGCGAGGCTTGCGAAACATCGCGGTTGAAATCCAGACGACGGCCGTACCGCGGGGCGCCGTGGCCCTCTGGTGGTTCGGCCAGCACAGCTTCGTGCTCAAGGGACAGGATCGGGCCCTCGCCTTTGACCTGTACCTGTCGGACTACCCGGGCAATGCGCCACGGCTATATCCCCCGCTGGCTCGCCCGGAAGAGATGGGCGGCCTGGACATCGTCTTCTGCACGCACGAGCATAGCGATCACCTCGATCCCTGGACTTTGGGGGCTGTAGCAGCGGCCTCGCCCCAGGCCGTCTTCGTGCTCCCCGAGAGCTGCGTGCCCCTTGTCAAGGGCCAGCTGCCGGCCGAGCGGGTGGTGGGCAGCCGGGCCGATGTGCCGGTAGATATCAACGGGGTGGAGATCTACCCGATCCCGGCGTCCCACGACACGCTGGAGGGGGCGGAGCGAGGGCACCGCTGGCAAGGGTACATTGTCCGGCTGGATGGGATCACAGTCTGCCATACCGGTGACACCATCATGTACGATGGCCTGATCGAGCGGCTCCGCGAACGCCAAGTGGACGTGCTCATTGCTCCCATCAACGGTCGGGATTACTTCCGGACCCGCCGGGACATCATTGGGAACCTCAGCGCCCGTGAGGCCGCCGACCTGGCCGCGGCCGCGGGCGTGCGTCTCTTGATCCCGG
>METI01000066.1:0-475 GCA_001771285.1 candidate division NC10 bacterium RIFCSPLOWO2_12_FULL_66_18
TACAACACCGCCAAGGCGGGCGCGCACCAATTGGCACTGTCCGCTGCCAACGAACTCATGTGGCATGGCATCCGAGTGAACATCGTCGAGCCGGGCTGGACGGATACGCCTGGAGAGCGGACATGGTACTCGGACGCGGTCTTGTCCCGCGAAGGCAAGAAACTGCCGCTCGGCCGGCTGGCCACGCCCGAGGACATCGGTCAGGCGGTGGCCTTCCTGGCCTCAGACCAGGCCGCCTATGTGTGCGGGGCAGTCCTGACGGTGGATGGAGGGGCCTTCATTCAGGGTCCGGCTTGGGGAGCGCAAGCCCGGCACGGTGACGAGTAACCTCTTACGCCTGGTACCTGCGCCTCTATGCCCGGATCCTCTCGCCTTTGGGGTCGAACAGGACGTCGGGGGCGACCTGGGCGGGGATGCGCTCGCCGAAGACCTCGACCGTGAGGAGGGTCCCCTCCTTGGCGAACTCGAGGGGGAG
>METI01000066.1:483-1414 GCA_001771285.1 candidate division NC10 bacterium RIFCSPLOWO2_12_FULL_66_18
GTGAGGAGGGTCCCCTCCTTGGCGAACTCGAGGGGGAGATACGCAAGGCCGATGTTCTTGCCCACGGTGTAGCCATAGCCGGCGCTGCGGAGGCGACTCACGATGCGACCGTCTGCACCGTCCTCGGCATAGACCGCCTCGCCGCCATAGACCACGCACGCATCGGTCAGCGTCAGGGTGCACAGCCGCTGTTTGAGGCCTTGGCCCTTGACCTTCACCAGCGCCTCGCGGCCGATGAAGTCCCCCTTGTTCAGCCGCACGCAAAAGCCCAGTCCCGCCTCGAAGGGATTGTCCGAGGGGGTGAGGTCCACGCTCCAGTAGCGATAGCCCTTCTCCAGCCGGAGCGAATCCAGGGCCTTGTACCCGGCCGGCCGCAGGCCGCGGGGCTGGCCTGACGTCATCAGGGCATCCCATACCTCGCCCGCCTTTTCCGGCGCCATGTACAGTTCCCATCCCAGCTCGCCGACGTAGGTCACTCGCTGGGCCAGTGCCGAGATGCCGTTGACGTGGATCGTCCGGGCGGTCATGTACGGAAAGGCCGCATTCGACACATCATCGCCGGTCACGGCCTGGAGGATCTCGCGGGCGGCCGGTCCCCATAGGCCCAGGCAGGCCCAGTCCTCGGTGACCTCTCGCGCCTCTACCGAGCCGTCCTCCGGCATGTGCATCCGGATCCACCCCAGATCGCCGGGCACGAAGTTGCTGCCGGTGGTCACCCGGAAGTGATCCTCTGCCAGCCGGGTGATCGTGAGATCGCTCTCGATCCCCCCACGCTGGTTGAGGAACTGGGTGTAGATGACGCTACCGACCGGCTTGCCGACGTCATTGTCGGTCAGCCGCTGCACGTGGGCGAGAGCGCCGGGACCGCGGACGTCAAGCTTGCCGAACGAACTCATCTCTAACAGGCCGGCCCGCTCCCGGACCCCCCGGT
>METI01000067.1 GCA_001771285.1 candidate division NC10 bacterium RIFCSPLOWO2_12_FULL_66_18
CGGCATGCTCTTCGAGCAGGAGCATCCCGTCCTGGGCCGGGTGACGCTGCCCAACGTCCCGTTCACGTTTTCGGATGCCGATGTGACGCCGCGAAGGCCGGCGCCGCTCTTGGGACAACATAACCGCGAGATTCTCTGCACGATCCTCGGCTATTCCGCGGCGCAGGTGGCGGAGATGGAACGGGACGGGGTCCTCCACGCGGAGGACGCAGTCGGTCGGCTGCCCGGCAACCGCACCGCACCGGAAGCGTCCCCCACCATGGGCAGTCGCTAACCCGCATTATTCACGAACGGACCCGTGCATCCTCCGGATCAAATGACCAATGACCAATTTCCAATGATCCCGCCTGTGGCGGGATGGGTCCCGCAGCGCGCCGTCAAGGGGCTTCACGGAAATACCATGTCGGTCTGGGTCATTCTCGGTCCCGGGGAGATGCCTCCGGCATCGGGCGGCCTGGCGTTGCTTGCCGAGGCGCGACGTCTGACCGAGCCGGCCGGCGAGGTGACGGTCGTCCTGGCTGGGACCGCCGTGCCTGTGGAAGCGTCGGCGGCGCACGGAGCCGCCCGCATCCTCGTCCTGGATGCCGCGGATGGATGGGCAGGTCCGATCGTCGCAGTGGAGGCCCTCACGGATCGGCTGCGACAGGAATGCCCCGAGGCATGCCTCCTGTCCGCGTCCCGCTGGGGAAGCGAGGTGGCGGGTCGCCTGGCCGCCCGCCTGGGAGCGGCCTTGCTCCCGGGATGCGTCGGGCTGACCCGCGATGGCGCAGGCAGACTCGAGGGGACCCGCCCCGTGTACGGGAGCCGGCTGGTGGCCCGGGTGGCCGCCACCGGCGAGTCGCTGCAGATCGTGACGCTGCGACCGGGGAGCGAGAGTTCATCGCCAGGGACCGGCCACGGACCGGCCACCGCGGAACGGATTCCCTGTACAGGGCGCCCGGACTGGATCCGGGATCTCGGGGAAGAGCAAGTGCCCCCCGAGGCGTTGGACCTCGGTGAGGCGGACGTCGTGGTGGCCGGCGGCCTCGGGGTGGGCTCGCGCCAGGGGTTTGCCCTGGTCGAGGAACTGGCCGGCCTCCTCGGGGGCGCGATGGGGGCCACCCGCATGGCGGTGGATGCGGGGTGGGCGCCGTTTGCGCGACAGATCGGCCTGACCGGCCGGATCATCTCGCCCCGCGTGTACGTGGCCTGCGGCATCTCGGGATCGCCCCATCACATGGACGGGGTGCGGCAGGCACAACTCGTCGTCGCCATCAACACGGACCGGCATGCGCCTATTTTCACCTACGCGGATGTGGGGATCCAGGGCGACGTGCGCGAAGTGCTCCCCGCCCTGATCGCCGCGCTCCGACGCCTCCGGCCAGAGGCGCGGGATGCGGCAGCGCTCCTCGGTGGGGCCGCGGGGATGCCCGGACCCCTGGACGCGCGCCGATGAATGCCGACGTCGTCATCGTGGGGGCCGGTCCGGCGGGCCTCTCCGCGGCCATCACCCTGGCCAGGGCCGGGGTTCGACCGCTGGTCCTGGAACGGGGCCTGTACCCCGGCGCCAAGAACATGTTCGGCGGCGTCCTGTACGGCCGGGCGCTCCACGAGATGCTTCCCGCCTTCTGGGAACGCGCGCCCGTCGAGCGGCGTCTCACCCGGCGGACCTTCACCCTGCTGAGCCAGGATGCAGCCGTGTCCCTGGACCTGCGCTCTCCGCGGCTGGGAACGACGCCGGACGCGGGATGGATCATCGCCCGCAGTCGGTTCGATCGGTGGCTGGGCGAGGAGGCCGAGGCTGCGGGAGCCATCATCGTCCCCGAAGCCACGGTGGACGATCTCCTGTGGGAGGGTGGCCGGGTCGCGGGGGTTCGCGTCCGCCGGGAGGAAGGCGAGGTCCACGCCAAGGTCGTCGTGGCGGCGGATGGTGCCCTCTCCCTGCTCGCGCAGCGCGCCGGACTCCGGGGTCCGGTGTCTTCCGGCACCGTCGCCCTCGGCGTCAAGGAGGTGCTCCACCTGCCGCGCGAAGTGATCGAAACCCGCTTCCAGCTCCGCGACGACGAGGGGCTCGAGATGATCTTCGTCGGTGCGGCGACCGGGGGGCAGCCGGGAGGCGGGTTCCTCTACACGCTCTGCGAGGGGTTGGCGCTGGGGGTCATCGTGCGGCTGGACGCGCTGGTGGCGGGCCGCACGCGCCCCCAGGATCTGCTGGAGCGATTCAAGGCGCACCCGGCCGTGGCCCCGCTCCTCGCCGGTGGAACGGCGCGCGAGTACTCCGCGCACCTGATCCCCGAAGGGGGATACGCCGAACTCCCCCGGCTGGTCACGGACGGGTTCCTGGTGGCCGGGGACGCCGCGGGCCTGGTGGCGGTGAATGGCATTCACTTCGAGGGAATGAACCTGGCCATCGCCTCCGGCATCGCGGCCGCGGAGGCCATCCTGGATGCACGGGAGCGTGCCGACTTCTCGGCGGCCGGCCTCGAGGGCTACGGCCGGCGGCTGCGGGACGGCTTCGTGCTGCAGGATCTCAGGCGATTCCGCCACGCCGCCCTGTTCCTCCGCTCGCCCCGGCTGTATCGCGAGTATCCGGAGGCGGTCTGCGACTTTCTGGAGCGTCTCTACCGGCCGTCTCCCCCAGCCAAGACGGGCCTCTGGCGCGGTCTCGTCGGATCGCTGCGCCGGCGCGTCTCGTGGACGGACCTGGTGCGGGACGGCTGGCGAATGCTGCGGAGCCTCTGAAATGGCCATCGAAGACCGACTGCGACTGGTCTTTTACCGGGTGGACCCCGAACCCCACATCCGGGTCAACGCGGACGCGTGCCCGGCCTGTCCCGACGGTCCGTGCACCTTCTGCTGCCCGGCCGAATGCTTCCAGCGCGACGGGGACCGGATCCGGTTCCTGCATGACGGGTGCCTGGAGTGCGGGACGTGCCTCCTGGTGTGTGCGCCCGGCGCCATCACCTGGACGTACCCCCGGGGCGGCTGTGGCGTGGCCTACCGGTTCAGTTGAGGGACATGGGATGCGGCTGATCGTCTGCGTGAAAGCGGTCCCCGACCCCGGCATCCCCGTGGGGGCAGGTCCGGGAGATCCGGCCTGGGATCCCGCCTCCTGGATCTGGGACCTGAATCCGCCCGATGGCGCAGCGCTCACCGTGGCGGCAAGCCTCCGCGGAACGGAGGGCACGGTCACTGCGGTCAGCCTGGGCGCCCACGCCCCGCAGGCGCTGCGGCGCGCCCTGGCCTGGGGGGCGGATCGCGCCGTCCTGCTGGCGGACCGCGGCGGCGAGGACCTCGATATCGTGACGACGGCCCGCATCCTGGCCGCCGCCGCCGGGCGTCTGGGCTTCGACGCCATCCTGTGCGGACACGCGGCCATCGACGGCCAGGGAGAGAGCCTGCCGGCCGTGCTGGCCGGCTTCCTGGAGTGTCCGCTGGTTTCCCCCGTCGTGGAGGCGTGGCGCGAGGCCGACGTACTCGTGGCCCGGACCCGCCTCCCGCACGGTCGCCGGGCCCTTCTCCAGCCCCGACTCCCTGCCATGCTGGCCGTGGAGGGGACGCCGCCCCGGGTGGACGCCACGCTCCCAGTTCACCTCCAGGCCCTCACGGCGCCACTGGACATGTGGGACGTATCCAGCCTTGGACTCGGCGCAGTGGCGCCACAGGTGAGCCGCCTCGACCTCGGCCCGCCGCGGCCCCGTCCCAAGAAGATCTTCACGCCGGACAGCCGCCTGTCGGCCGCGGAGCGGCTGCGGCAGTTGATGACAGGCGGTCGGGTGGAGAAGAAGACCGAACTCTTCACGGGGACGCCGGCGCAGGCGGCCGAGCATATCCTGGGGGCGCTTCGGCGCGAGGGGAGCATTGCATGAGGCAACGCAGGGCATGAGGCCTGCGTGGCAGAGAGGGAGACACCATGCGACGGGTGCTCGTCCTGAACGGATCGAACCTCAATCTCCTGGGTACGCGCGAACCGGCAATCTATGGGCGGACGACGCTGGCGGAGATCGAGAAGCAGCTCCTGGAGCTGGCCCGGACGCTGAATCTGGAGCTGCGGTTCGTGCAGTCGAACCACGAGGGGGCGCTGGTGGATGCCATCCACGAGGCGCGAGGCTGGGCGGAGGGCCTCCTGATCAACCCCGGGGGCTACACCCACACCAGCGTGGCCCTGCGCGACGCCGTCACGGCCGTCGGCCTTCCCACGGTCGAGGTGCACCTGTCCAACAATCACAAGCGGGAGCCGTTCCGGCAGCACTCCTATATCGCGCCCGTGGCGGTGGGACAGATCATGGGCTTCGGGGCGGATAGCTATCTGCTGGGGCTGCGGGCCCTGGCGGGGGTCCTGGAGCGGGAGGGCGGGAGCGGGATGGGGAAATAGCCCGGATTATTCACGAATGCCCCCAGACACCCTCACCGGGTACCCCCTGGGTGCCCTCTCCCACACCCAGGGGGTACCCGGGAGAGGGGCCGATTTCTTGATCCCCTCTCCCCACCGCGAGAGGGACGGGGTGAGGGGGCAGCCCAGAGGCACGAAGCGAGTTCACGAATAATCCGGGGTAGGGAGGCGGCATCCGGAACGCGTCACGCCGACGCGGAGGAGGGCCCACCAGTATGGATTGCCATCTGACAAATCGCGTGGCGGTCGTCACGGGCGGGGGCCGGGGGATCGGCGAGGGGATCGCCCTCCGGCTCGCGGCCGAAGGGGCGCACGTGGTCGTGGCCGACCAGAATCCCGAGACGGCCAGGGCGGTCGCCGGCAAGATCGAAAAGGCGGGCCGGAAGGCCCTGGCCTGTGCTGTGGACGTGACGTCCTGGGACCAGGTCCAAGGCATGGTCGCCCAGGCCATCCACGATCTCGGCCGGATTGACATCCTGGTGAACAACGCGGGGATCTCCCCGAAAGTGGACGGGCGCAAGATCCTGGTCCACGAGATCGACCCCGCGCAGTGGGATCAGGTCCTGGCGGTGAATCTCAAGGGGGCGTTCCACTGTGCCAAAGCCATCATCCCGCACATGATCGCGCAAAAGTCCGGCCGGATCGTCAGCATCGCCTCCATCTCGGCCAAGACGGGCTGGGCCGGGCCGGCCGGGGCGCACTACGCCGCATCCAAGGCCGGGCTGGCGGCGCTCACCCGGTTCATGGCGCATGAGCTGGCGCCTTACAATATCCTGTGCAATGCCCTGGCACCGGGGCGGATCGAAACCCCCATGCGCGCCCTCAGCAACGCGGAGGAGAACGAGGCCATGCGGGTGCGGATCCCCCTCGGACGCTTCGGAACCGTCGAGGAGGTCGCGAATCTCGTGCTCTTCCTCGTGTCGGATTTGGCGTCCTACATCACGGGCGAGATCGTGGACATCAACGGCGGCTGGCTGATCGACTGAGGGGACGAAGGAAGCGAGATGCATCCGACCTATCCCCATCTCTTCACGCCGCTCGGCATCGGGCGCATGTGCGTCCCGAACCGGATCGTCATGCCCGCCATGGCGACCAACTTCGCCAGCGAGACCGGCGGCGTGACGCCCTGGATGCTGAGCTACTACGAGGCCAGGGCGCGCGGCGGCACCGGCCTCATCGTGGTCGAGAATTGCACCATCGAGTACCCGCGCGGGAAGAACGGCGCCGTGCAGCTCCGCCTCGATGACGACGCGTTCATCCCGGGCCTGGCGACGCTGGTTGACCGGATCCACCGGCATGGCGCCCGCGCGGCCCTGCAGATCAATCACTGCGGCGCATCCACCAGCCGCGCCAAGACGGGGCAGGCGCCGGTGGCCCCGTCCCCGGTCACCTATGTGAAGGGGCAGGAGGTTCCGCGGGAGCTGGCGATGGAGGAGATCGCCGACCTCGTGGAGAAGTTCGGCCGGTCCGCCGCCCGGGCCAGGAAGGCCGGCTTCGACGCCGTGGAGGTCCATGGCGCGCATGCCTACCTCATCGCGCAGTTCCTGTCCCCGTTCACCAACCGGCGGACCGATGGCTACGGCGGCTCGCCGGAGGGACGCCTGCGCTTCGCGCTGGAGGTGCTGTCGCGGGTTCGGGAGGCGGTGGGGCCCGAGTTCCCGATCGTCTTCCGGATCTCGGCGGTCGAGTTCCTGGAGGGCGGGCGGGAGCTCCCGGGGACGCTAGAGCTGGTGCCGATCCTGGAGGCGGCCGGGGTGGACTGCTGGGACGTCTCCGCGGGGACGACGGTCGGCCACCATCCATCGGGGACCCGGTCCATCGAGCCCATGGCCTATCCCCAGGCCTGGCGGACCTACATGGCGAAAGCGGTCCGGGAGGTGGCACGGGTCCCGGTGATCGCCGTGGGTGTCATCCGGGATCCCGGCGTGGCGGAAGGGGTGCTGGCCCGGGGCGAGGCGGACCTCGTGGCCATCGGCCGGGGCCTGATCGCGGACCCCGACTGGTCCCGCAAGGCGCGGGAGGGGAGAGACAAGGAGATCCGTCGCTGCACCTCCTGCAATCAGGGCTGCATCCGTCGCCGGGTCTTCCTGGATCTGCCGATCACGTGCGCGCTGAACCCGGCCGTCGGGAGGGAGGAGGAGGCTCCCGAGACTCACCCCGCGGCGGCCCGGCGTCGGGTCATGGTGGTCGGCGGGGGTCCCGGCGGGATGGAGGCGGCACGAGTCGCAGCCATTCGGGGGCATGAGGTGGCGCTGTGGGAGGAGCACCCGGCCCTCGGGGGCGAGCTGCCGGCGGCGATGGCCGCGCCCCACAAGGAGAAGATCGGCTGGGTGCTCGAGTACTACCGGCACGAACTCTCGCGCCTGGGGGTCAGCGTCCGGCTGGGCAAGCAGGTCAGCCCCGAGGTCGTGGCAACCGAGGCCCCGGACGTGGTGATCCTGGCAACCGGGTCCCGGCCGATCCGCCCGTCGTGGCCGGGCGTGGACGGAGCCCACGTGGCGACCGCCGTGGAGGTCCTGCTGGGAGAGGTCCCCCTGGCCCCCGGGAGTCTCGTCATTGTCGGCGGCGGGCAGATCGGCTGCGAAACGGCCCTGTTTGCCGCGGCCTGCGGACGCCAGGTCACCCTGCTGGAGATGCTGCCGGCGCTCGCGACAGACATGGAGGTCATCTCCCGAAACGAGATGCTGGAGCACATCGCCGGCGCCGGGATCCTGGTCAGGACCGGTCACCGGGTAAGCGCCATCCTGCCGGACACGGTGGTGACCCAGGACGGAGACGGCCGGGAGGCGGTGTTCCCGGCCGACCAGGTTTTGCTGGCGGT
>METI01000068.1:0-3028 GCA_001771285.1 candidate division NC10 bacterium RIFCSPLOWO2_12_FULL_66_18
ACGGAGTGCAAGTATCTGCTGCTGACCCACGCCTTCGAGGATCAGGGTGTGGTGCGGGTGCAATTGAAGACGGATCTCCGGAACGAGGCTTCCCAGCGAGCGATCGAACGGCTCGGCGCGGTCCGCGAGGGCCTGCTGCGCAAGCACATCGTCCTGTGGGACGGGTTCATTCGGGACACGGTCTACTACAGCATCATCGAAAGCGAGTGGTCGACCGTGAAGTGCCACCTGGAACGCCTGCTCGTGCGAGGGGAAGGCGTTTAAGGGAAGATGTGTGTTCTCTGGTCCGCTGCGGGGGTGGGCACAGGGCGGAAAGCGGGTCCGGACATTCCTTGGCCCGCAAGTGCGTTATTTCGTGGGGCTGTGGATTCAACTCCCGGGCCGCTGCGGCGCGCGGTGAGCCCGACCAGCAGGGCATGCAAACAGCAGCAGACCGAGAGAATCAATGCATGAACTCAGCGGGCGGGTGGCGCTGGTCACGGGAGGCAGCCGGGGCATCGGGGCCGCGGTGGCACGGCGGCTGGCCGGCGCGGGGGCGGCTGTGGCGGTCAATGCACATGCCTCTCCCCATGCCGTAGAGGCGGTGGTAGCCGAGATCATCGGCGATGGAGGGCGGGCACTGGGTGTCCTCGCCGACGTAGCAGGCCGGGATGCGGGGGAGAGGATTGTCACTCGGGTATTGGACGCGTTGGGCAGGCTGGACATCGTGGTCTGCGCTGCCGGGCTGAATCTGGATCGTCCCTTCCTCGAGCTGACGCCGGATACCTGGCAGCAGGTACTCGATGTCAACCTGAACGGGACGTTCAACATCTGCCAGGCTGCAGCCGGGCCCCTGACCAAGAGCGGCCGTGGCGCCATTGTCACATTCGCGGCGCAGACCGCCTTCCGGGGACGCCGCAACGGGGCCAACTACTGCGCGGCCAAGGCCGGCGTGGTGGCCCTGACCAAGTGCATCGCGCAAGAACTGGCCCCCGCAGTACGGGCCAACGTGGTGGTCCCCGGGACGATCGAGACCCAAGAGGTCATCACCCGCCTTCATCTGGATGACCCGGCGATGTTAGAGAACCGCCTGGCAGGGATCCCCGCGGGACGGCTGGGCCGTCCGGAGGAAGTGGCCGAGGCCGTGGCCTTCCTGGTGAGTGACCAGGCCTCGTACATCACCGGTCAGGTGTGGTGGGTGAACGGCGGGGCGGTGATGTGGTGACGCGCTCGTCCGATCACAGGGCCAGCGTTGGGGGGCGCCTGGTTCGCGCGACAGCGTACTCCCTGGCAGGCCTGCGGGCTGCATTCCGCCACGAGCAGGCATTCCGCCTTGAGGTGCTGATACTTGCCTTCGTTATTCCTGCAGGGCTGTGGCTGGGGAAGACTGGAGTGCAGCGCGCGCTTCTGATCGGCAGCTGGTGCATGGTGATCGTGGTCGAACTCCTCAATTCGGCCATCGAAATATTAGTGGAACGCCTCTGGCCAGAGCAGAATGCGCTTGCGGGTCGCGCAAAAGACATATGCTCAGCCGCTGTGTTTTCCTCGATCCTTCTCTCCATAGCGGTGTGGCTCTTGGTCCTCGTGACCCCCTGAGTGCTTCGCCTCGTTGGCTTGGGGACGCATCGTCCCTCCGACCCGTCACCCTCGTCCCCCCGGCAAGGTTCCGGTATTGCCGTCCAGCGAGCGGCATGGTATTTTGCTTGGCATGTTTTTCCCGTCGGAGGATGAATCGGGCCGGAGGAGGAAGGGGGTCGTCCGGGAATGAAGATCCTGCAGTGCGTCCCGAATTTCAGCGAGGGCCGGGATCCGAATTTTCTGAAGGAACTGGAGGCGGTCCTGAAGCGGTTCCCGGTCAAGATCCTGGACCTGTCCATGGACAAGGACCACAACCGGGCGGACTCCACCTTTCTGGGCCCCCCGGAAGCCGTCGAGGCTGCCGCCCTGGCCGTGACGTCCCGGGCCGTCGAGTTGATTGACATGCGCCACCACACGGGGAGCCACCCCCGCATGGGGGCGGTGGACGTGGTGCCCTTCATCCCCATCCGCGGGACGACCATGGCCGAGGCTGTGGAGATCACCCGGCGATTCGGCCAAGCCTTTGCGGAGAAGCACCAGGTACCGGTCTTCTTCTACGAGGAGGCCTGCACGAGCGAGGCGCGGCGGAACCTCGCCGACATCCGGAAGGGCGAGTACGAGGGCATGGTGAAGAAGCTCCAGGACCCGGCCTGGAAAGTGGATGCCGGCCCCCAGGTCCGCAACGAGAAATCGGGCGTCACGGCGGTCGGGGCCCGGATGCCGCTCATCGCCTTCAACGTGAACCTGCACACCAACGACCTGGAGGTGGCCAAGCGCATCGCCAACGCGGTCCGCCACGTCGGGGGCGGCCTGCGGTACGTGAAGGCCATGGGCCTCAGCCTGGAGGACAAGGGGATCGTCCAGGTCTCCATGAACCTCGTCAACTACCAGAAGACCCCGATCCACCGGGCGGTGGAGTTGATCAGGGCAGAGGCGGCGCGCTACGGGGTGCTGGTGAAGGAATGCGAGCTGGTGGGCATGGTGCCCATCGAGGCGCTCGAGGAGGTCGTGAGCCACTACCTCCAGATCCCCGGCTTCAACGCGAAGCAGATCATCGAATACCACCTCTTGCCCGACTGATGTCGGGCACCAATTTTGGATTTCGGATTTTGGATTGTGGATTTGTCTCGCGGAAAAATTCGGAATTCGCCATTCGAAATTCGAAATTTGGAAGGGGCGGCTGATGAGCTTCCAGGAGATGTCGCTGGCGAGATTCAGCGAGGTCCTGGCGTCGGGAACGCCGACCCCGGGGGGCGGGTGCGCCTCGGCCCTGGCGGGCGCCCTGGCGGCGGGGCTCACGGCCATGGTGGCCCGGACCACGGCCGGGAGCAAGAAATTCGCCGACCTGGCCGAGCAGATGAACGCGATCGCGGCCGAGGCGGACCGGCTGCGGGGGGAGTTCCTGGGCCTGGTGGACGAGGATGCCGCGGCCTTCGATCACGTCATGGCGGCCTTCCGGATGCCGAAGGAG
>METI01000068.1:3139-11384 GCA_001771285.1 candidate division NC10 bacterium RIFCSPLOWO2_12_FULL_66_18
TTGCAGGTGGCGGAGCAGGGGAATCCCAGCGCCGCGTCGGATGCCGGCGTGGGGGCCCTCCTGGCGGCCACGGCCCTGGAGGGGGGCGCCCTGAACGTCCAGATCAACCTGGGATCCATCAAGGACGAGGCGTTCCGGGGTGCTCAGACGGAAAGAGTCCGGGCGGCGCAGTCCCAGGGCCAGGCGCTCCGCGACAAGGCGCTGGCGGCGGTGCGGGGGAAACTCGCCTGAGAATCTGCCTCCATTGTGTTGACAAGGTTTCGAGGCGTGTGCTAGTCAGTAGGCGTCGAGGAACAGAGTGCCGGGTCTCCACCGGTGGTGGAGACAATTTTTTTCCCGGCCGCAGGACGGAGAATGCATACCGGGAACAGATGGGCCGTCGCGGTGGCGGTGTTGGCCCTGGTCGCCGGGACCGCGGCCTTCACGGAGGCAGCCTCGCCCATCGTCATCAAGTTCTCCCACGTGGTGGCCAAGGAGGCCCCCAAGGGCAAGGCGGCGGACCGGTTCGCCGAGCTGGTGAACCAGCGCCTCAAGGGTAGGGTCGAGGTCCAGGCCTTCCACAACTCTGCCCTCTACAAGGACCGGGAGGAGATAGAGGCCCTCCAGTTGGGTGCCGTGCAACTGCTGGCGCCCTCCACGGCCAAGCTGGTCCCGTGGTTCCCGCAGTACCAGGTCTTTGACCTGCCGTACCTGTTCGTGGATCAGGAGCACGCCCACAAGGCCATGACGGACCCACGGGTCACGGCCAAGCTGTTCCCCCTGCTCAAGAGTCGGGGGATGCTGGGCCTGGCGGCGTGGGACAACGGCTTCAAGCACATGACCTCCAACAAGTGCCCCATCGTGAAGCCGGAGGACATGAAGGGCCAGAAGATCCGGGTGCAGTCCTCCAAGGTCCTGGAGGAGCAGTTCCGGATCGTGGGGGCGAAGCCCCAGGTCATGGCGTTTGGGGAGGTGTACAACGCCCTGGAGCGCGGCGTGGTGGATGGCGAGGAGAACACCTTCACGAACATCTATTCCCAGAGGATGCATGAAGTTCAGCGGTGTCTCACGGTCAGCTCCCATGGCTACATCGCCTATGTGGTCCTGACCAATGCCTTGTTTTGGGAGGGGCTTCCCAGGGACATCCGGAAGGTTCTGGAAGACAGCTTGGCTGAAGTCACCAAGTGGGAATGGGAGCAGAGCGCCAAGGAACAGGAGGAGGCGTACGAGAAGATGCAGGAGTACGCCAAGGCCACCGGCAAGCTCCAGATCACGGTCTTGACACCGGAGCAGCGCACGCAGTGGGCCGCGACTTTCCAGCCGGTCCACAAGAAGTTCGAGTCGGTGATCGGGAAGGACCTGCTCGACCTCATCCCAGGCCTGGCGAAGTAAAGTCCCTGCGACCCCTCAAAAAGTGGGCCCCGACCCGGCTCGGGGTGGCAACTCGCGGCCAGTGGTAAGCTGCTTGACCACACCCAGCGGATTGTGTAAAGTCACCTCGCTGACAGGACCTCTCAAGAGCCGGAGGACAGGCGGCTCATGATCTTTCGGGGAATCAGGAGGGGGTGGTAGACAGGCGGGAGGCTCAAGACCTTCCGAGGAAGGCATGGGGGGAGAACGGGTTCCGGAAACGTCAGGTGCAGAATAGGGGAGGGGGGTCATCCGATGTTCAGGAAAAAGCATGATAGGCTGACGGCGGGATGGGTGGCTGTCCTGGCTTTTGTGCTTGGGATTGAAACGTGGGTGACGCCTGCAGCCGCCCAGTCGCCGATCAAGATCGGTGCCTCACTTTCGTTGACCGGTACCTATGCCGCCCTTGGGCAGAACCAGCAGCGGGGCTACCAGCTCTGTGCCAAGCAAATGAACGAGAAGGGCGGGGTGCTGGGGCGGAAGATCGAGTTCGTTCTCTACGATGACCAGTCCCAGCCCGCCACCGGGGTCCGCCTCTACGAGAAGCTCATTACCTCAGACAAAGTGGACGCCATCATGGGTCCCTACTCCTCGGCCATCACCGAGGCCGTAGCCAACGTGAACGAAAAGTACAAGATGCCGATGGTGGCGCCGATGGCCTCCACCACCTCCATCTTCAAGAAGGGCCGGAAGTTCGCCTTCATGGTGCAGTCCCCGGCCGAAGTGTACCTGGAGGGGCTCATTGACATGGCGGCGAAGCGGGGGCTGAAGACCGTGGCCATCATCAACGAGGACACCCTCTTCCCCAAGGCCACCGTGCAGGGGACCGTCGAGATTGCCAAGAAGAAGGGCCTCCAGGTGGTTTTCGTCGAGGCCTACCCCAAAGGGAACACCGACTTCTCGGCACTCATGACCAAGATCCGGGCGGCCAACCCGGACGTGCTGGGCGCCGCCACCTACTTCGATGACGCGGTGGCCATCACCCGCCAGATGAAGGAACTCAACGTGAACCCCAAGATGTACGGGGTGACGGTGGGCGGTGACCTTCCGAAGTTCTATGAGCTCCTGGGGAAGAACGCAGAGTACGTGTACGGCGCGAGCCAGTGGGAGCCAGAGCTGCCCTACCCGGGCGCCAAGGAGTTTAACGAGTCCTACAAGAAGGAATTTCCCGGCGCGGATCTCTCCTATCACTCGGCCGGCGGCTACGGGGGCTGCCAGGCGCTCGTGGAGGCCATCAAACGCGCCGGCTCTCTGGATGGGGAGAAGATCCGGGAGGCCGTCTTAAAATTGGACTTCAACACGGTCTATGGCGGGTTCAAGGTGGACCAGGATGGGTTCCAGGTCTCGCACAAAATGGTCATGTTCCAGTGGCAGGAGGGCAAGAAGGTGATCGTCTGGCCGGATGAGCTGGCCGCGGGGAAGGCCAGGTTCCCGGCACCGCCTTGGAACCAGCGGTAGGCGAGTGAGTTGTTGAGCAAGGAGCGAACGGCGCCCGCCGGGTAATCGGCGGGCGCCCGTGCTTTCGGGAGCATCCATGGGCGTCACCATCACCCCCACCATGGTCGGCCAGGTGGTCATCTCCGGCCTCCTGGCCGGCGCGCTCTACTCCATGGTGGCCCTGGGCCTGGCCCTCATCTACGGGGTCATGCGGGTCATCAACATCGCCCACGGCACGCTGCTGATGCTGGGGGCCTACACCACCTTCTGGTGGTTCCGGCTCTTGGGGATCAACCCCTACCTCTCGCTGCTGGTCGCGTTGCCGCTGATGTTTTTCGTCGGCATGCTCCTCCAGCGGACCCTGGTGGCCCGGGTGGTAGACGCCCCGGAGCTCTCTTCACTGCTCCTGACCTTTGGGATCTCCATCGCCCTCGTGAACGTGGCCCAGCTCACCTTCACCTCCGACGTGCGCTCGGTGGAGTTCCTGACGGGTGCCTTCCTGGTGGGCCCCTTCGCCTTGTCCAAATCCCGCCTGGTCGCATTCGCCGTCGCGGTCGCGATCACGGCCATCGCCTTCTGGTTCCTCCAAAAAACCAAGCTCGGCAAGGCGATCCGCGCCACCTCCCAGAGCAGCGAGGTGGCCATGGTCTGCGGGATCAACGTCCACCGCATTCACCTCTACGCCTTCGGCATCGCGTCGGCCCTGGCGTCGGCCGGCGGAAGCCTGGTGGCGGTCATGGTGGCCATCCAGCCCGAGATGGGACAGGTCTATACCTTCAAGTCGTTCCTGGTGATCGTCCTGGGGGGGGCGGGGAACTACCCCGGCGCGCTCCTGGGCGGGATGCTCCTGGGGCTCGTGGAGCAGCTCGCGTCGCTCTTCCTGACCACCCAGCTTTCCGAGGCCGTGGCGTACGTGCTCCTGGTGCTGGTCCTCCTCCTGCGTCCCACGGGGCTCCTGGGAGGGCGCGCGACGTGAGGTGGGCGGTCCTTGCGGCGCTCGCCATCGGGCTCCTCCTTCTCGCGCTCTACCCGCTGGTGGCCACCGGCTACGGGATCCGCTTCATGCTCCAGCTCTTCATGTGGGTGGCCCTGGCCCAGAGCTGGAACCTGATCTCCGGGCTCACGGGCTATGTCTCCTTCGGCCACGTGGCCTTCTTCGGCACCGGCGCCTATGCCGGAGCGATCCTGGTCACCACCCATGGTTGGCACTGGGGGCCGGCCTCCCTCGCGGGCGGGGTCGCGGCGGTGATCCTGGCGTTGATCATCGGCTACCCCTGCCTTCGACTGAAGGGCCCCTATTTCGCCATCGCCATGCTCGGGCTCAACGAGGTGATGCGGGTCCTGGTCTCCTACTTCGAGGGGCTCACGGGCGGAGGCTCGGGGCTCTCCCTCCCCACGCTCCACGCCAGCGGCCAGATCTACTACGCCATGGGAGCCGCGGCCCTGGCCGTCACCGGGGCGGCGCACCTCCTCATCACGTCGCGCGTTGGCCTCAGGTTCATGACGATCCGGGAGGACGAGATCGCCGCCGAGGCCATGGGGATCAACACCGAGCGCTACAAGCTGTACGCCTTCCTGCTCTCGGCCTTCGTCCCGGGCGTGGTGGGCGGGTTTTTCGCTCGGGATCAAGGGTACATCGAACCGATCAGCGTCTTCCCGCTCCTCACCACCATCACGATGATCGTGATGGTCCTCTTCGGCGGCAAGGGAACCATCTGGGGGCCGGTCCTGGGCGCGGTGACGCTCTTCGTCTTTCAAGAACTGGTGTGGGCGCGGTTCCTTTACCTCCATCAAATCTTCTTTGGCGCGATCATCGTATTCGTGGTGCTCCTGATGCCCAGGGGGATCCTGGGGGTTCTCCAGGAGCGCTACCGCCTGCCACGGACTATCTGAGATGGACGACGGCCACCTCCTCGAGATCCGGGACCTCACCAAGCACTTCGGCGGGGTGGTCGCGGTCAACCGCTGCTCCCTGGTTCTGGCCCCGGGGAAAATCTACGGCCTCATCGGCCCCAATGGGTCGGGGAAGACCACCCTCTTCAACTGTATTACCGGACTGGAGCGGCGCGACGCGGGGGAGGTCTTTTTTCGGGGCGAGCGGATTGACGGGCTGAAGCCCCACCAGGTCGCCCACCGCGGCATCGGGCGCACGTTCCAGATCATCCGGGTGTTCCCCGAGCTCACCGCCCTGGAAAACCTCCTGGTGGTCACGCGGGAACCCTTCGAGGTGGCCTACCGTCGTGCCCAGGAGCTGCTCCGCTTCGTGACCCTCGATCTGCTCGAGAACGAATACGCGGGGAACCTCTCCTACGGGCAGCAGAAGCTCCTGGAGTTCATCCGGGTGCTGATGAGGGACCCGGAGCTGATCCTCCTGGACGAGCCCGCAGCCGGCGTCAACCGCACGCTCCTGAACGAGCTCTTGGCTGCCATCACCCGCCTCCGCGACCAGGGCAAGACCATTCTGATTGTCGAGCACGACATGAAGGTCGTCATGGGCCTCTGCGAGAAGCTCTTCGTCCTCGACTACGGAGAGAAGATCGCCGAGGGCCCCCCGGGTGTCATCCAGGCAGACCCGCGCGTGATCGAGGCGTACTTTGGACGCTAACGGCTTCCTGCTCAAGGCGGACGGGATCCGGGCCGGCTATGGCAAGCTGGAGATCCTCCACGGGGTGAGCCTGGAGGTGCGGTCCCGGGAGATCGTGAGCGTCATCGGCCCCAACGGCGCCGGGAAGTCCACCGCCTTCAAGACCATCGTCGGGCTCCTGCACCCACGGTCCGGTCGGGTCCTCTTCGATGGAAAAGACATCACTGGCCTCCCTCCCTACGAGGTGGTGCGACTCGGGCTGGTCTATGTCCCCCAGGGACGCATCGTCTTCCCCCAGATGACGGTGCTCGAGAACCTGGAGATGGGGGCCTACGTCGAGACCGACCCGGGCCGGGTCAAGGAGGCGCTGACGCGAGTCTCTGCACTCTTTCCCATCCTGGAACAACGGAAGCGGCAGCTCGCGGGCAGTCTCAGTGGCGGCGAGCAACAGATGGTGGCCATCGGCCGGGCCCTGATGACCACGCCCAAGCTGATCCTGCTGGATGAGCCCTCCCTGGGGCTCTCCCCGAAGTTCGTTACCCTGATCTTCGAGAAGCTCCAGGAAATGCAGCAGGCCGGCTATACCATGATGGTGGTGGAGCAGAATGCCGCCAAGGCCCTATCGGTGGCGGACCGGGGCTATGTCCTCGAACTTGGCCAGAATCGCTTCGAGGGGACCGGTCAGACTCTCCTGAACGATCCCGAGGTCAAGCGCCTGTATCTCGGAGGCTAGAACCCGCCAGGTGAGGGACATCGTGGACGCGGTCCGGCAGGTCGTGAGGGAAGACGCGAGATCCAATCCCGGGGTGTGAGCCCCTGCGGGGGATCGCAAAGGAGGAGAGATCATGCGACGGGGAGGAACAGTGGTGCTGATGCTAGTCCTCGCGGCGGCGCTGGCGGGGCCGGCCCTGGCGGCCAGCTACAAGCCGGAGTACAAGACCAGCCTGGTGGTGGGGCCCACGGGTCCCTGGGGCGAGGCGGCGGCCCGCTTCGCGGACCTGGTCAAGGAACGCTCCGGCGGCAAGATCAACATCAAGAATTACTTCGCCGGGCAGCTCTTCGCCGGGCGGCAGACAAACGAGTTCCTGCTCCTGCGGCAAGGCGTGGCGGACTTCGCCTGGGGCTCCACCATCAACTGGTCGCCCCAGGTGAAGGAGCTGAACCTGTTCTCGCTGCCCTTCTTCTTCCCCGGCTACGAGGCCCTGGACGCGGTGGAGAACGGCGCGGCCGGGAAGCGGATCTTCAAGATCGTGGAGGAGAAAGGGGTGGTCCCCCTCTGCTGGGGCGAGAACGGGTTCCGCGAGGTCACCAACAGCAAGCGGCCCGTCCGGAAGCCCGGGGACATGGAAGGCCTGAAGCTCCGGGTGGTGGGCTCGCCCATCTTCATTGACATCTTCAAGACACTCGGCGCCAACCCGGTGTCCATGAACTGGGCCGAGGCCCAGAGCGCCTTCCAGCAGGGGACGGTGGATGGGCAGGAGAATCCGGTGGTCTCGGTGATCACGCCCTACAAGCTCTGGCAGAGCCAGAAGTACATCACGCTCTGGAAGTACGCCATTGACCCCCTGATCCTGGGGGTCAGCAAGACCACCTGGGACAGCTTCGAGCCGGCCGACCAGGCCCTGGTCCGGAAGGCGGGGGAGGAAACGTGCGCCTGGCAGAAGAAAGGCGCCCGCGAGGGCCTGCAGGGCAGCACGGCCGCCGTTGACAACCTGGCGAAGAACGGCATGACGGTCGTCAGCCTGACCCCCAAGGATCTCGAGGCGTTCAAGCAGAAGACCCTGGGGGTCTACACCAAGTGGGGCCAGGAGATCGGTCCTGACCTGATCGCCGAGGCCGAGCGCGAGATTGCCAAGCTGGCCAAGGCCGGCAAGGCGGCCAAGCGGTAGTTCTTGTCGCGGAGAGGGCCCCGGTGGATTTGATTCTGCCGGGGCCTCGCCCTTTTTCGCGTATGGCCTATCGCGTATGGCATATGGTTCAACCGAAACGTTCCAGCTCTCTCGCCAAGCGCGCCAAGAACGCCAAGACTTGCGGGGGCTTTCGCACGAAAAACCGGGGGTCTGGCGGGAACGATTTGGCCCGGGCTCGCCAAAGAAGAGACCGATTCCTGCCTCACGTTGCGCCCTTGGCGATCTTGGCGTGAAAAATCTGGGTTCAACCCAGACCATACGCCATAAGCCATACGCCATTTGTGATTCGGCGATGGGTCCGAGGTGAGAGCCGTGTGGCGCTGGCTGAATGAGAACTTCGAGGAGGCGGTCTGCGCCGGGATGCTGCTGTTCATGGCGACGCTGGCCTTCCTCAATATCCTGACCCGCTACTTCACCAATTTCTCCCTCGCCTTCAGCGAGGAGATCGAGGTGAGCCTGCTGGTGTACCTGACGATGCTGGGCACCGCGGCGGGGTTCAGGCGGGGCATCCACCTGGGACTCGTGTTTCTGGCGGCGCGGTTCCCTCGGCGCGCCCAGCGGTGGCTGCAAGTGGGAAGCGCCGCCCTGGCGTGTGGCCTGTTCCTGGCGCTCACCTGGTTCAGCGTCCGGCAGATCCAGGACGAAATCGCCATGCGCACGACCTCGGAGGCGCTGGCCATCCCGCAGTGGTGGTACACCATGGGCCTGCCCCTGGGGTCCATCATCGTCGTAGCCCGGGTCGTTCAGGCGACCCGCCGGGCCCTGCGCCAGGGCACCCCCGCATGACCGACCCCAGCGTCTGGCTCTTCGTCACGTTCCTGGTCCTGGTGGGCCTCGGCGTCCCCATCGCCATCGCGCTGGGGGTGAGCGGCGCGGCATTCCTCTGGTACCACCAGCTCGGCATCCAGATCCTCTCGGCGAACAT
>METI01000069.1:0-5001 GCA_001771285.1 candidate division NC10 bacterium RIFCSPLOWO2_12_FULL_66_18
GCCCTGGGCTGCGGCCATGCGCCGGGCCGCCGCCTTGTCTCCCATCATCTGGATGCTGGAGGCGGAGGGGCCGATGAACCGGATCCCGCAGCCCTCGCAGACCTCGGCGAAGTGCGGGTTCTCCGCCAGAAACCCGTAGCCGGGATGGATGGCCTCCGCGCCGGTGATCTCGGCCGCGCTGATGATCGCGGCGACCTTGAGATAGCTCTCCGCGGCCTGGGGCGGGCCGATGCATACCGCCTCGTCCGCCAGCTGGACGTGCAGCGCGTCGGCATCCGCCTGGGAAAACACCGCCACGGTCCGGATACCAAGCTCCCGGCAAGCCCGGATGATCCGGACCGCTATTTCGCCTCGGTTTGCGATGAGAACTTTAGAGAACACTGGAGGGAGTCGATCAATCCCGGGCCCGCCTCACGCGGGCTCCAGGAGGAATAGGGTTTGCCCGAACTCCACGGGTTGGCCGTTCTCCACCAGGATCCTGGCGACCCGTCCCTTCATCTCGGCCTCTATCTCGTTCATGAGCTTCATGGCCTCGATGATGCAGACCGTCGTCCCCTTCTGGACGATGTCCCCCTCCTTCACGTAGGGCTCGGCGCCGGGCGCCGGCGCCCGGTAGAAGGTCCCCACCATGGGCGACTCGACGGGGATGAGGCCGGCCGTGTCCTGGGCGGGCGCTCCGGCGGCCTGGACCGTGGCCTGCGGGACCGGTAGCATCGCGGCCTGGGGGATAAGGGCCTGCGCCGACCGCCGCCGGATCCGGATCCGCCGGCCGCCCTCCTCGACCTCCAGCTCCTCGACGTCGTTCCCCTCCATCAGCCGGAGGAGGGCCTTGAGTTCCTTGAGGTCCATCCCGACCTCCCTTAGCCCGGATTATTCGCGAACGCCTTCGCGAATAATCGCGGGAATGACCAAATCCCAATGACGAATGACCAATTGTGGATAGTATTTCCGTGACGTCCCGTGGCGGCACGCTATGTGTGCCCACCATCATTGGTCATTGGAAATTGGTCATTGGTCATTTGATCCGGAGAATTCACGATCCCCTCCGTGAATTATCCGGGTCAGGCGCGCTCGATATAGGCGCCGGTCCGCGTATCCACCCGCACCCGCTCCCCGACGTTGATGAAGAGGGGCACCTGGATCACCGCCCCGGTCTCCAGGGTGGCCGGCTTGGACCCGCCCGAGGCGGTGTCCCCGCGCACGCCGGGATCGGTGTCCCGTATGAATAACTCCACGAAGGTCGGCACCTCCACCGTGAGGGGCGTCCCCCGGTGGGACACGATGGTGACGACCATCTCTTCCTTGAGGTATTTCCGGGCCTCGCCCAGCTGGTCCTTCGACAGGAAGAACTGCTCGTAGGTCTCCGTGTTCATGAAGTGGAACTCGTCGCCGCTCTGGTAGAGGAACTGCACCTGATTCTCCTCCAGGTCGGCGGTTGGCAGCTTCTCCTCGGTTCGGAAGGTCCGCTCGATGACGGATCCGGTCCGGAGATTGCGGAGCTTCGTCCGCATGAACGCGCCCCCCTTGCCCGGCTTCACCCACTGAAAGTTGGTGACCACGAATGGGACGCCGTCCATCTCCACCTTGATTCCCGGTCGCAAATCGCCTGCGAGAATCACGAAACCGTACTCCAGTTCACTCGGTGCCAAAAATAAAAAACGGCATCGCGCGTTTCTCGCAGGACGATGCCCGCTGTGGCCCCGACCGGCGCGGGACCACGTTCCCGCTTACAGCTCGCCGAGTTGACCCCGGGCCTGGGCGAGGGCGTGTCGCATCTGCCCGCACAAGCCCGTGGCCCCCGCGTCTACCCCCAGGATCAGGTCGCCGGACGCGAACACGAAGACGACCTGATGGGACGCCGCCCGGACGCTGAAACCCTTGGCTGCGCCGAGATCCAGTTCGGCCGCCAGGGTCTGGGCCTGCCGCAGGGGGCCCGCATACTCGCCCGCGAGGGATTCCAGATCCGCGCCCGCTCCCGGCGCCGCGTGTTCGATGGGGACGCCGTCCAGGCCCATGAGCAGGGCGCCGCGGGCCTTCCCGACCCGCTGGACCAGGTCCGCCACCGTGCGCGACAGATCACCGGTCATCGCGCTCGACCGGCCGCCGCTCGACGCCGCCGGGCCGCCTCACGGAAGGAAACCAGCCTCTCCAACAAGGATGGGTCCGGCGCGGCCCCTGCGAGGACCTCTTGCGGGACAGCAGGCGCGGCGCCCGACTCGCCGTGGCCCAGTTGTGAGTAGATCTTCTCGGCGACGTCCGTGTGGCCCTGGGACGCGTAGAGGGCGGCGAGGGTTGGACTGGCCAGTGAGTCGAGATCAGGCTCGCTCCCCCGCTGGGACTCTCCTGGGGACACGGCCGCCAGTGAGTCCTCCAAGGAAATCTCATCCCCCGCCCCGGCCATGGCCAGCCGGGCGGGCGCCTCGGGCTCCAGGCTTCCCGCTGCGGGCTCGGCACCCGGTGCGTGGGCCGCGGGGGCCGGCAGGGCGGCCAGGCGCTCCTGCGTTTCGCGGTCCAGGGGATTGAGGCGGAGCGTGCGCTCGTAATGCTCGCGCGCCTCCCCCGATCGTCCCTGCTGCGCGGAGGTGTCCCCCAAAAGCCGGAGGGCCAGCAGGTTGTCGGGCGCCAGCTCCAGGACGCGACGGAATTCCGCCTCCGCTTCCTCCAGCGCGCCCTGCTCCAGAAGGGCCCGCCCCAGAACCACCCGGCCGCTGACATAGGTGGGATGGGCGGCCAGGCCATCGCGGCAGATCCGGATAGCCTCATCCAGCAAGCCCTCTTTGCGGTAGGCGTCGGCAAGCTGGGCGAAGACCCGTGACTGAGGATCCTTTTCGAGCTTGGCCGCGTGTCGTTCGATCTCCGAGGAGCGATCAGGCCGCTGGGCCATGCCAACCTACATTCCAGGAATGAAAAACGGACAACCGATTCCACCGACCTACCGCCGCACGTCCTGGAGCGCGAGCCGCAGCTCGTCCCGGTCAAAAACCGGCGCGAACGTAACACTTCCCACCCCACGTGTCAACACGAATTGGAGCACGCCATCGCGCGCCTTCTTGTCGCTAACCATATATGTTTCCAGGGATTCCGGCGACGGCAAGGGAACCCCCGGGAGGCCGAAGCGCGTCAGGAGTCTCCGCAATCGGACCGCATCCGCCTCGGGACACAGTCCTCGCCGGACCGAGAGTGCCGCGGCCACCAGCATCCCATGGGCGACGGCCTCACCGTGGGTGATCGCCCCGTACCCCAGGGCCGCCTCCACCGCGTGGCCCACCGTGTGCCCGAAGTTCAGCATGGCGCGCAGACCCGCCTCGCGCTCGTCTGCCTCGACGACGCGGGCCTTGATCGCGCAGGACCGCCGGACGATTTCCTGGAGCGTGCCGGGATCCCTCGCCAGGATGCCATCGGCCTGTTCCTCCAGTCGCTGGAACAGGACCGGGTCGGCGATCATGCCGTGCTTGACCACCTCGACCAGGCCGGAGCGGAACTCCCGCTCCGGAAGCGTCCGCAGGGTCAGGACGTCCGCCACCACCAGGTGCGGCTGGTGAAACGCGCCCACCAGATTCTTCCCCTCCGGCAGGTTCACTCCCGTCTTGCCCCCCACGCTGCTGTCTACCTGGGCCAGCAGTGTGGTCGGGAGATTGATGAAGGGAATTCCGCGGTAGAGAGTCGCCGCCACGAACCCACTCAGATCCCCGATGACTCCCCCGCCCAGGCCGATCAGTGCGGACCCCCGATCCAGGCGGGCGCGCACCAGCGCGCGGGAAAGACGGACCGCCTCCTCCAGCGATTTGCTCTCTTCCCCCGGGGGGACCGTGAGCAGGCTGACCTCGTGACCCGCCCGGCGGAGGGAATCGGCCACCACCGATCCGTACGGCTCCGCCAGGGCCGGGTGGGTGACGAGCCCCAGGTGGCGGCCGAGGCTGAGCGGTTGCACGAGGTCCCCGACCTGCGTGATCAGGTCCGAGCCGATGTGAATGTCATACCCCCGGTTGCCGAGGTTGACGCGGATGGTATCCATAGGATGGAGGGCCCGGGGCCATCCAGAAGTCGGAGGCCGCCTCTCGAAGCGAAGTCAGGTCAGGCGCAGGCCGTCAACGCCGTCTCCAGCTCACCCAGCGTCTCGAGCGACGCCACTGTCGCGTCGCCGACGCCGCGCAGGAGCACGAAGCGGATCTGGCCGCTCTGAATCTTCTTGTCGTACCGGACGAAACGCGTGATCTCTGCCGGGTCGGTGGGAAGTGTGATGGGCAGGCCGAAGGCTTGCAAGAGGGCCTTCAGGCGGCCGAGGTCCTCCCCGGGGCACATCCCGCGCTGGACCGACAGGGTCGTGGCCACCACCATCCCCACCGCAACCGCCTCCCCGTGGTTCGGCCCCCGGTACAAGGTGGCGGCCTCCAGGGCGTGCCCCACCGTGTGACCGAAGTTGAGGAAGGAGCGGACATCGGTCTCCCACTCGTCCGCCTCGACGATGGAAGCCTTGATTTCACAGGCCCGCCTGACGAGCCGGACGAGGACCCGGAGATCCCGCGACAGGACCTCCTCCACGTTCCCCTCGAGATACGCGAAGAATTCCCGGTCGCGGATGGCGGCGATCTTCACCACCTCGGCCAATCCGGCGCGGAACTCCCGCTCCTCGAGCGCAGCCAGGGTTTCGACGTCGGTGACCACCAGGCGGGGTTGATAGAAGGCGCCGACCAGGTTCTTCCCCTCGGGCAGGTTCACCCCCACCTTGCCGCCGATGCTGCTGTCCACCTGGGCGATCAGCGAGGTGGGGATCTGGATCAGCGGGAGGCCGCGCAGATAGGTCGCGGCGGCGAATCCGGCCAACTCCCCGGTGACCACGCCGCCCAGGGCGAACACGGGCGATCGCCGCTCCAGCCGGTGCGTCGCCATCTGCCGGTAGAGCCAGCCGAGCCGCTCCAGCCCCTTCTCCTCCTCCTGTTCGGGGATCTCGATGCAGGTGACAGCGAACTTTGCCTCCTCCAGGACCCGAACCAGGCGCTG
>METI01000069.1:5016-7044 GCA_001771285.1 candidate division NC10 bacterium RIFCSPLOWO2_12_FULL_66_18
GTCCACGGGATTGGTGACCAGGATGCCCGTGCCGGCGAGGCCGAGGTCCTGGATCAACGTGCCCACCTCTCCCAGCAGGCTCGGGCCGATGATGACCTCGTAGGACCGGGGGCCGAGGACCAGGCGGAGGCTTTCGGCCATGGCCGGAAGGTTGGCGGTCGCCCCTTTGGCGACCACGTGGTGCAGCGCCAGGAAATCCAGGATGTGTTTCACCACCTGATCGATGGTCTGCGCCGAGGCGTCCACGATCAGGTCCGCCCGGGCGTAGGCCTGGGCGCGCTGCTCCAGGAGGAGCCGGACCCGCTCCCGCGTGTCCGCTCCCCAGAGCATGGGCCGATCGTCCGTGGGGCCGATCCGCGCCACCAGCGTGTCGGGGTCCGCCGTGAGGGTGACGACCACGCCGCTCCGCTTCAGCGTCTCGAGGTTCCGCTGATTGACGATGGTTCCGCCCCCGGTGGCCACGACGCATCCCTGTCGGCCTGCCACGCGATCCACCATGCGGGACTCCAGGGCCCGGAATGCCGCCTCGCCCTGGGTGGCAAAGATCTGGGAGATGGGCATCCCGGCCTCGGCCGCGATGAGCGTGTCCAGGTCCAGGAAGTCATATCCCAGCATGACAGCCAGCCGCCTTCCGACAGAGGACTTCCCCGTCGCCATGAAGCCGGTGAGAATGATGTTGCGCTTGTTTCCCTTCATCGTCATGCCTTCGTCAATCGGCGCCGCGGTCACGAGCGGCGATGAACTTACGGCACCCCCCCGCAACCCGTCAAGGGGTATTTGCGGGCGACCGTTCGTGTTTTCAATAATTTCGGGTCAATAGCTTGGCAGGACGGGGGAAATCCGAGGAGCCCGATGCGACCAGGCCGGCGGCTTGCGTCAGCGGCCACTTCCTGCTATAAGCCACTTGTCAGCGAGGTTGCTGTGGCATGGCGGAGAGGGCCTAGCGCCGGGCATCCACCGAAGTGATCAGACTCCGCAAACACTGGCGAAGACTCCCTTGAAGACCCTCGGGGCCCAGAAATGAGCCAGAAGCTTCGGATCGATCTTCCCGGCGAGAAGATCGCCGAGTTCTGTCGCCGCTGGAAGGTGACTGAGTTCGGGTTGTTCGGATCTGTCTTGCGTGATGACTTCCGTCCGGACAGCGACGTTGACGTGTTGGTGACTTTCGCTGTTGACGCCGGGTGGAGCCTGTTCGACCTCGTGGAGATGCAGGAGGAATTGAAGGCGATCCTCGGTCACGAGGTTGAGTTGGTAGAGCGGGAAGGGCTGCGAAACCCGTTCCGGCGCCACGAGATCCTCAGGAATCTGCAGGTCGTATATGCGGTCTGAGGCACGGGATGTGGCCTACCTCTGGGACATGCGCGAGGCCGCCCGAGACTGGTATTGGCGGGAGAGATCTTCCATCCGAGCGCTTGGATGATCCTCATATTCCGGAGGCAGTGACAGCGGAGGAGATCCCCAATTGACTGAAGCGAGCAAAGCCCTGACCGCGGTCCTCCATAGGGATGAATCATTCTGGAACGAGCTGGTTCGCCGCATCCGTTCGGTAACCGAACCTGAAAAGATTATTCTTTTCGGCTCGCAAGCGCGCGGCGACAACAAGCCATCCAGCGATATAGATCTTTTCATCATTGCCGAAAGCGAGCTGCCGCGATACAAGCGTTCTGTGCCATTCTATCGAGCACTTTCCGGTCTGGGCGTGGCCAAGGATATTGTTGTTTACACTCCCGAGGAGGTGGAAGACTGGAAAACGGCCAGTTGCAGCCTTGCGGCGACGGCATTACGCGAGGGCAAGGTGTTGTATGAGAAGCAATCTTGACGTTGCCCGGCTGTTGCTGCGCAAGGCCGAGTCCGACTTGGCAGACGTGCGGCGCACGCTGGCCAGCCAGGGGCCTTACGACACGGCCCTGTTTCATTGCCAGCAAGCCGTAGAGAAATACCTGAAAGCATTACTGGCGGCCAATAGCGTCATTTATCCGAAGATCCACGATGTCGTAGAGTTGGCCGAATTGGCTGGTGAATTTTGCC
>METI01000070.1 GCA_001771285.1 candidate division NC10 bacterium RIFCSPLOWO2_12_FULL_66_18
CCAAGGTTGTCTTCCCTGTGGAGGCTATGTCCCTTCTCTGCTCCTGGGGTGGCGGAATCCTCTGCGCTACTGAGCTACCCCCACCACTCAAGCCAAAGGAGGATCATATGGAGGATTGGATCGCGAACGCGAGGCAGGATGTTTCCCGGCGCGAGTTCCTGGTAGGCGTCAGTGCCACCGGGGTCAGTCTAGCCGGCTTTGCCATCGCCGCCACTCCCGTGGCCGGCCAGATCATCACCACCCCGACGGAGGGCCTGGCCACGGCAGAGGCGAAGGTCCCGGCCGGGGATTTCCAGGTCCCCATCTACGAAGCCCGGCCCGCT
Organism: candidate division NC10 bacterium RIFCSPLOWO2_12_FULL_66_18; assembly: GCA_001771285.1. Classification (GTDB taxonomy): domain Bacteria; phylum Methylomirabilota; class Methylomirabilia; order Methylomirabilales; family 2-02-FULL-66-22; genus 2-02-FULL-66-22. The sequence continues at coordinate 324 of METI01000070.1, forward strand.
GCGGCTGGGCGGTACCCGGTCGTCCTGGTCCTTCCCGAGGCCTGGGGCATGCACGAGCACATCAAGGACGTAACTCGCCGTTTCGCTCGGGAGGGCTTCCTGTCAATCACGCTGGAGCCGTACGCCCGGGACGGAGGTGTCATGCACCTCCCGGATCAGGCCTCAGTCATGCGGGTCATCAACGCCGTCCCCGACGCTCGGGTCATGGGTGACCTGGATGCCATCGTTGCTTACGCGAAGCAACATGCCGCTGCCCTTCCTGAGCGGATCGGCGTGACCGGATTCTGCCGCGGCGGGACATATACGCTCCTGTTCACCACGCACAGCCGGGAGGTCAAGGCCGCTGTTGCCTGGTACGGCCAGATCAAGCCGGCCAAGACGCTTGGCATCAGAACCGCAGGCCCGCTGGACCTGGCGGGGCAGATCACAGCCCCCCTCCTGGGGCTTTACGGTGATGCGGACCAGGGGATTCCCGTGGCCGACGTGAGGGAGATGGAGGCAGCACTCAAGGCGGCCGGGAAAACCGCAGAGTTCGTCGTGTACCCCGGCGCCCCCCACGCTTTCCATGCCGACTACCGACCGAGCTACCGGCCCGAGGCAGCCAGGGACGGCTGGTCCCGCTGCGTGGCGTGGTTCACCAAGTATCTGAAGGGGTAGCGCGGACAGATTTGGCCGGAAAAACCAAGAGCCTCCCGGATCACCGGGAGGCTCTTGTCGTTTTCAGGGCTGTCTACCTTGATCTTCGCTGCGTCGGTCGGAAGGTTTCAAATCCAGCAGGAGCATGATGGGATCAACCAGGAAGTAGGCGAGTGTCCCGCCCAGCACCAACAGGGCCCCCAGCGTCATGAAGCCGTTCAGTCCGACGGCGATCCCGAGGGGAATGGCCAGGAGGGACGCCCAACTGAGCATCCCTCGGATCACCTGCCTGATCCCCTGCTTCAGCCACACCACCGCCGCCGTTCCCCCTTGCCCGGCGCGACAGCATCCCCTTGCCACCGAATGACGCAGGTCATTCGGCCTGATTAATCGCTGACAGCTTCCAGGGATTCGGCCCCACGGGCCGGACCCAGGTCCAATACTCCTCGAACTTCACCGGCTCGCTGTCGCTGCCGCTCACAACCTTGCCCGAGCCCTCGTCCACAGTGTAATCCAGCAGGCTCGCCAGGAATCGGACGGTGAGGTAGTCCCTTCCCTGTTCCTGCCAGGCCTCGGTCAGCCCCACCGAGCGCACGGCGATGTTCTCGAGCTTGTTGAACTGCCGCTTTGCCCGCAATTCGTCGATCTGCTTCCGGAATTCCTCCTGCATCTCCTCGGCCAGCATGGGGCGCATCTTTTCGAGGTCCCGATGCATCCAGGCCGCCTGGACCCGGAAGAACGTGTCGTTGCACCATTCCTTGAACCCGACCTCGTCGAATCGGGGATCCATCTGGCGGATGTGGGCCAGCCCGCCTTCCAGGTCTTCGGCCGCGGAGGGCGGCGCGTCCGCCGTCGCCACGGAGGCGGCGGTCGAGCCGTAGGAATCGGCCGACATCCGGCCGTAATAGCTGGTCGCCGTGGCCTGCTCTCCCCGTGACCGGCGGACCATCCGGTAGATCAGATACCCGATCCCCGCCAGCAGCACGAGCTCGAAGAGACCGAATCCGCCCCCGAATCCTCCGCCGAACCCGCCGGCGAAGCCCAGGCTCCGGAACAGCATGCCGCCCAGGAGCCCGCCGACCACGCCGCCCGCCATCGACCGCCAGAACCCTCCCATGGGCGACGGTTGCGGGACCGGCGCTGGGGTCGGTCGAGGCTGGGTCAACGGCTGGGTGCTCGGGCTGGTCGGCCGTGAGGGTGCCGTGTAGCTCCGGCTCGGGCTCGAGAAGCTGCGGGACCCCCGGCCTCCAAAGCTGCCGCCGCCCCCTGCCCGTCCCCACACCTCATCGGGCATCGTGACGGCGACAAGGCCCACGGCCACGACGAGGGTTCCAAGAAACTTCCATCCAGTTTTCATGCTCACCCCCTTGACACGTCCCGCTTCCGAAGGATTCCGAGGTCCTGCGGACCGGCGGGCTTTGACCTGATACCGGGGTGTATTATGGGGGACGTTTCCCTGGATGCAAAGCCAAAAGCGCTGCCTCCCATCTTCCGGTGCCAGCGACCCAGTCGCCGGGGGCTCAGGAGACCCGTTCGAGGACGGCGACCGACTCCAGATGGAACGTCTGGGGAAAGAGATCCACCGGCTGAAGGGCAAGGCAACGGTACCCCGAAGACACCAGGATCCCGAGATCCCGGGCCAGCGTGCTGGGGTCGCAGGAGACGTAGATCACGCGTGGAACCGCCATTCCCGTGATGGCGTCGAGGACCCGGCGGCTGCACCCCTGGCGGGGAGGATCCAGGACGACGAGGTCCCAGGGGCCCTCCGTCGCCACGGCCGGGAGCACCTGCTCCACCTGGGCCTGGACGATCCTCGCCTCCGGGCACCCGTTGCTGCGGAGATTGTGGACGGCATCGGTGGCCGCCGCGGCATTGGCCTCGATCCCCAGGACCTGCCGGGCGCGGCGGGCCAGAGGGACCGTGAAAGTCCCCACGCCGCTGTACAGGTCCAGGACCCGCTCGGTCCCGGACAGGGCCGCCGCCTCCATCACCAGCCGCGTCAGGGTCCCCGCCGCCAGGCCGCTCACCTGGAAGAAGGCGGTGGCGTCCACCCGGAAGCGACAGTCGCCCACCTGCTCCATGATGGCCCCGTGGCCGTGCCGATCCACGAACCGCGGGTGCTGCCGCGGATCCCCGTCCAGCAGGATCACACCCTGCAGCGTCGGCACCTCGGCCTGGAACCGGTGAAACAGCAGCCGGATGGCTGCACGGTCCTGCGTGCGCGCAAAGAGCGAGACCACCACCTCGCCCGTGCCGGTGCCCACGGCGGCCCAGACCTCCCGCACTCGCGGGAAGAGTTTGTGGAGGGCCGGATCCCGCATGCTCCGCAGGATTCGCAGGACGCCGTTCAGGCGGGCATCCAAGAGCGGGCACCGATCAATGTCCACGACCCGCTGTGTTTCCCGTTGGTGAAAGCCGATGTGGAGGCGGGCGCCCGCGAAGATCTTGAACCGCGCTCGAGCGCGGTACTCCCAGGGCCCGGCCGGAGTGACCGGCACCGACACCGGCACCCCGGGGAGCTTCCCCACGCGCACAAGCAATTCTTGCAGGATCTCCCGTTTCCAGTGGAGCTGGGACGCGTACTCCAGGTGTTGCCACTGGCACCCGCCGCAGTTGCCGTAATACCGGCAGGGCGGGGTCACGCGGACGGGAGAGGGGGCAACCACCTGCACGAGGTTCGCCCGGACGAAATCCTCGCGGGCCTCCGCGACCTCGACCTCCGCCAGATCGCCCGGCGCCGTGTAGGGCACGAAGACCACCCGCCCGTCGGGCAGATGGCCCAGGCCGCTGCCCTGGAAGACCAAGCGCTCGATGGTCACCTGCAGCCGCTGGCCGAAGCTCAGACTCGAAGGGGTGCTCATGGGACTCGAGAGCGTTCGGCAGTGCGGGTGTTCGGGTGTTCGGCAGTTCGGGGGAGCCCTGAACAACCGAACCACCGAACCGTCGAACGCCCGAACGCCGGTAGCTTGATAGCGCCCCGGGCGGCGTAGTCGAACACGTCTCTTTCTCCTTCTTACACCCAGCGTCCCTGGCGCCGCTGCCGGAGGAGGTCAAAGACCAGCCAGAAGACCTTGCGACCCTCCGGAAGATAGACGCGGAAGAAGCTGTCCACGGCGAGCTTCGGGAAGTTGGGTCGCACGTGGTCGAAGACCTTGAGCAGCGCCAGGTGCACGTTTCCCCGGGATTCCAGGGCGGCGGCCAGCCGGAGACTCTCCGTCTTGGGCATGTAGTCGTCCGGGTCGCTGTGGACGACGAAGAGCCGCCCCCGCAGATCCCGGATCACCCGCAAGGGCGACAGGAACCGGATATGCTCGCGGATGCCCGGGCCCAGCCCCGCGACCAGGACGGGGACACGGCCAGGGTCCCGGTTGACGAGCAGCTCGTAGGCCGCCCGGCCCTCGGGTCCCAGGGTCGCCGCCAGCGGACCCGCGTCCACCGCGGGGTTCTTGGCCTTGGCCTCGGCAATCTCCTTCAGAATCTCGCGGTCGCGGACGGAAGGGATCAGTTCCAGATTGTACCGGAGGAAGATCCACCGGCTGTACTCATTGGGGACCGTCCGCCCCCGCACGTCGCCGAACTCGTAGTAGCCCGTGGTGATGAAGGTGATCACGTTGAGCAGATCGTAGTAGCCCCCGAAGGAGACAACGAACTGCACCTGGTCCCGGACCCGCGCATCGGCTGCCGCGATGATGGTGGGCCCCGCGCCGTAGCTGAATCCGATCAGGCCGACCCGGCCCGGGGCCACGCCCCCCGCCCGGCCGGCGAGGTACCGGATGCTGGCCACCAGCTCCTCCACGTCCGAGGGTCGGAGGGTGAGCGACTTGAACCCCAGAAAGTCCGGGGTGAGCACGGTGAATCCCGACCGGGCCAAGAGGTCCGCCAGCCAGACGATCCGGTCATCGTCCTTCCCGGTTTCGTTGACGCCGTGGACCAGGATGATTCCGGCGCCCGATCCCCCTCGGGACGGCCGGTACAGCGTGGCGACCATCTCCCGGCCGCCGCCCGGAAAGGTCACCCCCTGCCGCGCGGGCCCGTCGGTGATGCGGTGCAGGGGTCCCGGGTGCAAGGGGGTCGCTATCTGCACCAGGAGGAGTCCGCTCAGGATCGCGTCCCAGGCCACCGGCCAGGCCAGGGCAAGGAGCCCGACGAGCGCGATCGCCGCCCCGAAGGCTTTCCGCCGCTTGCGCGTCATGGACGGATGCTATCAGAAATGCGCGGGGCCGCCAACGGACTTTCGCCGTCTGGCCGACGGCAATAGCGTTCGGCTGTTCGGCAGTTCGGGCGTTCGCGTCCGACCGAACCACCGAACGACCGAACCCCCGAACGCCTTTTCTTGTAATTCGGGATCCTAGCGTGGGGCGGAGCGTTGAGGGCGAGGGCGAGGAGGATCCTGCCCGCCACCGGCGCCGTCGCCCGGGCGCGGGCGTGCCTCCCCGGGCTCCCGGCGGCCGCGGATCTCCTCCCGCAGCCGCTGGCGCTCCTCGGGGGTCATCTCGCGCAGCCGCTGGAGGTTTTCCCGGATACGCTGCCGCTCTTCGGGGGACAACTGCTGAAACTCCTGCAGGCGCTGTCGCAGCGCCTGTTGCTGGTCCGGCGGCAACTGTCGCCAGCGTTCCAGCCGCTCCCGCAGCCGGGCGCGTTCCTCGGGGGGAAGCTTTTGCCAGCGCTGGTGATTCTCGCGGATGCGACGGCGCACCTCGGGCGGGAGCTTGCGGAATGTTTCGAGATTCTGGCGGACCCGCTCCCGCTCCTCCGGTGGAAGCTGCTTCCAGCGCTCGTAGTTCTCCCGGATGCGCTGCCGCTCCTCGGGCGAGAGCTGCCGCCAGCGCTCCAGGTTCTCCTGGACGCGGGCGCGTTCCTCCGGCGGCAAGGATTCGAGGCCCCGGAGCGCCTCTCCCCCGGGCGACACCTGGCCCCGGGCCGGGCCGGGAACGGCCAGCCAGAGCACCAGCGCCCCCAGCAGGGGAACAAGCATCCGCTTCATGGCTTCCCTCTCTGGTCCGTCTTGGCGCCGCGCGGCGGCGGCTCGCTCCGCACCTCGTCCATCTTCCGCAGGAGATCAAGCTGCCGGAGCAGCTCCAGGTCCCGCAGGATCTCCAGATCTGCCAGCATCCGCGCGTCCACGCCGGCCTCATCCCGCCCGCGGGGCGGCCGCCGCTCCTGGGCCTCTGCCCCGGACGCAAAAACCGCGACCAGGCCCATGCTGGCGAAGAGTGCGGATCCCAGGCGCCATCCCGTCCACATGTGCAGCATCAACTCAGCCGCGGCCGCCGCCCGCCGCCCAAATGCCGCAGGAGATCCAGCCGCTCCAGGACCTCGACATCTTCCAGCAGGTCGAGGTTCTGGAGCACCTCGAGGTTCTGGCCGATGGCCAGATCCTCGCTGACCATCAGGGCCTCGACCGGCGGCAGGTCACGCGGCGCCCGGTGGGTGCGCACCAGGCCAATGACCAAGAGCAGCCCCAGGACCGTCGCTGCCGCCAGCGCCGGGATCGGCCGCAAGCCGGGGACTCGGCCGAGCCAGGCTGCCACCCGCGCCCACGCGGCGGGGCGGGGCGGAGGGACTGCGGCGATCCGCCGGCGCACCGTCGCCCCGAAGTCCTCCCAGAATCCCGCCGGTGGTTCCGGGACGGGCAACGCTAGGACCCGTCCCAGCGCATCGCGGATGAGACCGGCCTCCCGCGTGCAGTTCTCACAGGTGGCCAGATGTGCCTCCACCTGGAGGCGCTCCTCCGTCGCCAGCTCGCCCTCGTGATGGGCGATCAGCCGCCCGCGGATGTCCTCGCACTCATCCATCGCTATGTCCTATGTGCAGAGGAGATGATCTGCTCCCTCGCTCCACGCCTTCCCCCACCCTCCCCTCCCCCCGCCGCGGGTGGAGGGTCAGGGAGGGGGGCTGCTCCCCTGCTCCGTTGCTCCCCCGCTCACGCCTCACGCTTCACGGGTCACGGTGGCTCCCCCGCTTCCCAGTAGGCAGTCGGCAGTAGGCAGCCCTCGCGGTGCCTTCCTCATGTTCCCTGCCTTCCGCCTTCCGCCTTCTGCCTTCCGCCTTCCGCCTTCCGCCTTCTGCCTTCTGCCTTCCGCCTTCTGCCTTCTGCTTTCCGCCTTCTGCCTTCTGCTTTCCGCCTTCTGCCTCCCATCGCGCCTCACTCCGCCTCCTGGAACGCCTGGAGCTTCCGCTGCAGCGCCCGGACCGCATGGAAGTAGTTGGCCTTGGCCGTCCCCTCGGAACAGTCGAGGACCTCGGCGATCTCCTTGTGGCTGAGGCCCTGGTGGACCCGGAGGGTGAGCGTCGCCTTCTGCTGGGGGGGCAGGGTCTCGATCGCCTCCGCCACGGCCCGATCCCGCTCGTCGGTCAGGAGCGCCGCCAGGGAATCCGCCCGCAGGTCCGCCAGGGTGCCATCCACCTCGGACGGATCCTGGCGGGTGGCCGATTTCAGATGATTGAGACACAGGTTCATGGCGATGCGATAGAGCCAGGTGGAAAAGCGGGACTGCCCCCGAAAGCTCCCCAGGGACCGGTAGGCGGCGACAAAGGCCTCCTGGGCCAGGTCCTTGGCGTCCTCTGCGTTGCGCGTCATACGGTACGCCAGCCGGTAGATCTCCTGCTGGTACTGCCGGACCAGCAACTCGAAGGCCGCCGTCTCCCCCGCGAGGACCCGCTCGATCACCTCCAAGTCTGGCTGGCGCAAAGCTCGCTCTCAGGCAGCGTTCAGGGCACGCCGGGCCCCGGAGGGACACGGGACACTCCGCAGGGAGCCTACGTCTACTTCCGGGGTGCCTCCGGCCGGCGCCCTCCGCAGCAGGGATAGTCGCGATGGAGCACCGTGTAATCTGGAACCAGGGCCTGACAGAACGGGCACCGCTTCATGGCCAGCCCTCCTTTCTCACCTCTGCTGGCTTAGACCGGAGAGCCCGCCAAAGGTTTAGCGCCGAGCCGGAAAAAGCATGAACCGCCGGTACCAACGGCATCCGCCTCAGGCGGATTGGTGCGCCAAGGCCGCCAAGAATTGATATCCTTCCAGAAAGCGACCTACTTCTTCCGCCGCTGGTGGCGTGTCCGTTTCAGGAGCTTCTTGTACTTGTGTTTGGCGATCTTCTTGCGCCGTTTCTTGACCACGCTGCCCATGCCATCCCCCCTTTCTTCGATCCAGCCGTCTTGTCCTTATCCACCCGGGATCCTGTGCGGCGTTACCCGGTCTCCTGCCCCTCCGTCGGGGCCATTCCCTCGCCTCCTTCCCGGCGGATCTGGAATTTCTCCAGCCGGTACTGGAGCGTGCGATAGCTCAATCCTAACAGCTTGGCGGCCTTGACGATGACCCCGCCGGACTGCTCCATCGCCTGGAGGATGAATTCCTTTTCGATCTCCTCCAGGTTGATCCCCTGCGGCGGCAGGGGGAAGCGATACGGGCTCTCGCCGGCCGCGGCTGCCCCCGGCTCGCGAAGCGGCAGGGACGAGAAGCGCACCTCGATGGGGAGGTCCATGTAGTCAATGGCCCGGCCGTCCGAGAGCAGCACCGCCCGCTGCAGGACCGTGTCGAGCTGCCGGACGTTTCCCGGCCAGTGGTAGCTCAGCAACAGGCGCATGGCCTCGGTGGTGATCGGCATGGGCGGCCGCCCCGCATCTGCGCAAGCCCGGGCCACGAAGTACTCGGCCAGTTGCGGGATGTCCGTGCTCCGTTCCCGAAGCGGGGGAAGGTTGATGCTCACCACGTTCAGGCGGTAGTACAGATCCTCCCGGAACGTCCCCCGCTTGACCTCGACCTCCAGGTCCTTGTTGGTTGCGGCGACGATGCGGACGTCCACCTTCAGGTCCTCGCGGGCGCCCACCCGGCGGATTTCCCGCTCCTGGAGGGTGCGCAGCACCTTGGCCTGCATGTTCACGTTCAGCTCGCCGATCTCGTCCAGGAGCAGCGTGCTCTTGTCCGCCGCCTCGAACAGGCCCTGGCGGCGGCTGATCGCGCCCGTGAAGGCGCCCTTCTCGTATCCGAACAGCTCGCTCTCGATCAGGGTCTCGGGGATGGCGGCGCAACTGACCGCCACGAAGGGCCGGTCCTTGCGGGAGCTGTGGCGGTGGATGGCGCGGGCGATCAACTCCTTGCCCGTCCCGCTCTCCCCGGTGATGAGCACCGTGGAATTGCTGTTGGAGATCTTGTGCAGCTTTTCAAAAACTTCCTGCATGCGGTAGTGGCTGCCGACGATCCCCTCGACCCGGAAGCGCTCCTCCAGCTGTTGCCGGAGCCGCCGGTTCTCCTGGATCAGCCGCATCCGCTCGAAGGCGCGGCCCACGGTCAGCAGGAGCTCCTCGCGCTCCAGCGGTTTCGTCAGGTAGTCGAAGGCCCCCTGTTTGACCGCCTGCTCGGCCGAGTCCATGGACCCGAAGGCGGTCATGAGGATGACCAGCGTGGGGGGATCCTCCCGCGTGAGCTGCCCCACCAGGGAGAGGCCATCGGTTGCGGGCATCCGCAGGTCCGTCAGCACCAGATCGAAGCGGGTCCGCGCGCTCTTGGCCAGGGCCTCGGCCGCGCTCGCGGCCGTCTCCACCTTGTAGCCCTCGGAGGTGAGGATGGTCCGCAGGATCTCGCGCTGGGCTCCCTCGTCGTCCACGACCAGGATCTGCCCCTTGCTCATGCCTCAGGTACTCCCGTGGGAAGCTGGAGCCGGGCGACCGTCCCCTTCCCCGGCTGGCTGGACAGTTCGATCCGCGCGCCATGCTGGTCCAGGATCTGCTTGGTGAGGGCCAGGCCGAGACCGATCCCCACTTCCTTGGTGGTGAAGTAGGGCTCGAAGACGCGCGGGAGATTCCCGGGGGCGATCCCCACGCCCGTATCCTGGAATCGGATTTCCACCCACTCGTTGGGGGTTGGGGGTTGGGGGTTGGGGGTTGGGGGCTCGGAGCCGGCCCCTGACCCCTGGCCCCCGTCCCCCGGTGCGGCCGCTGCCCTGACGGTCAGGGTGCCGCCGTCAGGGGCCATGGCCTGCAGGGCGTTGAGGACCAGATTCAGGAAACAGGTCTTCATGTAGGCCCCGTCCACCCAGAGCTCCGGCAAGGTGGGGGCGTAGTCCCGCTCCACGCGGACCTGCTGCGCCTGGGCCTTTTGGGTGGCGACCTCCAGAACCTCGTCCAAGAGCTTCCGGACGTCGGTGGGGCGCCGTTTGAGTTCCAGCGGCTTCCCGTACTTCAGGAAGGTCTCGATCATGTCGTTCAGCCGGTGGATCTCCTCCTTGATGATGGAGCTCAGGCGCGCGAACTCCTCGCGCTCCACTGGGACGGTCGGGGCGAATTGCGCCCCCAGATGGTCAATGATCAGGCTGATCGAATTCAGGGGGTTCCGCACCTCGTGGGCGATCCCCGAGGCCAGGTGGGCGATGGCCGAGAGGCGCTCCGCCTGGTGCAGGCGCGCCTCCAGCTCCGCCTTCTCCCGCAGGCGCTCCACCATCTCGTTGAAGCTGCGGTTCAGCTCCCCGATCTCGTCGCGACGGGTGGTGGGCAGGCGCTCGTCCAGCTTGCCCTGGGCCACGCGCCGGGCCGCCTCGACGACGCGGGAAATGGGCTTGGCGTATGTCCAGGCCAGGACCGCCGTGCCCGCGATGCCGACGCCGAAGACCAGGACCGTGGCGATGAGCCGTTTGATGAAATTGACCCGTGCCAGCTCGGCGAAGTCGTCCAGGATCATGCTGATCAGGATGTAGCCGCTGCGCTGGTTGCCCACCACGATGGGGACGAAGAGGTTGTAGGTCTTCTGACCGAGGCCGCTGATGTTTTCCTCGCCCAGGCGCGCCGTGATGAGCAGGTCCTTGCGCTTCGGGTCCACGCGGGCCCCCACCCGGCGGGGGTTCGACGAGGCGATGACCTCCTGCTCGTTGCTGACGATGGAGATCTCGCGGACGCCGCGCCGCTGGAGGCGCTGGACGTAATCCTGCAGGCGCGCCTCGCTGGTCCGGCCCTTGGAGGTCAGCCGCTCCACGCTGATCTGGATCGCGGTGGAAAGATCCATGGTGTGCCGCTCCACCTGAGAGATGAGCTGGCTCTCCGCCCGCCAGTACAGGAGGAACAGCGTGGCCAGCACGAGCATCAGCAGCCCGAACATCATGGCGAGCAGCTTGCCCCGCAGGCTTAATTTCCACCGGCTTCTGGGCCACATCTTCGTCACGACTCAGGGCGAGCCAGCGAAGCTTGGCTCGCCCTGGAATTTCGAATGTCGAACGGCGAATTTCGAAGTTCGAACGAAAGGCGTGTGGGATTCCATACAATATCGAATAACGGACAATCGAAGTGGGAATTTCGAACGTGCATGACTGCGAACGACCTCAACCGGTCTCGTTCACCATTCGAAATTCGTTGTTCGAAATTCGACATTTGTCGGCGGTAGTTTATCCAAGGTGGGCCTTGTCTGTAAAGGAGGAAAGAGGGCAGGGGCGTGAGGTGGGGAATCGCGGGCAGGACTAGGAGGGGTCAGCGGGGAGCCGGTCTCCCAGCCGGGCGTATGCTCCGCGGAAGTGCAGCAAGGGGGACCGACCGTCCTCCAACGGCGCCACGCCGGAATCCACGGCCTCGCCCACGAAGATGGTGTGATCGCCCCCAGGATGCCGCGCCTGGACCCGGCATTCCACGTGGGCCAGGACGCCCGGAAGGATGGGCGCTCCGGTCACGCCCGGCCGGTAGGCAATGCCCTCGAACTTCCGGGCGTCTTTCCTGGCGAAGTGGTGGGAGAGAGTCTCCTGGTCATCCCGCAGGAGGTTCACTGCAAAGGCTTCGGCATCCTGGAAGGCCTCGTAACAGTCTGCCTGGCGGTCAATGCAGACCAGGAGCAGGGGCGGCGTGAGCGAGACCGAGCAGACCGCCGTGGCCGTGAGCCCCCGCGGCTCCCCCTGCCGGTCCCGGGTGGTCACCACGGTCACGCCCGTCGCCAGCGAGCCCATCACCTTCCGGAAGCCGTTCGGGTCCAGCGCCATCGAGCCTCCTTGCATTTGTACGGATGCGAGGTGTCACGCTCGCAGGCAGGCCCGGGTGGAGGATACCCCCAGAGGCGGAGACCGGCAAGGGCACGCTGCTCCACTTCACACGGGCTGCCCCGCCGCCGGGGGCTTTGCTGCTCCTTCGTTTTCCTCTCACGCCTGCGGCAGGCGGACGCGCTCGATCCACTGGCGATAGTCCCCGGGATACCCCACCCGATCCTGGAGACTCTTCACCCGGGCCAGGATGCCCGCCACCCGCTCGCCGGAAAGGCGCGCCTGTCCCGCCAACCGGTCGGCCACCGCGCCCACCTTCTCTCGCGCCTCGGTCGCCGCGTCCGCCAGGACCTCCTCGTAGCCGCTCGCGGTCCCCAGCAGATAGTGCTCCAGCATGTGCTGGGAGACGACTCGCCCGTGCTTCAGCGACACCAGGATATTGCCCTTGCCCGTCACGGCGTTCCCCACGGCGAAGACGCCTTCCAGGCCCTCCACCTCGCCGGTCCCCTGGTCCTTGATCCGGTACGTCTCGCCGCGCATCTCGACGCCCGGGATGGGCTCCGGGACGCTGCCGATGGAGCTGACGACCATCTGGGACGGGACGTTCTGCTCCGTTCCGCCCAGGGTCACCGCCCGGCCGTCCTTCACCTCGGTGGCCGCGACCGTGAGGCCCGCCAGCCGGTCGCCGTCCGCCAGGCACCCCACTGGTACACGTTGATCCTGAAAGGTGAACAGATACTTCTCTGCAAAATTCTGGAGCAGCTTCCGCCGCGTCTGGCGCGTCCGCTCCACCTGCTGAGGTGTGGCGTCCTCGGGAACCTCGGCCAGCGGCATGTCCTCCACCCGGCGCCGGTAGAGGAGGGTGCACCCCCTGAGACCGAGGTCCGCCAGGGTCAGGCCCAGCTCGCTCAAGACCTTCTGGATCCCCCGGCGCTCCAGCTCGTACAGGGCGATGCGATGTCCTCGCGCCCGCTGGGCCCGGGTCACCGTCTCCAGCATGAGGATCTTGACGACGTCCAGCGAGGCCAGGCCGCCCCCGATGACGATGGCGCCGTCCTCCAGTTCGACCGTGGGCCCCTGATACCCGGCTTCGAGATAGTGGTTGAACCAGTAGACGAGCGGGTTCTGGTAGTAGAAGCCGCGCCCGACGAACTGATCCACGCCCGGCAGGGGCAGCGGACGATCCCACCAGGCCCCCAGGGCCAGGACCACGGCGCTCAGGCCCCACCCCAGGACCTCTTGCAGCGAGACATCCCGGCTCAGCCTGGTTCGGGGGACGAAGTGCACAAGGGGATGGGACAACTTGTCGTCAATTTTCTTCTCTTCCTGAAGGCGCAGGTTCACGTGCCAGCGGGGCAGCCCGTCCTCGATCTTTCCGTAGGGACGGTCGTTCCGCTCCACCACGATGCACAGGATGCCCCGCTGGGTGAGCTGGAACGCCGCCTCGGATCCGGCCACGGCCCCGCCCGAGATCAGAACGACGTGCTGCGGATTCGCCTGGGGCATGACACCTCC
>METI01000071.1:0-3125 GCA_001771285.1 candidate division NC10 bacterium RIFCSPLOWO2_12_FULL_66_18
CGGATGCAGCCTTCCATCAGGCGGCGGGCCGTCCGGTACACTACCACCTTTTCGGCGTGGCCCCCACGGACCAGGGCGGCGATGGGCAGGACGCCGGAGGGGTGGCCCAGCCGGATATCCGCCGAGGGGTCCGCCGCGGCCAGCGGTCCGAGCGCCTCCTGCACCACGGTTCCCGGGACGCGGGCCGCCACGGCGAGACACATGGCCGCCGTCAGGGCGAAGGCGCGATGCGCCTTCCCCATGGACATGACGCGAGCGCAGATGTCCGTGGACGTCGCCGGGACCTCGCTGCCCGACAGGTCGCGGTAGGCGACAGGCGGCGCCACCAGTGCGATCTTGGGGACCGCCTGGCTCTTCCGGCTGGCCTCCTCGGCGGTGCCGGCCAGCCCGATGCGCACGGCGGCCGTCGCGCGCACCTGTTCCAGGCGCGCGGTGAGGTCAGCGTTCCTGTCAAATACCTCCGGATGTTCCGTTCCCTGAAGGCCGAGATCCGCGGCCCGGACGAATACCATGGGGTTCGTGGCATCCACGATGGAGACCGTGAGGTCCCCGAGGCCGGGAATCTCCAGGGATTCCCTGGGGGCACCCGTGGGCAGGAGCCTTCCGGTCACCGCCCCGCCGGGATCCAGGAACTCCAGGGCGATCCTGGCGCCGGTCCCCGACACACCCTGGAGGACGAAATCCCCTTCGACAGCGGCCTGCCCCTCCTGTACCGGCACCCCGGCCACGATGATCTTCCGCGTGTTGGTGTTGTGGATGCGGACCGTGGCCACCCCGTCTCGCGGGACAGCCACCAACTCCTCGTCAATGGAGTAAGGACCCACCGCCGACGAGATGTTTCCGCAGTTCCCCTTATAATCCACCAGGGCGTCGGTTACGCTCACCTGCCCGAAGGTGTAATTGATGTCGGCGTCCGGGCGGCTGGGCGGTCCAATGATGGCGACCTTGCTGAGCGAGGAGATGCCGCCACCCATTCCATCCAGCTGGCGGCCGTAGCTGTCCGGGCTGCCCATGGCGGCCAGCATGATCCGGTCCCGGATCGCCTGGTCGGGCGGCAGGTCGGCCTCTCGGAAGAAGATCGCGCGGCTGGTGCCACCGCGCATGAAGACGGCGGGGATCTTCAACTGGACCATCTTCCACACTCCTCTGCCTCAGAGAACCTGCGAAATCTGTCGCGCCATAGGCGGACCCGCCCAGATCGCAACCCGTACGACCTGGCAAGAACCGCCATGGGCGGGCGTAATCTGCGGTTAAGTTGGATCCTGCCTCTTGGCTTTGCTCCCTGTGGTCCGGGCATAGCCCGCCAGAAACGCGATGGACGAGTAGATCGAGAGCAATCCCGTCCGCGGATTCGTGGCCGAGGGAACGTTCTCGATCTCGACCGCCAGGCGGCCGAACTCCCCCCGGACCTCGATCCGGTGCTGGTTGAAGCGGCCGCCCGGCACGGCGATGATCCGGACGCGAGTCCGGTCGGGACCGACGCCGGCCAGGCTCAGGGCGGCCGAGACATTCACGTTCGTCGGGAAGCCCTTGCACGCCTCGCGGGCCGTGCCCTCGAAGATGACCGTCTCCTCCGTCAGCGCGTCAAGGTCGATCCCGCGCTCGACCACGTAGGGCGCGCCGGCCAGCCCCTTCGGCGGCTTCCGGGTCGTGAGCGTTACCGAGTCCACGCGCCCCACGACCGCCCCCCGCACGCCATCCAGCCCGGCGATGGCCCCGGATGCGAACAGGATGCGACATCCCCGGGCCTCCGCCTCGCGGAACCACTCCTCGTGGCCCAGCAATCCCCCGACGCTGATGACGAAGACGTCTTTCCCCTCCCGCAGGCAGGCCGGGACGATCTCCTCCAGGGCTTTCCCCGTCGCCGCCTCCACCAGCAGGTCCGAGGCGCGGACAAGCTCCGGAATCTTCACCACCGGCGGGCGCGTGCGGAGCGAGCCAGCCAACGCTTCCGCTCGCGCCTGGGTTCGATTGGCCAGGCCGCTGAGGAGCGCCGGGATCCTCCCCTCGTCAATGGCCCGGGCCAGGGCCGTGCCGATCGTTCCACACCCGACGATGCCGATGCTCAGCATGGGCATTCCCCGCGGCTTCTGTTTTCGGCTGAAGAATTTCACCGCCAAGACCGCCAAGATCGCAAAGGGTGGCCAACTCTGATCATTTCAGAGGGGCTTCCGGACCGAAATCTTCCGGGGCGCGCCTCGCCAATTTTCGATTGCGGATTTCCGATTGCCGATTTGAAAATCGCCAATCGCCAATCGCCAATCAGGGAATACGGGCAGTTCCTTTGCGTGCTTCGCGTGCTTTGCGGTTAAACTGCACTATTCGGGCTCAGCGCGCGAGCGCTGAGGAACTGCTGGAGCCGTTTTGTCCCTACGGTATCGGGTTGGCGATGCCCTTGCGGTGGGGTCGGGAGATGCGATGGGAGCCCGGGGAGGCGGCGCGTGGGCTGTCTCCCATCCCCCGCTGGCTGCGCATCAACCCCCGGAAACTTTTGACGCCCGCGCCCGCCTGGGAGGGATGATCTCGGGTGGGAGGCCATGACGGGTGCGATACACCCAGGCCTCCACTCGCAGCCGGCTGGCGGTGCTGGACATCTGCCAGAGGGAGGGGTTGGCCTCGCCCTGCCCCTTGCTCGCGGCGGCGTGGTACGCCCCGGCCGCCTGCCGGTAGGCTGCCGCCAGGAGCGTGAGATGGGTGCCCAGGGTCTCCTGCGTGGGGTGCAGCGCCAGGTCGTCGGCGATCTGCAGGAGAAGGTGCTGCCCGTACCCCAGTCGGGCCGCGGGCTCGTCCCGGAACGTGTTGGCGTGGATTGTCTCGAGCAGTTCCGTGTGGTTCGGGATGACGGGATCCCGCTCCAGCATCCACGCGAGGAGGGCCGGGGTCTCCTCGACCGAATGGGTCGGGGGCGGGAGTGGCGGATCGAATTTCAAGAGGGAATACACGCCCACCCAGGCGCGGCTCCGAGCAGCGCTCTCGGTCTCGCCCTGCGGGAGCCCGGCGGCCTCGGAGACGACGGTGTGGGTGGCGGCCTGAGGTGCGGGAGGCGATGGCGAGGGGACGGGCAGGCTTTCCGTGGGTGGGGGAGGGGGATCGGAGGGGGGGGGCGCCGCGGGCCGTGGGGCGAC
>METI01000071.1:3152-10137 GCA_001771285.1 candidate division NC10 bacterium RIFCSPLOWO2_12_FULL_66_18
GGATCCTCGACCTGCATCTTGCGAAGCAGGTAGACGTCCGTGGGGATGCGGCCGCCCCGCAGATGCTCTCGGAGGTCCGCGGCGCCTTCGGGGCGGATGACCAGGTAACACGAGGGACAGAACGTCGCTGCAGCCGCGATCTCACGCTCGCAGGCTGGACACGTCCGAACCCGACCGCTCCAGTGCCCGCCGAAGAACCGCAACGGCATGCGTGCCTCGATACGCCTCCTGGTCCTGGGTGCTCACCCGGGAAGATACCACTGGATCTCGGGTCCCGTCAATTCAGGAACGGTCGCCACGGGCGGCCCGCTCCAGGTCGGCGACCCGCTTGCGCAGCTCCCGCTCGGTCTGGAAGCGTTCGGTGTCATCGCGCATGATCGCGAAGATCCCCTCGACCTGCCCCTCGCTGTCCTTCAGCAGGCCCACCGTGAAGGCGATGGAGAACCGGCTGCCATCCTTCCGGATGGCCGGGACCCGCAGGACTTGCGTCCCGTACCTGGTCACGCCGGTCCGCATGACCTGGGAATATCCCTCCCAGTGCCGCTTTCGCTGCGCCTCCGGGATGATGCGATCCAGCGTCTGCGACAGGACCTCGGCTGCCGAATACCCGAAGAGCCGTTCCGCTCCGGCATTCCACAGGGTAATCTTTCCCGAAGAGTCCGCCACGATGATGGCGTCGGGGGCCTCTTGAATGATGCGCTCGGCGATCGACATGGGGAGTCCTGTGTCTGGGGGCTCTCTGCTTCCGGCCCCGGTTCATCCCATGGTGGAGACCCGCTCCGGCCGGATCCGGTAGATGACGCGAACTTCGGCCGGCTGGCGATGGGGGTAGCGATCCTGGCCGAGGTACTTCTTGGCCAGCGAATCGATGTGGGCGTCGGCACCGGCCTCGGTGATCTCCTCCACCCGCCCGCGCACGGCCAGGTAGCGGTACGGGTTGTCCGGGTCCTGGATGGCCAGGGCGACCCGTCCATTGCGCCGCATGTTCTTGTCCTTGATGCGGCCCTTGGCCGAGTTGACCCGCACGTGGCCCCCGTCGAAATCAATCCACACGGGGGTGACCTGGGGGCTTCCATCCGGCATGATGGTCGCCAGGTGAGCGAAGGCCTTCTTGGTGAGCAGGTCCCGGAATTCCTGGGGGATGGTCGCGCTCATGGGTGCCTCCTTTGCTGGGACGGAAGGGGCTGGAGCCCGGAAGAAGCCGGCTGCCTCGCACACTATACCAGGTCCCGGGATCGGAAACCAGGCACCACCGCCTTCACAGGACCTGCACGATGAGCCCGGTCTCTCCCAGGACCTTGGCGACACGGTCACATTCCGACGCGCTGCCTCGGAACACCTCGGCCAACCCCTGCGTGTGGACGCGCCAAGCCAGCTTCTCCGCCAGGGGGCGGATCATCCCGGGGACCGCCTTCAGGAGTTGGCTGATGACCTCCTCGAAGCTGTGGCATTCGCAGTTGAACAGGAAGACCTTGCTCCCCTCGCCGCCGCCTGTCCCGACGTCTACGACCTCTTCGGGAGCGAGCTGTCCCGGCGGCGGAGCGGCTGCCTGGGCCAGCACGCATTGCCCCGTGTCATGCTGGATCAGAGCGGGATGCATGGCAGGTGAACGGTCACATGGTCGTCTGTGGCATCTTGCGGCCATCCCGCGGTGGGCGGCGTGGTCAGAAGCACCAGGAGGATCGCTCCGGCGACACCCTCCTGTGTTATGATCGGCGGGGGTTCCAGATCTGTGCCACATCGTCACACGACTGGAGGTTTGCATGTCACAGACCGACCGCCCATGGTCGCGTCGGGAAGGGATGGTGCGGGTCGGCGGCCTCCGCCTTCACTACGCCGCCTGGGGACCGCGGGCGGTCCCTCCGCTCCTCCTCCTGCATGGGGGGGCTGCCAACACGCATTGGTTCGACTGGTTGGCGCCCCGCCTTGCGGGGGCCTTCCGGGTGCTGGCCCTGGATTTCCCCGGGCACGGCCAGAGCGACTGGCCGCGTCCCCCGCGGTACCGGATGGGGGATTTCGTCGCAGCCGTGGTCGGCTTTGCAGAGGCGATGGGCCTCCGGCGACTGGACCTGGTGGGGCACTCCATGGGCGGCAAGGTCGCGATGCTCCTGGCGGCAACGCACCCGCGCCGTGTGCGGAGCCTGGTGATCCTGGACGCGACGCCGGATGTCTCGGCCGACGGCCTGGCCGAGATGCGCCAGATCGGCACCCGCCCGATGCGCCTGTTCCCGTCCCGGGCGGCGGCCGCCAGGGCGTTTCGCCTGATTCCGCGGGAGACGGTGGTTCCTGCGGCCCGTCTCCGGGCGCTGGCTGCGCGGTCCACCCGGCACCGCGGCCACGGCCAGTGGAGCATCGGACCCGATCGGGAATTTTTCGGCCGGGTGGTCCCGCAGGTCGCCTGGCCCCTGCTGCCCCGGATCGGCTGCCCCACCCTCGTCCTGCGAGCGGAGCGGAGCAGTATCCTGTCCCGCCAGACGGCGGAGATGCTGCGCCGCGCGATCCCGGGGGCGACGCTGCACGAGGTCCCGGACACCTGTCACCACCTGGTCTTCGAGCGCCCCGCAGAGGTGGGCCGGGCCATCCGCGCCTTCCTGCCAGGAAATTCGCCGGGACAATCCCCCGGTCCGCGCGCTATCCAGGGAGGTGGAGGGTGACGGTCCGTGGCGGGCAGCGGAAAATGCGGCCATGCGTGTCCGGGTTGGCGGAGGGAAGCCAAAGTGGACAGGCGCCTGGCCGGCAGGGGGAATCAGATCGTGTAGAGATCGCCTTCCCGGGCCATCTCGCAGACGATGCTGGCGCCCAGCTCGGTGATCCGTCGCTGGGCGGCGCTGCCGATGTCGTCCAGGAAGCTGTCGGAATGATCCGGATCGTGATGGAACAGGATCAGGTGCTTCACCCGGGCGGCAATGGCGAGGTCGAGGGCGTCCGTCCAGGCGGAGTGGCCCCAGCCCCGGCGCCGCTCCAGCTCCTCGGGCGTGTACTGGGAATCGTGGATGAGCAGGTCCGCGCCCTCGAAGAATCGGATGAACCGCTCCACCTCGTGAGCGGCCACCCCGCCGGCCGCCTTCCACCCCGCGGGCAGCTCATTGTCCGTGGCGTAGACCACCCGCTTCCCCTCGTGGGCGAGCCGGTAGATCAGGGCCCGCCCCGGGTGAAGCGAGGACAGGGTGTCGAACTGGACGCCGCCCAGCATGACCGTCCCCTCGTCGATCTCCTGGAAGGCGAGGTGGGCGCCGAACTGCTCCAGACCCACGGGGAAATAGACCGAGGCCATCTGCCCCCCCACGATCTGGATCAGGCCGGCCGTGGGCTGGGCGGGGCCGACGAGGGTGAAGGCATTCCCCGTCGCATACGCCGGCTCGAAGAAGGGCAGACCCTGGATGTGGTCCCAGTGGAAGTGGGTGAAGCAGAGGAACCCGTGGACCGGCGTCCCGGAGGTCCGCAGGGTCCGCCCCAGCTCCCGCAGGCCGGTGCCGCCGTCCCAGATGTACAGGTCCTCGACGCCGGAGACCCGGACCTCCACGCAGGGGGTGTTGCCCCCGTACCCGACGGCATCCCTGGAGGCAGTCGGGATCGAGCCGCGGACCCCCCAGAACCGGATGGAGATCTTGCGGGCCAGCAGATCCCGCACGGTGCTGAGCAGCCGGTCCGAGGAGAACGGCTTCTCCAGGAAGGCGTTGGCGCCCACCTCGCGGGCGATCCGCTTGTCCGTCTCGTAGTGTTTGGCGGAGAAGATGACGATGGGGCCGCGGAAGGCGTCGGGGCCGCTGCGGAGCTGCCGGCACAGAGTCAGGCCATCCGTCCCCGGCATCATGATGTCGAGGAGGATCAGGGACGGACGGCTCGAGGCCACGGCCGCCGCCAGGGCCCGCCCCTCCTGCAGACACATGGTCTGGTAGCCGGCCTTTTCCAGGGCGTCCTTGCACATCTGGAGGATGAGCCGATCGTCATCCACCAGCAGGATCGTCTCGGTCACCACGCCCCCCTGGCGCTGCAGCGGTCACAGAAATAAGACTGGGTGCCCGGTGCTTCCCGAAAGGTGCCACCGGCCAGCGAGGAGTGGTGGGCCCGGACCTTTCGGACGCCCTGTAGGCCAGGCGCCGAGCCGGAAGTCCCCTCCCCCGAGGGAATAAATGCTTTTACATATCCCGTTGGCCTGCCGGTGTCAAGGACAGGTTCCCTAAAGGGTTGCCGGGCGCACAAACGGGCGTCGCGATGCCGCCATGACGGGCCATCAGGGCCGGCGCCGGTTGGGCGGCGGCAGGGGTGGGCGTAGGCGGAGATGGTGCTCCCGCCGCCAACTGTTTTCGAAGGCGCGGGCCTCGTCCTCCCAGGCTTGCCCCCCATGAGGACCTGCACGGTCGCTCCGCACCTGCCACCAGTGGACCAGTTCGTGGACGAGGACGGCCTCCAGCTCTGGCAGATCTTCGAGCAGGGCGCTGGTAAGCAGGATCACGTTCTCCCGCGGCAGGTAGGCGGCTGTGGTCAACTCGCCGCCTCGCCGCTGGCCGGTATGGGCGAAGACCGCCTGCTCGAGGCGGTCCGCCACCTCGAAGGCGGGCAGGCTCGCGACGTCGGGGATGGGCTCGCCCGTCAGGGCCGGCAGGTACAGCGCCAGGGTCGTCAGGAGGGCGACAAAATATTCCATGCCTCGGTACCCGCAAGATGTGGGGAGAGGGACATCCAGGCAGGCTGAACGGTATCACAGGTCTGGCCCGGGTGCGAGGAGATTTGGCGGGCGTCCGCGGCGCGACCCAGGCGGAATCGCCGGGAGCCTCGTGGCCGCCTTCTTCGCCTGTCGGGGCCGGGAATCCTGTTGACAGGCCGGCGAGGGCAGGAGTAGCCTGACTTCCCCTCGCGTTCTTCCTCGTCCCTGCCATCTGCTGCAAGAGGGATCGCCCATGCTCGATCGAATCACGGTCTCGGTGGTACAGCACCGGCTGGAGGCCATCGTCCAGGAGATGGGCGAGGCGATGCTCCGGACGGCCTATTCCCAGATCCTGAACTCCAGCCGGGATTTCTCGACGGCGGTCTGCGACGGGGCGGGACGCCTGGCCGCCCAGGCGGAGCACGTCCCGATCCACGTGGGCGCCCTGCCGTGGGCCGTCCAGTCCATCCTGGAGTTCTTCCAGGGCCGCATCCGCCCCGGCGACATGTACCTGCTGAACGACCCGTACCACGGCGGAAATCACCTGCCGGACCTCACCGTCCTGCTGCCGGTCTTCATCGGCGACCGGCCGGTCTTCTGGTCCATCAACCGGTCCCATCACAGCGATATCGGGGGCTCCACCCACGGGAGCTACAACCCCGGCGCCACGGAGATCTGGCAGGAGGGGATCCGGATCACGCCGCTCAAGCTCTACGACGGGGGGGAGCTCCGCGACGACCTGATGCAGATGCTGGCGACCAACGTCCGCCACTCCCGCGATTTCCTGGGGGACCTCCACGCTCAGATCGGGTCGGCCCGGGTGGGGGAGCGCCGCCTCCTCCGGCTGCTCCACGACTACGGGGTGGAGACGGTGACGGCCGCGGTGGGCGAGATCCTGGACAGTGCGGAGCGCCAGGCCCGGGCCTGTATCCGGACCTGGAAAGACGGCGTCTACCGCGGCGAGGCGATCCTGGACGACGACGGCCACGGCATCACTGATATCCATATCCGGGCCACGGTCACGAAGCAAGACGACGGGCTGATCGTGGATCTCACCGATTCCCATCCGCAGGTGATCGGCTTCGTCAATTCCTCGTTTCCCAACACCATGTCCGCCGTCCACATGGCCCTGGCTTACCTCATTGACCCACGCACGCCGAAGAACGAGGGGACATTCCGGCCGGTCACGGTGAAGGCCAAGCAGGGCACGGTGGTCTGGCCGTTCCCCCCGGCGCCCGTCACCCTCTCCACGAACCACTGCGCCCAGGAGATCGCCGAGGCCGTCATCAAGGCGCTGGCCGGCGCCTGCCCGGACCGGGCCATGGCCGGCTGGTCCCGGCGGTTCCGGATCGCCATCCAGGGGATCAACCCGCGCACGAAGAAGCAGTTCATCTGGCACATGTTCCACGCCCGGGGCGGCGGAGGCGCCTCCTCGGCCGGGGACGGCTGGCCGACGGCGGGGGAGGGGCAGGCGGCCGGCGGCATCAAGTTCGGGAGCGTCGAGGTGACCGAGGCCCGCTTCCCCCTGTTCCTCAAACACCACGAGTTCCGGCCGGACTCCGGTGGGGCAGGCAAGTTTCGCGGCGGCGTGGGATCGGTCCTCACGATGCGGGTCGAGATCGCGGAGCCGGCCAAGGCCAACACCGCCGGCGATGGGATCCGCCACGCCCCCTACGGGCTCTTCGGGGGACTGGACGGGTTGCCGCACCGGTACCGGCTGTTCTCCAATGGGGAGGCCCGGTTCTTGAAGACGAAAGAGGTTGGGGTCCCGGTCCTCCCCGGGGATGTGTTCTTCATCGAAGCGGCCGGCGGTGGCGGGTACGGTGATCCCCGAAAGCGCGATCCCCGCGCCCACGCCGCCGACCTGACCAACGGGTTTGTCACACGGCGAAAACGTCCGGGCGGCTCGAAGAGATCGAAGAAAACATAGGTCTTCGAAACTGCCAGCCATCAGCTCCGGCAAGAGCCTTGGTTGAACCCGAATATTTCACCGCCAAGGCCGCCAAGGCCGCAAAGGCGCGCCAGGTCTCCTCAAGGCTGGAAGCGAATTCAGGACCAGAAGGTACGAGCAGGCTTTCGTCTCTCGTCCCCATTTGCCCTTGAATATGGGGAGCTTCTTGGCGCACTTGGCGTCTTGGCGGTTGCGCTGCTGCGCTGTTTGGGTTGAAAGCTGACGGCTGATCGCTAGTTGAGGAGCGCATGTATCGCATCGGGATTGACGTGGGGGGAACCTTCACCGACCTCGTGGCGGTGGATGATTCCGGCCGGGTGGTCCTGGCCAAGTCCGTCTCCACGCCGAGGGATCCCTCCCTGGGCGTGATGGAGGGGTTGGGCCTC
>METI01000072.1 GCA_001771285.1 candidate division NC10 bacterium RIFCSPLOWO2_12_FULL_66_18
CCCGGGCCACTCCCGCTTCAGCGAATCCAGCAGGCGGTTCTCCGCCTCGCCGCCCGCCGCCAGGACGATGTGGGCCACGGGGCGCACCCACTCTGTCTTCCCCTCGGATTGGAGCAGGACCGCGTCCGCCGCGATCTCCTCCAGCGTGGTGTTGAGCCGAACGTCAATGCGGGGATGCTGCTCCACCCGCTCCAGCAGGAGCCATTTGGCCCGCAGGCCGGCATCGGCCGCCATGGCCTTCCCCGGGTCCACCAGGATGACGTCCGCGTCCCGCTGCGCCAGATATTCGGCCAGCTCCACCCCGGCGAGGTTGGCCCCGAAGAGGCAGACCCGGCCGCGGATGTCCACCCGGCCGTCGTAGACGTCGAAGAGGGTGGCGACGTGGGGCTGCTCCACCCCGGGGATGGGAGGGATGAAGGGGCGGGCGCCGGTCGCCACTACTACCACGTCCGGCTTCTCCGCCTGGACCAGGGCCAGGTTCGCCTCCTCCTTCAGGCGGATCTCCACGCCGGCCGTCTTGATCTGGTGGCTGAGGTAGCGCACGATCTGCCCGAACTCCCCTTTGTGCGTCGGCCGCATGGCGTACCGGATCTGGCCGCCCAGCTCCGCCGCGCGCTCGACCAGCGTTACCCGGTGGCCCCGCAGGGCGGCCACGCGGGCGGCCTCCATCCCGGCCGGTCCGCCCCCGATGACCAGGATGCGCCTGGGTCGGGACGCAGGCCGGATGGCAAAATCTCGCTCGCGGCCGGTGGCGGTGTTGATCGTGCAGAAGATGGGGATCTGCTGGCTGAGCACGTCGATGCAGCCCTGGTTGCAGGCCATGCAGTAGCAGATATCCTCGAGGCGGCCCTGCCGGGCCTTGTTGGGGAATTCCGGATCGGCGTGGAGGGCCCGGGCCAGGGAGACGAAATCCGCATGTCCGTCGGCCAGCACCTGCTCCGCAAAGGTCGGATCGTTGATCCGGCCGGCGACGCTGACCGGGATCTTCACCACGCTCCGGACCTGCGCCGCCAGCGGGACGTGGCAGCCGAGGGGGATCTCCATGGGCTGGACGATCATGAAGGCCGACTCGTAGTTCCCGCCCGAGATATCAATCAGGTGCACGCCCGCGGCCTCCATGGCCTTGGCCACCTCGAGGGTATCGGGCAGCACGATCCCCCCGTCCACGTACTCGTCGGCGCTCACCCGGACCGCCAGCGGAAAGTCGTCGCCGACCTGTCGCTTGACCTCGCGGATGACCTCCATCAGGAACCGCATCCGATTCGCGAGGGGGCCACCGTACGCATCCGTTCGCTGATTGGTCACGGGCGAGAGAAACTGCCCTAAGAGATAGCCGTGGGCCCCGTGGATCTCGATGATGTCGCAGCCCGCCTCCCGGGATCGGCGCGCCGCCTCCCCGAACTTCCGGAGGATGTCCTGCATCTCCTCCACCGAGAGGACGTGGGGCATGGCCCCGCCGGACATCTTGCAGGGCACGGCCGAGGGGGCCCAGGGCTGGAGGCCGCTGACCTCCGGGGCGACTACCCGTCCGCCGTAGTTCAGCTCCAGGCCGATCTTGGCCCCGTGGCGGTGCACGGCCTGGACGAGACGGGTGAGACCGGGGATCATGGCGTCGTCGTGAACCCCCAACTGGAATGCCCGGCCCTTGCCCCGAGGGTCCACGTAGGACGCCTCGGTGAAAAATAGGCCCACCCCGCCCCGCGCCCGTGCCTCCAGGTAGTCGATGTACCGCTGCGTCACCGACCCGTCCCGGTTGCAGTAGTTCCGCTCCATGGGGGCCGAGATGATGCGGTTCCGCACCTCCAGGCGTCCGATCCGCCCCGGCTCGAAGAGTCGCGGAAAACTTGCCATGACCTGCCTCCTAATACACCGCGCGGCCGCCGCTGCAGTCCCAGCACTGGGCGGTGAGATAGCTGGCCTCGCTGGAGGCCAGGAAGCGGATCAGCGCCGCCACCTCCTCCACGCGCCCGAACCGGCCCAGGGGAACCCGCGTCTTCAGCATTTCCCGCTGGGCGTCGGGGACCGTCTTGATCATGTCGGTGTCGATCATGGAAGGTGCGATGCAGTTGACCCGGAGGCCGAGCGGCGCCAGTTCCTTCCCCAGGGCCTTGGTGAGGGCGATCACCCCCGCCTTGGAGGACGAGTAGGCCGCCATCATCGGGTTCCCCTCTTTCCCGGCGATGGAGGCCATGTTCACGATGGCGCCCGCGTGCTGGCGCGCCATGGGCGGGATGACGGCCTTGCAGCAGTAGAAGACCCCGGTGAGGTTCACCGCGTGGATCCGGTCCCATTCCTCCAGGCTCAGATCCTGGACCGTGATGTTGCTGCCCAGGATCCCCGCGCTCGTCACCAGGACGTCCACCCGGCCGAACTCGTGGAGGGCCCGGTCCACCATGCCCTGGACTTCGGTCCAGCGCGTCACGTCCACCTGGTTCGCGATGCCCTTTCCCCCTTGCTTCTTGATCAAGCCCAGCGTCTCGTCCAGGAGACCCGCATCCAGGTCCGCCGCCAGGATGTTGGCCCCCTCGGCCGCAAAGCGCATGGCCGCCGCCCGGCCGATGCCCTTCCCCGCCCCTGTCACGATGACCGTCTTCCCGCTGAACTCCGTCATCTTTCCTCCTGCCGGCTACCCCAGATATTGAGCGCGCTCCACCAAGAGGTCCGCCTCGTGCCCGTGAAGGGCCAGCATGCGCCGCAGCCGCTGGAGGGCGGGCCGGACCAGGACGCGGACCAGATGGATCGCCACCCAGACATCCATGGCCATGGCGGTACGCGCGTGAACCCACGTCACGCGTTGGATGAGAGACTTTCCCAGCGTCCCCTCCCCGATCCAGAGGGCGGATCCGGTGGCGGCGAAGACGAGGAACGCCGCGCACAGCGACAGTTGCCACGCCTTCCGTCCGGGGTGCGTCTCTCCGAAGGTGGGGAAGCTGACGCGCCCTCGTGACCGGATGGCCCGCCACCACTGCCGGAGCCACTCGGCATCGGTCCGGCCCCAGGACGCGATCTGCCGGAGGCGCCGCCCGAAGTGGCACCGGTCTAGCCAGAGGTAGACCAGCGGGGTGAGGGCCAGCGCCGGGGCCGCGATCCGGTGCACGAGGCCCAGCGCACCAATCACGGCTTCCGGCCAGACCTCGCGGAAGTGGAACAGCGCGATGCCGCTCAGGGACAGGCTGAGGAACGCCGTGGCCAGGAGCGCGTGCGTGACTTTCTCGCCCCGACGGTACGCCAGGGCGAACTCCTTCAGGCCCCGATCCGTCTGGGGACAGGCACGGATGCAGGCAAAGCATCGCAGGCACTGGTCCGCCACCAGGTGCTCCAGCGCCATGGAGGTCCGCATGTTGGGGATGACGATGGGCCCGAACTGCTTGGCCATCACCGGGCAGGCGTCCACGCAGTTGCCGCAGGAGAGGCATCCCTTGTCGCCCACGACATCCCGGAACGACTCGGTCCGGAGCGCCGGCGACATGCCCAGGGACATCAGCCGGAAGCGCGCCACCGGCGGATGTACCGTGTCCAGGATGTCGGTCATGGCGGCCCCCAGCGACTCTCGCTGGCGCCGCAGGACGTCGCGGTCGGGCATCAGGCCTCCTCGAGGGCGGGGCCGTCGTATTCGAAATCCGTCGGGTGGATCCGCCGCATCGGGCGCATCCGCGTCCGCTCTTCGTAGACGTGGGCGATCAGGCCCGGCAACCGGGCCATGTAGAAGAAGGCATTCCCCAGGGCGGCGGGAATCTGCAACTCGCACAGGAGCGCCGCGATCGCCCCGTCCACGTTGATGGGCAGCTTGGTGTTGAGGATCCGCTCGGCCGTCGCCTGCAGGGCCTCCAGGATGGGCGGGTAGACGCCGCCCAGTCCTTGCTCACGCGCCACGCCGAAGAGGGCCTCAACCCGGGGATCCTTGGAGTGGATTCGGTGGCCGATGCCGAGGAGCCGCCGCTTCGTCGCGCGACTCGCGTGGACCGCTTCCTCCACCACCTCCGGCAGCGGCTTCCCGGTCCGTTGCTTCTCCGCCAGTTCGTGGAGCAGGTCCATGCAGCCCTCGATGGCCCCCCCGTGCAAGTCGGAGAAGGCCAAAACGCCGCTGGCCACGGCCGCGGGGAAGCTGGCCCGCGTCGAGGCGACCGTACGGGCCGCCAGGGTGGAGGGCGGGGTCGCCCCGTGGTCAATGGACGCCACCAGGATGGCATCCACGAGGCGGGCCTCCGTGGGGCTGGGCGAGCGCCCCAGGAGCAGCAGGAAGATCGCCTCGCTGAAACGGGCGCCGGCGATGAGTCGTTCCAGCGGGACCCCGCGGATGTAGAGCCGGCCCTCCTCGGCCAGGGAGATCCCCGTCTGCCACTGCAGATTCTCCGTCATGAGTCGCCTCCCCACCCCCAGCGATGTCCGGACTGCCGCCGGGAGCTCTTCGATCGCCTTCACCACGACGGCCCCCACCTCTTTCAGCCGCTTCACCTTGCCCGCGTGGCTCCCGGTTGTCCCCTCGATCAGGGCCCCGGCATGGGAATACCGCATCCCGGATTTGGCCGCGGCCCCTCCGATGTAGGCGAATACCGGCTTGCGGACCTTTCCCGCCGCGATGAGATCGGCGACCTCTTCTTCCTGGGAGGTGCCGATCTCCCCGAACAGGACGATGGCCTCGGTCTTCGGATCGGCCTCGAAGAGTTCCACCACCCGGGGCAGGGGCAGGCCGACGATCCCGTCCCCGCCGACGTGGACGATGGTGCTCTGGCCGATGCCAGCGCGGCTCAGGCCGGAGCTGAGGGCCGAGGTCATGCCACCGCTCCTGGACGCGACGCCCACCGGCCCCGGGCGGAACCACTCCTCCGCCAGCCGGGCGCGGCCCCCGATCATCCCGAGCAGGGCCTGCCCCGGGCTCACGATCCCGAGCGTGTTGGGGCCGATCACCCTGGCGCCGAGCCGATCTGCGACCTCCAGGACCTCCAGTGTGTCGTAGACCGGCACGCGGTCGGCCACGAGGACCAGGAGCCGGATCCCGGCCTGCAGGGCCTCCAGGGCCGCATCCCGGACCTGGGGAGCGGGGACGAAGATCACGCTGGCATCGATGCCGCCCACCGCCTCGGTCGCCGCCTGCACGGTATCGAAGACCGGGATCTCCCGCGTAACCTCACCGCCCCGCCCCGGCGTGACCCCGGCGACGATCCGAGTTCCGTAGCGCTGCATGAGCCCGGCGCGGGCCGCCCCCTCCCGGCCGGTGATCCCCTGCACCAGGACCCGCGTCTTGGCGTCCACGAGGATCGCCATCACCACACCTCCGCCAGGCCCGGGATCGGCAACGCGATCCACAGGGCATCACGTCCACTAACCCGGATTATTCGCAAAGCCGTTCACGAATAATCACGGGAATGACCAATTACCAATGATCAATGACCAACAGCGAAGAGAATGCGCCTCCGGCGACCTGACAGCGTGCAGCGCGCACGTACCGCCATTGGGAATTGGAAATTGGTCATTGGTCATTTGACTCGGATAATTCACGCATCTCTTCGTGAATTATCCGGGCTAAGCGGTGCCATCCGAGCCCCAGTCGAGAGGCCGGCGGCCCGTCGCCGCGACGAGGCTCTCCAGCATCACCTCGCGCGGCGCCTCGCGGCCCGTCAGCATTTGGAACGTGAAAGGGGCCTGCTCAAATATGTGACGCATCCCGTCGCACACCAGCGCCCCCGCGGCCAGGGCTTCAGACTGCAGCCTGTTGAGGCCGTCGCGCCGGTACACGATGTCGTAGACGAGCAGGCCGGGCCGCAACGCCTCTCGGGGCACCGGGCTGGGATCACCCTCACGCACGCCCAGGGGAGTGGCGTTGAAGATCAGCGTCGCCTCCGCCAGCGCCTTCGCACCTTCCTGCAAGTGGCCTGCCTCGACCGGGACCGGGACCCACCCGCGGGCCCGCTCCGCGAGCGCCTCGGCGGCCTCCGGCCGGCGGGCCAGCACGAGCACCCGGGTGGGTGGCACCCGGCGCAGTGCCTCCAGCATGGCCGCAGCCGAGCCGCCCGCGCCGACGATCACGGCCGGCCCCTTGGCCACCGTGGCGGCCCGGCGGCTGAGGCAGGCGGCGATCGCTTCCACGTCATTATTCTGCAGCACGAATCGGCCGTCGCGGTTGATCAGGATGCTGGCGGCGCCGCAGCGGCGGACCGTCTCCGAGCACTCCTCCGCCGCGGCCAGCACGTCATGCTTGTATGGCATGGTGATGTTGCCGCCCAGGCAGTCCGGCTGCCGCATGCGTGCCAGGGCCTCCTGGAGCCTGGCGGGAGGCACGTCGAGCAGGCCGTACTCGTAGTCGAGTCCCAGCGCGGCGAAGGCGGGGTTGTGGACGGCCGGCGAGAGCGAGTGCGAGATGTGCTCGCCAAGCAGGAACGCGTATCGTGTCGCTTTGCGCACCGATGGTCGATTCATTCTCTGCTTGCCTCCTCTCAGACTCGCCGTAACCAGTCACAAACTGCTCGCGTCCGGCGGTGCGAGGCCCCCACACCGCCTCTTGTCAATACGTATGGGTGATCCCCTGGACCACGATCCGCGTCTTGGAGTCCACGAGAATCGCCATTAGGCCCAATGCTGTTCATTTAGGCCCTCACCCGTGCGAAATCCCCCCTCGCCCCCCTTTGGTAAAGGGGGGTTGGGGGGATTTGCTCGGACGCTGACATCGTTGTGGAACCCTATGTGAACAGTATTGCCATTAGCCCGCCTCCGCCAGGCCCGGGATGGGTAGCTCGATCCAGAGCGCATCCCGTCCGCGGGCCTGGCAGGCCAGTTCGCAGGCCAGGCACTCGATGCAGCCGCCGCGCTTCGCCTCTTCCCGCGGGATCTTGAGCGCCGCCCGCCCCTCGCGCAGTTCCAGGATCTGGGGTGGGCAGGCGGCGATGCACGGTTTGGCCGCACAGGCGAGGCAGGCGGCCTGATTGATCGCGATGCGCCCCGTCGGGATCTCGAAGGTATAGGCATCGGGCGGAGGGGTGCTTCGCGCTCGAGACGGGGCGGCCCGACGCCGGGGCACCCGCATCAGCTCCACCAGCCGCGCCGCGCATTCACCTGCGGACTTCTCGTGGCCGTAGGCTTCCACGGGGGCCGGAAGGTCCGCGCAGAATTCCTGGATGATGGCCACCGCCTCCGCCTCGCCGTTCCCGCCCAGGCGGAGCACCGCCGGGACGTGGAGTCCCACCTCGCGAAACGCCTTGGCCAGCCCGCGTGCGGCGTGGAACTGTTCCTGGCTGGCGGCGCCGGATCCCGAGAGGAAGTAGCCGTCGATTCCGCGCTGGGCCAGGATGATCCGCGCGGCCCGGTACACCTTGGAGGCGGGGGGATTCCCGCTGGTGTCGCAGTAGTTCGCCGGTCGCAGGCCCTGCCCCACCAGCGCATCCATGGACATCATGGCCCCGCCGCCCCCCGACCCGTGGAAGCCCACCACCCCCTGGCCGGCCACGACCTGCGACTCCGTCTGCGCAAAGAAGAACGTGCCGCGAAAATCCGCCGACTCCACCGCGTGGGCCACGCGTTCCAGGGGCGTCGGGGGCCGGTCCATTTCCCGGGCCATCTCGATGCCCAGGTCCGGGTGGCGAAAGACCGCATGGTCGTCGATGCTGATCCGGGCGTCCAGCGCCACGACCTCGCCGGTCGGGGTGACCGCCAGGGGATTGATCTCGGCGACGCGGGCCTCGCACGCCCTCGCCATGCGACACAGGTTCGTCACCGCCGCGGCGACCCGGATCAATTCCCCGGCTTCGAAGCCGAGCTGCCGCAGGAGGTTCCGGATCGCGTACTCTTCCACCCTGACCCGGACGGGCAGCGGGAGGGTGCCCATGCGCCCGGTGCGGGCCCGCTCTTCCACGCCGGTGCCGCCTTCCAGGCTGACCATGAGGACCGGACATCGGTGCCGGTCGCTGATCGTCACCCCGGCGTACAGCTCTCGGGAGACCGTCACCTGCCGCTCCACCAGGACCAGCCCGACCGGGAATCCCTTGAGCGGCTTCGCCAGGATCGCCGCGGCGGCTGCCTCGGCCTCTGCGGGAGTGGCCGCCCGGCGGACCCCGCCCGCCTCCGCCCGGCCGGTGACCCAGGCCTGCGCCTTGATCATGACCGGACCATCCAGCCGCTCCGCGGCCGCCCGCGCGGCGCCGGGCGAGTCTGCGACCTCGCCGGCCGGTGTGGTGATCCCGTGGCGCTGCAGGAGTGCCTTGGCCTGGTATTCGAAGAGCCGTGCCATAAGCGTCAGTTTCCCGAGCGGGCTGTCTGGAATCCCCGGAATGCCTGCTCCAGCTCTTCCTTCCCGGCCGACATCAGCCGGTCGAGATCCTCTTCGAACGTGCCCGCGTCGATCCCCTCCACCCGCTTCGCCACGTCATGGGAGGGGGGCGTCAGATGCCGTCCGGTCAGTCGCCGGACGTACAGGAAGATATTGAAGGGGGCAATATCCGCCGGGCACCGGGCGGCGCAGAGTCCACACAGGATGCAGTCGAAGGACTTATCGGCGATGCGGAAGAAGTCGTTCCGGAAGGTCGCCGAGAGCAGGTCCATCACCGGGATGTCCTGGGGACAGACCCGCGTGCAGGTGTTACAGCCGATGCACCGGAGGAGCTCCGGGTATGCATCACGCACCGTTTCATACGTGGCCGCGCGGTCCTCCAAGATGTGGGGCGGACGAATGACAGGATAGGAGGGCACCGGGGAGATGTGCAGGCCGTCTGCAACGATGGACTGGCAGGCCAGGCCGGGGCGGATCTGTTCCTCTCCCTCGAGGTGGCCCAGGAACGCGCAGGCCCCGCACAGCCCGCCGCGGCAGCCAACGCCCCGAACAAATTGGTATCCCACTCCCTCGAGGGCCTGGAGGACCGTGGAGAGCGCCGGGACCTCGTAGGCCTGTCCCATGAACACGATCCGGACCCGCTCCATCGCCCCACCCTCTCTTCCGCCCGCCCCCATCTGTCAGCCGACCTCCACCGTGGCGCGCCGTGGTTCGATGCCACAGCACGTGCGAACCGAGGCGATCCGGACGCCGCTGGCTCGCTGGGGGCCGATGTTCACCAACGTGGCCAGGACCGAGACGCGTCCCCCCAGACCGAGGGGGCCGCTGCCGCCGGCGTTGATCTTCTCCGTGATCTGCAGTTCCAGCGGGGTTTGCCGCTCCAGGTCTCCCCGGGCCATCGCCTCCAGCATCAGGCTGGTCGCCTCGAAGTGCGTGCGGCCCAGGCCCACCGCCACCACGGCCGGGGTGCAGCCCAGTTCCCGCACGGCCTCGATCCCCCACTGGGCGACCTCGTCTACCACCGTCTCCATGCGATGCTTGTGAAAGATCCGGTACGTCTTGGCCCGGATTTCCGGCCCGCCGCCCAGGAGGAGGACGGTGATCCGGACCCGATCGCCGGGAATCCGCTTCACCGAGAACGCGGGAGGGATGACGTCCTCGGAGTGCAGGCTCAGCCCCTGGCTCTGCTCGATCCGCTGCAGCTCGTCTCCCAGGACCGCCATCGGCCGGCCCGGCAAGCGCCGCAGTCCCTCGGCGATCCCCTCGGTGATTGCCCCGAGCTGGGCCCCGCCGAATTCCGCGAACTCCCCCACCTCCAAGAGGACGTGCGGGATGCCCGTGTCGTCACACAGGGGAAGCGTGCGCCGTTCCGCCACGTCGGCGTTCTCCAGGAACTGGCGCATCGCCCAGAGCGAGCGCTCGTCGGTTTCCACTTCCAGGGCACGCGCATAGGCCGCGCGGAGTCCTGGGGTGAAGCTGGACCCGGCACGCACCAACGCTTCAGCCGTAGCCTCTCGTATCTTTTCGGAGGAGATCCCCATTGGATTACCCTCGCTGTGTCTGCTGTTCGAATATGGAATTCCCGTGGAGAATGGCGACCACCGCCGGAATGCGGTCTACCCGCACCCGGTAGAGCGCCTCCATCCCGAGTTCCGGAAAAGCCGCAACCTCCGTGGACAGGATCCGGTCGGTCAACAGGGCCGTGGACGGCGTGGTGACGGCAAAGAGACTCCCGTGGGCATGCAGCGCCTGTACGGTGTCGGCCTTCAGCCGGCCCTTGCCGAGGTGGATGCGCACCCCGCGCGCCGACAGGGGGGCGATGCTCTCTTCGATCTCGAGCTTGCTGCTCGTGGTGGGTCCGACACCGGCCACGCTGACCGCCGTGTGGAAGATCACGCTCCCCTCGAGATGAATCCCCCTGGCCGCCAGCTCTGCATCGGACATCGCCACGATTTTCGGAAGGACCGCATCCCGGCCGGCATAAATCACCCCTGAGATTTCCAGGAAGTCCCCCACGTGCAGGCCAGCGATGGCTTCGGGAGAGATGGGTGTCTCCACGCGGACCGGATTCATCGCACTGCCTCGGCACGGTCTGCGGGTCCGTAGTCTGGAAGCAGGAGTGGGGACGCAATCTGGTGATCCAAACCCAGCCTGTCCAGTACGGCGTGATATGCCTGCAGGTGGTCGAGCCTGGCCGGACCCGGCCATTCCGGTCTCAGGGTCTCTGCCGCGCGATGTCCGGCCCGCCGGCCGAAGACCAGGATGTCCACCAGGGAGTTCGATCCGAGCCGGTTCCGTCCGTGGACCCCGCCGGCGACCTCGCCGACGGCATACAGGTTCGGAATCGTCGTGGCGCTCCAGGCGTCAATGGCGACGCCACCGTTCTGGTAGTGTTGCGCAGGGTAGATGAGGATGGGCATCTGCGTGACGTCGATCCCGAACTTCCGGAACCGATGATGAATGCCCGTGAACTGCCGCTCGATGGTGCCCCGGCCGTGCAACAGCTCGATGAGGGGGGTATCCAGCCAGATCCCCTGGCGCCCGCCCGGCGTGGGCACGCCCCGCTCCTGGGCGGTGCACGCACGGATGATCGCCGACGAGATGGCGTCTCGCGTCTCCAGCTCGTTGATGAATCGTCCCCCCTCCCGGTCCACGAGCTGGGCTCCCTTGGCGCGCAGATGCTCGCTGATGAGCAGGCCCAGCATCTGCTCCGGCCAGACCACCCCCGTGGGGTGGTACTGGATCGAGTCCACGTAGAGGAGGCGGGCACCGGCGCGGTACGCCACCACCAGGCCGTCCGCCGTGGCCCCGTAGTGGTTCGTGGTAGGAAATCCCTGGATGTGCAGCCGTCCGATGCCCCCCGTGGCCAGGATGGTCTTCTTCGCGTGCACGATCACGTGCCGACGGGTGTCCAGGTTCAGGAGGACGGCGCCCGCGCAGGCGCCATTCGGATCGGTCAGGAGTTCGACGACCGGTGAGAATTCCAGGACGGGGATCTGGGCGTTTCGCATTTCATCCTGGAGGACCCGCATGATCTCCAGTCCGGTCATGTCCCGGCAGGAGTGGGAGCGGGGCCGGGAGTGGCCGGCCGGGGTGTGCGTGAGGATATTTCCATCCTCGACCCGGTCGAAGAGCACCCCCAGGCGCTCCAGCCACGCCACGACTCGCGGGGCGTCCGTGACGAGCGCGCGCACGAGTTCCGGAACGTTTGCGAAGCGCCCGCCCCGGATCGTATCCACGTAATGGATGGCGGGCGAGTCGTCCGGTCGGGTCGCCGCTCCGATGCCACCCTCTGCCATGATGGTATTGGAGTCGCCGTGGCGGAGCTTGGTGGCCATCAGGACGTTGGCTCCCTCGTTGCGTGCCATCAACGCCGACGCCGAGCCGCCGCCCCCGCCGCCGATGACGAGGACGTCCACCCGGTGGTGCGGGTGCGCCAGGTCGAGAGGGATCCCCTTGAGGCGGCTTGGTGCTTCCAATAGTTCCACCAGTTCCCGCGGGGCCATTTCGCCCTTGTTTTGCCCCAGTCGGATCTCGCGAAAGCCCGCAACCCGGTAGTCCGGATGATACTCTTCCAGGAGACTCTGCTTCTCCTCCGGCGTCAGCTTGGGAATCTGCTGCGCCTTACGACGGGTCCGGGAGGCTTTTACCTTCTCCAGCGAGTCGTACAACCCTGAGTAGTAATCCATACTGGCGTCAGTCCTCCGCGATGGCGTCACTGATCGTTTGCTGGGGCCGGGAGTCTGCCCGAGTAGCGTAGCTCGAAAATGGTGCCGCCAAACGACCTACGCATTTGGTTTAGAATTGACGATCTTGGCTCAATCCACCGCGAGTGCAACCGGAAATTAACCCCGGGCGATTACTCCGACAGGCTCCCGGGCGCGAGTATTCGTGAAAGACATTCTCATTTCATGAAAAGA
>METI01000073.1 GCA_001771285.1 candidate division NC10 bacterium RIFCSPLOWO2_12_FULL_66_18
TCCTCAGCCAGTTCGCGATGTGCGTCCCGGAGGAACGACGAAAGACTTCAGATTGACGGCCCGGGCGACTTGACCTATTATGCAAACAGGGCGCGGTACCCAAGAGGCTAAGGGAGAGGTCTGCAAAACCTCGATTCGGCGGTTCGAGTCCGCCCCGCGCCTCCATCAAGTACAGCCGTTGGCCATTAGCTGTTGGCTTCAGAACCTTCCCCCCGGCCAGATGTCATCCCATCCTTCGATTCTCAGCCCGTCGCGCAGCCCCGATTCTTGATTTGCAATGTTCAGCTCTTCCACCTCGACGTTCAAAGTCCACTGGTTCGGTGCGTCCGTGGCCAATGGCCAAAGCCGATGGCTAACGGCTCGCATGCGCCCATGGACAACCAGTCGCGTCCTGTGGTAGGTATCATGGCGCATGCGCTGCGGAGACTCGGTGCATCCCCTGCGTTCGCCAGAGACGCCACGTGATGCGCGACAGCTTACCCCTCGGCTGCTCGTCTCCGCACCAACCGGATCTCCAGCGTGCACCCCACCGCCTTCGCGTACTTCTTCAAGGTGGCGATCGTCGGGGAGTGTGTGCTCCCCGAGAGGGAGGTCTCTAGGCGCGTCACCGCCGGTGCCTTGGTTCCCATCTTCTTCGCGACTGCGGCCTGGCTCAGCCCCGCCTGTTGCCGGGCGAGGAGGAGTTCGCGCAGCAGCGCAAACTCGGTGTCGAGCTCGGCGTACGCCTTCAGAAACGTCGGGTCCTTTTTCCACCGCTCCACCATCTGGCGATGGATGAGTCGCGGTGCCTTCCTGCTCATGGCTTGCATACCTCCCGTTGCCGCCGGCGGGCAAGCTCCAGCTCACGTGTAGGCGTTCCGTGCGTCTTCTTGATGAAGGAGTGGAGGATGATTATCCTCTGCCCCACCAACGTGCAGTAGAAGACCCGGGCGATCCCCTCGCGCCCGCGGGGCCGCAACTCGTAGAGCCCGCCACCCATCGCCCGGGAGTGGGGCATGCGCAAGTCGAGGCCGAACTCTTCCAGGAGCTCGGTCAGTCGGGCGTAGGCCGCCCGGGTTCCCACGGGCAGGGCCTCGATCTCCAGCCGGACCGCCTCGCTGTAGTAGTCGATCGTCCACGGCATGATGGATACGTAACATATTTGTTATGCCACGACAAGAGAAACGTCTAAGAATGCCGCTTGTCCGGCGTGGTCCACGAGAACTCCATCCGGGCATCCACATGTGCGGCCTCACGTGTGGTAAGCGCCCCGTGCGATTGTCAGCGTTGCCATTCGCACACGTATGTTGCAACCGTGCTCCGGTCGATCGCAGCCCCGGTCTTGGGTTCGATGCTCCCGAAGATTGAGATTCGGCTGGAGCGTCACAGAATCCCTGGATTCTATACCGTTCGGGCTGACCCCTCCCCCCGGCCTATCGTATATGTATGGGGACCGGGGACGGCAGCGTAGTCCTGACCAAGGCAGAATGGGGGATGGCCATGAAAAAATAACATGCTCTACGCTGACACCTGCCTTGAACTTCAGGGGCTGCGAGCCCTGCGTTCCCCGATCAGCGCAAAGGAAGTTCTCGGAGTTGTACGCAGCACGGGTCTTGACGCACCGATCCTGCCTGGGGAGGATCCCCGCTGGGAGAGGCTGCGTTCCGGGTTAGACCCGGGGGTGAACCTGCGCGACCGGTTCCGCGGTGCCCTGATCGGCGGGGCCATAGGGGATGTAGTGAAGGCGATCCTCGCGGTCCGGCCTCGCGGGCGCTTGACGGGGGTGAGCGGCAGAATGGCTCGCGGCCCCCGCCGTTTCCAGGGGAACGAGAAAGGGTTGACAACGCCGCACCGGCAAGGGACCATATGGCCGCTGGCGCGGTACCGGGTCGCCCTGGCCACGGATCAGCGGGGGCAGATGAGATCCTCAATGAACGGGACAAGGGAACGAGTCGCGACGCTGCATCGAGCCGCTGCAAATTTCTGAGGCGAGCGGTCCGTAACGACCGGGGACCCGCTCCGCTGGGCCGGGTTGACCAACAGGATCTTCCCCTCGTCCATCACCTGCCGAAGGTCCAAGGCACTCCGCGGTTGGGTCAGGATGCGGTGCAGGAGCGGATCCGCCAGGAATGCCCCACCTTGTTCTGGATGGGGCGATAGGCCGATGGCTGACCGCTGACCGCTTACAAAACCTTGACTTGCACACGAGCGGGTGTTACGAATCCTGGGCAGACGGAGTGCGGGAGTGGCGAAATAGGCAGACGCACGAGACTTAAAATCTTGTGGGCCTCGGCCCGTGGGGGTTCGATTCCCCCCTCCCGCACCAATGGTTCTTCACGGGCGGGTTCGCGTGCGTGTGGTCACGTCCGGGGGACCGCTCCCGCCCTCGGTTCTCGCCTCTGGTGTTTCGAGACCGGTGTCTGAGGGAGCGCCCCCCGTCGGGGCGGACGGACCGGGGTCTGTGGGGGAGGTCGTCCGGGCGACTCAGACCAGGCGGGACACCCTATCGGGGCAGGCACGATCCTGGAGGCCAGTCCATGCCCGACTGGTTGGGGCAACGACACTTTCCCCGGTATCCGATCGTTGTCGCGGCGCTCTACGCGCCGGAAGGTCCGCCACCCGAAAGTACCGGAGCGGGGTGGACCCGCAACCTGAGCGAAGGGGGAATCTGTCTGGAGTTGACCGAGCGCATCGAGCTCTCGTCATCCCTCCGTGTGCGCCTCCGGACCGATCAGGAATGCATCGCGGGGCAGGCCCGGATCATCTGGGTGAGGGGGCCAGACCCGACGGGGGGGATCCTCCACGGCATGACCTTCACCCAGCTTGCCCCGGCACAGCACCAGGCCCTGCGCGAATTGCTGGCTCGCAGGAGCAGCGTGTGGCGGGCGGTGGTCCGCGTTCCCCAGGAGATTCCCGTCACATGTCAAATCAAGGGAGAGACACGATCGCCCCTCCAGGGGCGGACGGGCAATATCAGCCGGCGCGGACTCTCGCTCCATCTTCCCCTCGCCATCCTTCCTGGCTCCGCGCTGGAGGTCACCCTTCACTCCTCGCATGGACCGCTCACCGTCGAGGGGACGATCGTCAGGGTGGAACCTCTGGATGCCCAGATCCCCGGCGAGCCGATCCGTCACGGATTCCAGTTCACCGACATCAGTCACGCGACCGGGATGACCCTCGGCCGCATTTTGGTCGAGGCGCTCTAGGGGTCCTGGTCGGTTTCCGTTCAGGACAGTCGACGAGGCCATGCGGCTGCAGCGGTGCCATTGGCCCAGCACCGGAGGGCGCGGGGTGGAGCAGGTCCTTCAGCGATTCCTTGAGGAGATCCAGGGCCTGTACGGTGAGGACCTGCTGGCCATCTTCCTCTACGGAAGTGCGGCCGCGGGGGACCATGTTCCCGGACGCTCGGACCTCAACGTGGGGGTGGTGCTGCGGAAACTGACCCCGGCGCTCCTCCGGAAGGCTGGCGCGGATCTCCGGGCCTGGCACCGGCAAGGATTCGCCACGCCCGTGTTCTTTGATCCGGAAAGCCTGCACGACTCCCTGGACGTGTTTCCCATCGAGTTCCTGGACATGCAGGAGCGGCACCGGATGCTGTGGGGACCGGACGTGCTCGCGGACCTCTCCATCGCCCGCGGCAACCTGCGTCTGCAATGCGAGCAGGAACTGCGCGGCAAGTTGATGAAGCTCCGCCAGTCCTATGTCGAGTTCGCGCGCGCCCCGGGCGAGCTGGAGCACATCCTCATGGCGGTGGTCAGCAGCATGGTGGTCCTGGCCCGGACGCTCCTCCGACTTGGCGGCGGCGACACGGGTGGCGGGGCCGACGCCGTCTTTACACGGACCCAGGTGCGATTCGGCGCCTCCACCGCCAGCCTGCGGAAGGCCTGGCAGTTGAAGCGGGGAGAGATCCGCCTGACGGGGTCCAGCCTCGAGACGCTGTACCACGAGGTTCTGGAGGAGGTCCAGGGACTCGTTCGGGTCGTGGATGGCCTGGCTGCGTAGCCCCTGGTTTTGCGCCTGGCTGATCCTCCTGGCCTTCCTGGGGCAGGTGGCCGCGGCTCCACCCCAGGTTCCGTCCCCGGTCGGTCCGGTGACCGACCTGGCGGGGATCCTGGATGCTGCCACCCGGCAGCGGCTGGAACAGATCATCCTGGAGGCCCGGGAGCGCACGACGGCAGAGATCGCCATCCTGACGGTCCCGTCCACCGCGCCGGAGACGATCGAGGAGTACTCGGTCGCCGTTTTCGACCGCTGGAAAATCGGCAAGCGTGGGCAGGATAACGGGCTGTTGTTCCTGGTGGCGGTCCAGGACCGGCGGCTCCGCATCACCACCGGGTACGGCCTGGAGGGGATCCTGCCCGACGGGAAGATCGGAGAGATCCGCGACCGGGAGATCGTTCCCCGCTTCCGCGCCGGGCGGTACGCCGAGGGGATCCTGCGTGGGACCGAGGCGCTGGCCAGTGTCATCCTGGGACAGGGTCAGGATGGCGCCCGCGGCAAGCAACCGGCCGCGCCTCCCGCCCGCCATCGGAACCGATTCCCGAGCAGGTCCACGGGAATCCTCCTGGGCATCTTCATTTTCCTGGTACTCTTCTCTGCCGGTCTCTCGTCGGTGGATCGCTCCGCCGCTGTCCCGGTCCGTGGCCGGCGGAGGCGGGGGCCATCCTGGTGGTTCGGCAGCGGGCCAGGCGGTTTTTCGAGCGGTGGGTTCAGCGGCTGGTCCGGGGGCGGATTCAGTTCCGGAAGTTTCGGTGGGTTTGGTGGCGGATCAACGGGCGGTGGTGGCGCGGGCGGGAGTTGGTGAGGCACGACGGCGCAGTTCGAAGTCCAAGGTTCGACGTTGAACATTGAACCTTGAACCTCGAACAGCGTGGGAAAGGAGCGAGAGGGCATGAAGCCTGTGTGGATCATCCTCGGGGTGCTGGTCCTCATCGTGGTCGGCGTGGGTGGGACCGCCGTGTCGAAGTGGAACCAACTGGTCGCCATGGACACGGACATCAAGGCCAAGTGGGCCCAGGTGGAGAACCAGCTCCAGCGACGGGCCGATCTCATCCCGAACCTGGTCGAGGCGGTCAAGGGCTTTGCCGCGCAGGAGCGCACGATCCTGGAAGCCATCGCCAACGCCCGGGCGAAGATGGCCGGGGCGGGGAGCGTGCAGGATCGGATCGCGGGCAGCAATGAGCTGTCCAGCGCCCTGGCCCGCCTGCTCGTCGTGGTGGAGAACTATCCCAACCTGAAGTCGGATGCGACGTTCATCCGTTTGATGGACGAACTCGCCGGCACCGAAAACCGGCTGGCCGTGGAGCGCAAGCGGTATAACGATTCGGTGCAGGTCTACAACGTGGCCATCCGGCAGTTTCCCGGAAATCTGATTGCCTCGGTGTCGGGGTTCAAGGAGCATCCGTTCTTCGAGGTCCCGCCAGCAGCCCGACTGGTCCCCCAGGTCAAATTCTAGCAGGGGGGCAGAGGAGTGGAGGAGCAGAGGGGCAAAGGTGGAAACGTCACCCCCGCCCCCTTGCCCCCCGGCGCCTCTGCCCCGTATTTTCCTTGACACTGTGGCGGGTTGGGGAATAAATTTTCCTCGCCTCCTGTATTGGTCAAGGCGGTGGGTGAGACGGAGGGACGTAGCTCAGGGGGAGAGCGCTTGCTTGACACGCAAGAGGTCGGCGGTTCAAGACCGCCCGTCCCTACCATCCATCTGGTTGAAGAGATGAGCCCCGGAGGACAGTCCTCCGGGGCTTCGTGCTTCGAGAGGAGGCCTTGGGAAACATCCGCTCGCGGGCATATTCGCGGGCACGCTCTGACTGCCTTTGGAGGAAGAGATGAAAGCATTCATCTGCTGGTCTGGCGAGAGAAGTAGGCGGGCTGCAGAAGCCGTGCGTCAATGGCTTCC
Source organism: candidate division NC10 bacterium RIFCSPLOWO2_12_FULL_66_18 (assembly GCA_001771285.1). GTDB lineage: Bacteria > Methylomirabilota > Methylomirabilia > Methylomirabilales > 2-02-FULL-66-22 > 2-02-FULL-66-22. The sequence continues at coordinate 5,873 of METI01000073.1, forward strand.
AAAAGTGATCCAGGCCGTGGAACCATTCATGTCTGAATACATCGAGGAAGGGAATTCTTGGCCAGACGACGATTTGGATGCCAAACTCCGTGAGGCTCAATTCGGCGTGATCTGTTTAACCCGGGAGAACCTCAAAGAGCCGTGGATCCAATTTGAAGCTGGCGCTCTGTACATGCGATTAGAGCAAGAGCGTGTCTGCCCCTATTTATTGGGCCTTCAGCCTTCAGAAATCCCTTGGCCTATAGCCAGATTCATGGCCACCAAGGCGGAGAAGGAGGACACCAGAAAACTCATGGACAAAATCAACAAGTCCTTGGGTGAGACAGCCCTCGATTCAGGGCGTCTCAGCGAGGCTGTTGATGTGTGGTGGCCAAGACTTGAAGACGCTCTGACTGCTGCCAGGAAATTAGAGGCGAAACCACCGCTTAAGGACTCTAAGAATGACATTCAAGAGGCGAGGCATACTGATCAAGGAAGTACGGCAGGCGAAGGGGCTGACCCAAGATGGGCTGGCCAAAAAGGCCGGGATTTACCCGATCTATCTCGCGCAGATCGAGGGGAGCGCGAAGAACCCGCCGACGCGGACCCCAAGCCTCCCGATGCTCGAGCGCTTGGCGAAGGCCCTCAAGGTGAAGGTGGCGGAGCCGCTCAAATGACCGGACTCGGAAAGCTCCATCCACCACGAGAGGAGGGGCGGGCAATGAGCTTGAAGAAAATCGAACTCTACCGTGGGTTCAACATCTACACGGAGGAGATCCGGGGAGGCATCTGGGGAACCTCTGCGGTCGAGATTCCCTCAGGAGAAGCGGATATCATCCGTGCCCCTTCCCAGGGGCGTGTGCCGGGAGAGTATCAATCCAAGGAGGCCGCACTGGAGGCGGCAAGGGCGCATATTGATCGGATCCAGAAGAACAGAAGGAACAGAGCTAGCCAGGGAGCAAGATAGTCAAGCGCCCCCGCACGGCTGGCACCGCCGGGGGCATGGCGCAAGACCGCTGGCTTTAGGGTGGACCTTCATTGCTCTGCACCTGGAGGCGACGACGCATCCGAGGCTCGCGCAAGAGCGAGTCGGCCACAGCAACATCAAGCTCACCATGGACGTGTACGGGAAGCTGGCCGGGGACATGGCCCTGGCCGAGGATCAGGCGGTGCGGCTGAACGCCCTCACCGCGAAGGCGTTCCCCGCCCTGGCGCAATTCCCGTTAAACATCTGGTAAACACGAGCCTCCGAAACGGCCTGAAATGACCCGGATCAGCCTACAAGACGAAAGGCCGTAAGTGCTTGACAAACCGGAACATCCCGTAATATCCTGCACCACTATGCAAAGCCGTGGGGCGCTTGACACGCAAGAGGTCGGCGGTTTGAAACCGCCCGTGCCTACCATCTCGTTTCTCGTGACGGCGTAGTGGATGGCTTGAGCATCACGATGCAGGTGGTGTCGTGATGCTTTTTTCTTCTGTGAATTGCGATGGCTGACGCCGAACTCCTGCTGGCCGACGGCCGACGCGCTCGCGTGGCGGCCGGGCAGCCGATCCTCCCCACGCTCCAGTCGCTGGGGGAGCCGGCGGTGCGGTCGGCCGTGGCCGCCGCGTGGAACGGGCGTACTCTGGACTTCATGACACCCGTCCCGTCGAATGCGGCCCTCACACTGGTCCAGCCCGATTCGGTGGAGGGTCTGCAGGTGCTCCGCCACAGCACGGCGCACCTGATGGCGGCGGCGGTCCAGGTCCTCTTCCCGGAGGCCAAGTTCGCCATCGGGCCAGCCATCGAGGACGGCTTCTACTACGACATGGAGCTTCGACGGCCCCTGGCACCCGAGGATCTGCCGATCATCGAGGCCAAGATGCGGGAACTGGCGGCGCAACGGCTGCCGTATGTCCGCCGGGAGATGCCGCTTCCTGATGCGCTGGGATGGGCGCGCGAGAACCGGCAGGATTACAAGGTGGAGATCCTGGAGACGATCCAGAAGTATGGGACCTCCCGGCCGGAGAGCCGCGAGCCGGGAACCGCGAGCCGCGAGCTGAGAGCCGAGGCCGGAGCGCCGAGCGCCGAGCGCCGAGAGGTTGAAGTTGAAGAACTCACGGGCGAGGTCGAGCCGGGGACGGCCACGGTGAGTTTTTACCAGACCGGGACATTCGTGGACCTCTGTCGCGGACCCCACGTCCCGGATACCTCGTGGCTGACGGCCTTCCGCCTCACCCACATCGCCGGGGCCTACTGGCGGGGGGACGAACGGCGCCCGATGCTCCAGCGGATCTATGGGACCGCCTTCCACACCCAGGAGGCGCTGGAGCAGCACCTGTTCCGGCTGGAGGAGGCGCGCCGTCGTGACCACCGCCGCCTGGGGCGGGACCTGGACCTGTTCAGCGTGGCGGACGAGGTGGGCAGCGGGCTGATTCTGTGGCATCCCAAGGGTGGGATCATCCGCAAGATCATCGAGGACTTCTGGCGCGACGAACACCTGGCCAACGGCTACGATCTGGTGTACACCCCCCACGTGGGGCGGGCCAAGCTGTGGCAGAAGAGCGGGCACCTGGATTTCTACCAGGACCTCATGTATCCCCGGATGGAAGGGGAGGGCAATGACTATTACGTCAAGCCCATGAACTGCCCCTTCCACATCATGATCTACCAGTCCAAAGTGCGGAGCTACCGGGACCTGCCCCTGCGATTCGCCGAGCTGGGGACGGTCTACCGGTTCGAGCGGGCCGGCGTGCTGCACGGCCTCCTGCGGGTCCGGGGATTCACCCAGGATGACGCGCACATCTTCTGCACCGCCGAGCAGATGGACGAGGAGATCACCCGGGCGGTGCGATTCAGCCTGTTCTTCCTCCGGACCTTCGGGTTCAAGGATTACGAGGTCTACGTGGCCACCCGCCCGGAGAAGTTCGTGGGCGAACCCGGGCAATGGGACGTGGCCACCGAGGCGCTGAAACGCGCGGCCGAGCGCGCCGGCCAGGTATACGAGCTGGATCCAGGTGGCGGCGCCTTCTACGGGCCCAAGATCGACATCAAGGTCAAGGATGCCCTCGGGCGTCCCTGGCAGTGCACCACGGTCCAGTTCGACTTCAATCTGCCCGAGCGGTTCGGCATCAGCTTCGTGGGCGAGGATAACCGCCAGCACCGGCCCTTCATGGTCCACCGGGCCCTCCTGGGCTCCATGGAGCGCTTCCTGGGCGTCCTGATCGAGCACTACGGGGGCGCCTTCCCGACCTGGCTGGCGCCGGTGCAGGTCCGGGTGCTGCCGGTAGCGGACCGCCATCATGAGTATGCGGCGAGCGTCGTCGCCCGCCTGCGGGCCGACGGCCTGCGGGGCGAGGTGGATACCCGGAACGAGAAGATCGGCTTCAAGATCCGGGAGGCAGAGGTTCAGAAGATTCCGTACATCCCGGTGGTGGGAGACAAGGAAACGGCAGCGGGGACGGTGTCTGTCCGCCTGCGGGGCGGCCAGGATCGCGGCGTGATGCCCCTGGCGGATTTCGTCCACTCGCTGGCCACTGAGAGCAAGCCGCAGGCCGCCTGATCCGGCGACCGCCGACCGCGGCTGGAGGTGAGGCCCATAAGTAAAGGCCTTCGCGTCAACGAGCGGATCCGCATCAAGGAAGTGCGGGTGATCAGTCCCGACGGGACCCAGCTTGGCGTCCTGCCCATCGAGCAGGCGCTCCAGACTGCCTACGGACTCCACATGGACCTGGTCGAGGTGGCGCCCGAGGCCCGGCCGCCCGTCTGCCGGATCATGGATTACGGCAAGTACCGGTACGAGCAGAGCAAGAAGGCGCGGGAGGCCAAGAAGAAGCAGACGATCATCGAACTCAAGGAGATCAAGCTCCGCCCGAAGACGGAGGAGCACGATTTCCAGTTCAAGGTGCGGCACGCCGACCGCTTCCTGAAGGAAGGGAACAAGGCCAAGATCACCATGATGTTCCGGGGACGCGAGGTGATCCGCATGGACCGGGGGAGGGCGCTGCTGAATCGGTTCGTGGAGGCCCTGAAGGACGTGGCCGTCGTGGAGCAACAGACCAAGGTCGAGGGCCGGAACATGACGATGATCCTGGCGCCGAAACACTAACGACCGAATGACCAATGACCAATGAGCGATGACCAATGAGCGATGAGAGGCCGGATGCATGTTCCTTCATTGGTCATTGTGAATTGGTCATTGGACATTCCCGTGCGTTACTAACCATTGGCCGCTGGTGGTTCCGCTGGGCTGGTGGGGTGCGCGGCCAATCAACACAGCCATAGGAGTAGGGTTCCATGCCGAAAATGAAAACGAACCGTGGTGCGGCCAAGCGATTCAAGGTCACCGGGACCGGGAAGCTGCGGCGCGCCCATTCCTCCAAGAGCCATCTGCTGACCGGTAAGTCCGGGAAGCGCATGCGGCCGCTGCGCAAGGAAACCGTGGTGCATCCCGCGGACGCCAAGCGGATGAAGGTTCTCGTTCCGTACTTGTAAACAGGCTGTTGGATCTGGGAATGGCGGATGTGAAGGTGCGAGTCGGACGTCGAAGGTCCGCATCGAGACGGATGTAAGAAGCGAGGAGCACGGATCATGCCACGTACAAAGGGTGGGTTCACGACACGCCAGCGACGGAACCGGGTCCTGAAGCAGGCGGAGGGGTACTGGGGGAAACGCAAGAATTGCTTCCGGAGCGCCCAGGAGGCGGTGGATCGCGCCCTGGCGTACAGCTACCGCGACCGGCGAAACCGGAAGCGGGATTTCCGGAACTTGTGGGTGATCCGGATCAATGCGGCGGCGCGCCTGGCCGGCCTGTCCTACAGCCGCCTGATGGGCGGCCTCCGCAAGGCCGGCGTCACCGTGGATCGCAAGATGCTGGCGGATCTGGCGGTGCGGGATGCGGCTGCCTTCAACGCGCTGGCGGACTTGGCCAAGGCACAGGTGGCCGCGTAACCCGCTGGATCGGTCCTTCCCGTTGCGCCCCGAATCCCTCGGGGCGCTTTTTTTGCCAAAGGCTGATCCCCATGATCCGAGTAACCACAGCTCCGAAGAGTGTGAGACAACGTTCGGTCACACCTCGTGAGTCTCGCTGGAGTCAAGGGGAGAGGCCGATTTTGGACAGTGGCGCATGACAGACATTCCGCAAGCCCTGACGGTTCTGCAGGCCGAGGCATTGACGGCGCTGGAGGCCACGGCGGACGAGGCCGCCCTGGAACAGGTTCGGGTGCGCTACCTCGGCCGGAAGGGATCCCTGGCAGCGATCCTTCGCGGTCTGGCCGACCTGCCTCCGGCCGAGCGACCGGCTGTTGGGAAGCTGGCCAACGAGGTGAAGGAACGGCTGGAGGCGGCCCTGGCGGCCAGACGCGAGGCCCTTCAGGCAGCCGCCCGTGCGGCGGCGCTGGCAGCGGAGCGCGTGGACGTGACGCTGCCCGGGCGGCCGGTCCCCATGGGGCGCCTGCACCCCAGCACGCAGGTCCTGCGGCGGATCTGTCAGATCTGGGGGGACATGGGGTTCCAGATCTATCGCAGCCGGGACATCGAGACCGAGGAGATGAATTTCGAGCTGCTGAATATCCCCGCGCACCATCCCGCCCGGGACATGTGGGACACCTTCTACACCATGGTGGATGGCATCCTGCTCCGGACGCATACGTCCCCTGGGCAGATCCGCGCCATGCGGGAGTTCTGTCCACAACCCATCCGGGTGATCCTGCCGGGGATGTGCTACCGCTACGAGCAGATCACCGCCCGGTCGGAGATCCAGTTCCACCAGGTCGAGGGGCTGGCGGTGGGACGGCACGTCAGCATGACCGACCTGAAGGGGACGCTGATCAGCTTCGCCCATCGGATGTTCGGGGCCGTCCGGCGGGTGCGATTCCGGGCCAGCCACTTCCCCTTCACCGAGCCCAGCGCCGAGATGGACGTGGAATGCATGCTGTGCGAGGGGGCCGGCTGCGTGGTCTGCAAACAGACCGGGTGGCTGGAAATCCTGGGCTGCGGCATGGTGCACCCCGAGGTCCTGCGAAACGGCGGCTATGACCCGGCGGTCTACTCGGGCTTCGCCTTCGGCATGGGCCCGGAACGTATCACGATGCTGAAGCACCGGATCGAGGACATTCGCTACTTCTGGACCAACGATCTTCGGTTCCTCGAACAGTTCTGAGGGGGGATCGCCGTCCCGACGGCGCGGCGGTTACCCGCGGACCCACGACCCATGCGCGTCCCGATCAGTTGGCTCAAGGAGTATGTGGACATCCCCCTGCCGGTGCAGGAGGTGGCCGAGCGCCTGACCTTCGCCGGGCTCGAGGTGGCCGACATTCAGACCATCGGCCTGCCGGGCAGCGCCTTGCCCTGGGATCCCGAGCGAATCGTGGTGGGCGAGGTCCTGGAGGTCCGTCCGCATCCCGATGCGGATCGGCTGGTGCTGGCCACGGTGGAGTACGGGGGCGGCCAGCCCAAGACCGTAGTGACGGGCGCCCCGAACCTGCGCGTCGGCGATACAGGCCACAAGGTGGCCTTCGCGCTGGAAGGGGCGCGCCACTGGGATGGCACCAGCCCCACGCCCGTCTCCAGCGTCCTCAAGGGACGAAAGGTCCGGGGGATCTACTCCGATGCGATGATCCTGTCGGAGAAGGAGCTGGGCCTCTCGGACGATCACATCGGCGTCCTGCTCCTGGATGCCATGGCGCCCGTGGGGATGCCGCTGGCGACCTACATGGGGGATGTGGTCCTGGACCTGGAGATCACCCCCAACATGGCCCGCTGTCTCTCCGTGCTGGGGGTGGCCCGGGAGGTCGCGGCGCTCACCGGCGGCAGGGTGCGCTATCCCCAGACTCGGATGCAGGCCGGAGGAGAGTCCATCGAGGGACGGGTGGCAATCGCCATTGCGGACCCCACGCTCTGCGCCCGCTATGCGGCCACGCTGATCGCGGACGTCACCATCGGACCTTCGCCGGAGTGGATGCGCCGCCGGCTGCGGCTGGCGGGCATCCGGCCCATCAACAACGTGGTGGACGTCACCAACTATGTAATGCTCGAATGGGGCCAGCCGCTGCACGCCTTTGACTACGACGTGCTGGTCCGTCGCGCCAAAGGGGTACCGCAGATCACGGTCCGCCCCGCCAAGACGGGCGAGCTGCTGACCACCCTGGACGGGGTGGTGCGCCCCCTCGCGCCCGAGCGGCTGCTGATCACGGACGCGGCGGGTCCCATCGCCATCGCCGGGGTGATGGGCGGGGCCGAGACCGAGGTCACCGACGCCACGCGGGCCGTCCTGCTGGAGGCGGCCAACTTCCACTTCGTCTCCATCCGGAAGACCACCCAGGCGCTGAAGCTCCCCAGCGAGGCCAGCGCCCGCTTCGGCCGGGGGGTGCCGCCTTCGGCGGCGGCCCCGGCCGCCCTGCGGGCCACGGAGCTGATGCGGGAGCTGGGGGGCGGGCGGATCGCCCGGGGCGTGGCCGACTGCTATCCGGCGCCCCAGGTCCCCTCCGTGGTCGTCCTGACCACCGACGAGGTGCGGCGCATCCTGGGCATGGATCTGTCCCGTGCCGAGATCGAGCGGATCCTCACGGCCCTCGAGTTCCGCTGCGAGCCCCAGGGGGAGACGGGGTTATGCGTGACGGCCCCGGACCACCGGCTGGACATCGGGACCGGCGTGACGGGGGCGGCCGACCTCATCGAGGAGGTGGCGCGCATCCACGGGTACGATCGGATCCCCGTAACCGAAATGGCAGACCGGCTGCCGCCGCAGCGGGACATCGTCCCGCTGAATCTGGAAGAGCAGACGCGGGACCTGTTGGCGGTCGCCGGGCTGCAAGAGGTCATCACCTACCGACTGACGACACCCCAACGCGAGGCACAGCTCACCCCGGGGAACGATTCGCCCGCGGAGCGGGCCTACGTCCGTGTGGCCAACCCCATCAGCGCCGATCGGGTGGTGATGCGGCAGTGCCTCCTGCCCGGCCTGTTGGAGGTCATGGCGCATAACGCACGGCTTCGGGATCGGCTCTGGTTCTTCGAGATCGGTCCGATCTATCTCCCCAGCGGTGCGACGAAGTTGCCGGCCGAGCCTCGGCGGTTGGCCATTGGGATGGCCGGGCGGCTGGCGTCGGCCTCCTGGCGGGATCCGGACCCGTCCCGCACCGACTTCTTCGACCTGAAGGGCGTGGTGGAGGCGTTGCTGCGCGGGCTCCACCTCGGGGCCGCCCGCTTCGAGCCGACCACGCATCCCACCTTCGCGCCGGGTCGGACCGCCCGGCTCATCGTCGAAGAGCACGAGGTGGGTTTCCTGGGGGAGGTCCATCCACAGGTGCGGGCGGCCTTCGACCTGCCGCCTGGGCCGGTCTGCCTGGCGGAACTCGACCTGGAAGAACTTCTCGCGCGCGTTCCACTGACCCATCGGGTGGCCCCGGTTCCCCGATTCCCTCCGGCGCTGCAGGACATCGCCCTCGTCGTCGATGACGGGGTGACGGCGGCCGACCTCACGGCGGTCATCCGATCTGCGGGCGGGCCGCTGCTCGCGGACGCCCGGCTCTTCGACGTGTACCGGGGACAGCAGCTCCCATCCGGCAAGAAGAGCCTGGCCTTCTCCCTCGTCTTTCAGGCCGCGGATCGGACCCTGACCGATGCGGAAGTGGAGGCCGAGAAGCGCCGCATCGTCGAGGCGACGGCCCGCCGCCTGGGAGCGGAGCCCAGGGCCTGAGCCCTCCCCCCGGACGCGGCTGGTGTCCTCACCCTCGCCTCCGGTGAAATCCCCCTTTACAAAGGTCTGGGGCTTTGGTAGGGTCTCGTTGGCCGTCACGGAGATGATCTGATGGATGCAGTGCTCGAGCGACTCGCGGCCCTGGAAATGAAGGTCCGTGAGACGCTGGCAGAGTTGGAGCAAGCCCGACGCGGGCAGGCTGCCCTGGAGGCGAAGATCCAGGCCCTCGAGGCCGACCTCCGCGCCCGCGAGCAGGAGGTCGTGACCCTGCTGGCAGAGCGGGAGCGCGATGGCGCCGATCTGGCGCGCCTGCGCGCGGAGCGGGAGGAAGTCCGCGCGCGGGTGGAAGGGCTCCTGGGGGAGATCGCCCGTCTCGAGGCGGCCATGCAGGGGGTCGGCACGTAAGGGGGACCGGGGATGACGGCCGGCGAGCGGACCACCGAGGTCGAGATCTTCGGAGAGCGATACACGCTCCGGGGAACCGACAGCCCCGAGTACCTCGCGCGGGTGGCGGAGTACGTGGACGGAAAGTTCCACGAGGTGGTCAAGGAGAGCCCCACACTCCCGCCTGCCAAGATCGCGGTGCTGGCGTCGCTCAACATCGCCGACGATCTGTTCAAGCGGGACGAGGCGCTCCGCCGGGCCGAACAGTTGGTCCTGGCCCGGATCGAGGGGATTTTTCAACTGCTGCATCGCGGAGGCGTCGCCGGATAACCCGACGGGCGCGTCGGAGCGCGATCATCCTCGGCAGGGTGCGGCAGGGTGCGGAAAGGGCTTGCAACGGGGAACGGCCTGTGCGAGCGTGCGCAGCAGAGATCAGGGATACCGAGAACCCCTACCGTGCGCGTGATGCGGTAACTTTTTTTGAGCCAACACCCTCAGAACGGGGATCCCTCCGAGAACGTGGTGAGCAGGCCTGTCCGCCTCGGCGGAAGGGAAGCCTAAAGCGTTTGCGGGACCCCCACCTGGTTATCCAGGTTCAAACGAGGACCAGCACACGGCACAATGGTAGGGGTTGTTTCTTCTCTCGGCCGGTAGATCGTCCTTTCTGCGCCGCCAGCTTCAGGCTGTTCTGAATCCATCCAGCCCCTTTCTGTCCCGCCGGCACGTGTCTATCCTCGCGCTCCGCGCAAATGCGCTTCGCGTGGCCTCGCGCTCCGCGCACGATTGCCCTGCGCGTGCCCTAGCGCTCCACGTGGCCCGATGCTCCGCGTTATCTGAGAATTCGCACTGCTTCACGCTCCGTGTGGGTTGTCGCCCCGGGTCATTCATCTTCCCGAGCGCGGTGAGCGCGGGCTCGGGGTGAGCCCTCCCGGGCGCGCCCTCCTGGGGCGTTCCAAACGGATCCTCTGGCCCTCGGATATTCCGCAGGGGACAAGAGGCACGACGGCAGGCCGGATCGTTCCGGGCCGCCCGCTGCGTCCAGCAACTCCCGGAACATGTCGGTCCGGTCCAGGATCGGATCGGGTGGATGGGAACGGGTCGGTCCCCGCGGGTGCGGGGGCGCGACCCCGTGAAGGCACAGGAGCGAGGGAGGGATTCCCGTGGACATATGGGTCACCATCGTGCTGGGGTTGGCGATGGGCCTGGTGGGGCTGGGCATCGGCTGGGTCCTTGAGCGCCAACGGCAGACGCGACTGAAACAGCAGGCGGAGGACGAGGCACGGCGCATCGTTCGAGAGGCAGAGCGCGAGATCGAGACCCGTCGAAAGGAAGCGGATCTGGAGATCAAGGGCAAGACCCTCCAGGCCCGGACCGAGTTCGAACAGGAGACGCGCGCGCGGCGGGAGGAACTGCAGGGGCTGGAGAAGCGCCTGAACCAGCGCGAGGAGATCCTGGACCGCAAGCTGGAGGTGCTGGATCGCCGCGAGCGCGAGGTGGCCGGGCGGGAGCAGGAGCTCCGGACGCGAGAGGCAACCGTCGTCCAGCAGGAGGGACACTGGCGCCACCTGGTAGAGGAAGCCAAACGGACACTCGAGCAGGTCGCCGGCCTGACGTCGGAGGAGGCCAAGGCCCAGCTCATGCAGGCCCTGGAGGATGAAGCCAAGCTCCACGCCGTCGGCCGCATCAAGCGCATCGAGGACGAAGCCAACGAGACGGCCGAGGAGCGGGCCAAGCAGATCATCGGGCGGGTGATCTGCCGAATCGCTTCCGAGTACGTGGCGGAGGCGGCGGTGTCGGTGGTGGACCTGCCCAGCGATGACATGAAGGGCCGCATCATCGGTCGCGAGGGCCGCAACATCCGCGCGCTGGAGAAGGCCACGGGGATCGACATCATCGTGGACGACACCCCCGAGACGATCATCCTGTCCGGGTTCGACTCCGTCCGCCGGGAGATCGCCCGCGTGGCCATCCAGCGCCTGATCCAGGACGGCCGGATCCACCCGACCCGCATCGAGGAGATGGTGGAGAAGGTCACCAAGGAGGTCGAGAAGGACATCCGGGAGGCGGGGGAGCAGGCTTGCTTCGAGCTGGGGATCACCGGCCTCCATCCCGAGCTCGTCCGGATGGTGGGGCGGCTGAAGTACCGCTACAGCTACTCGCAGAACCAGCTCGCCCACACGAAGGAGGTGGCGACCCTGGCCGGCCTCCTGGCGGCCGAGCTGGGTCTGGACGTGAAGGTGCTGAAGCGGGCGGCCCTCCTCCACGATATCGGCAAGGCCGCCGACCAGGGGACCGAAACCTCCCACGCGCTGCTGTCGGCGGAGCTGGCCAAGAAGTATAACGAGGATGCCCGGGTGGTGAACATCATCGCCGCCCACCACGAAGAGGTGGCCCCGCAATATCCAGAGGCCGTCATCCTCCAGGCCGCCGACGGCCTGTCGGCCGCACGGCCCGGCGCCCGGCGCGAGATCATGGAGACCTACGTCAAGCGCCTGGCCAAGCTGGAGGAGATCGCGACCTCCTTCAAGGGGGTAGAGAAGTGCTTCGCCATCCAGGCGGGCAGGGAGATCCGGGTCGTGGTCGAGAGCGAGCAGATCAATGACCAGGCCGCCTACGTCCTGGCCCGGGACATCGCCAAGCGGATCGAGGACGAGATGGAGTATCCGGGTCAGATCAAGGTGACGGTCATCCGCGAGACCCGGGCCGTCGAGTATGCGCGCTAACAACAGGGGCCAGGTGCCCAAGCTAAATTCGAAATTCGAAATTCGAAATTCGAAATTGGTCCCGACCCCCGATCCCCGACCCCTGTTCTGAGATGCGGATCCTGTTCATCGGCGACATCATCGGACAGCCGGGACGTCGGATGGTGGCCCGCCACCTGAAGGCGCTGGTGGCGGACCAATCCGCCGAGCTGGTGCTGGCCAACGCCGAGAATGCCGCGGGGGGCTTCGGCATCACCCCCTCCGTCGGGGAAGAACTGTTCAGCCTGGGGATTGATCTCCTGACCTCCGGCAATCACGTCTGGGACAAGAAAGAGGCCGAGGGGTACCTGGCCAAGGAGGCGCGGGTGCTGCGGCCGGCCAACTACCCGGAGGAGGCACCCGGCACCGGCGTCCACATCCTTGCGAAGAACGGCCGGATGGTGGGCGTGGTGAACATCCAAGGCAGGGCATTTCTCCCGGCGATTGACTGCCCCTTCAAGGCCGCGGATCGGGAGGTGGCGCAGCTCCGCCAGGTCACCGACATGATCCTGGTGGACTTCCACGCCGAGGCGACAGCGGAGAAGCAGGCGTTCGGGTGGTACCTGGACGGGCGCGTGTCGGCGGTGATCGGGACCCACACCCACGTCCAGACCGCGGACGAGCGCATCCTGCCGGGCCGGACCGCCTACATCACGGACGTGGGCATGACCGGCCCGCGGGATTCGGTCATCGGGATCAGGCCAGAGGATGCCATCCAGCGGTTCATCACCCAGATGCCCCGGAAGTTCACCATCAGCGACGGTCCGGCACACCTTTGCGCGGTGGTGGTGGACCTCGCGGACGACGGCCGGGCGCGGAGCATTATGCGCCTCCAGGTATGCGACGACTAGCCCGCAGCCCTCGTGACGTGATGTGTTCCGGATCCCTCTCGCCCATCGGGGAGCTTGCCGTGAGCGCGCGGATCATTGACGGGAAGAAGATCGCCGCCGGAATCCGCGAGGAGATCCGGCAACGGGTGCTCCAGCTCCAGGAGGCCACGGGCAAGGTCCCCGGCCTTGCCGCCGTCCTGATCGGCGATGATCCCGCTTCCGCCACTTATGTCCGGACCAAGACCAAGGCCTGTCACGAGGTAGGGATCGCCTCCCGCCAGTTTACACCGCCGGGGGATATCGAGCAGGCTGACCTGCAGCGTCTCATTCGCGATCTGAACGGCGACCCCGAGATTCACGGGATCCTGGTGCAACTGCCGCTGGCCAAGCACCTCGACGAGCGAGCCGTCCTGGAGACCGTGGATCCCCGGAAGGACGTGGACGGGTTCACCTTCGCCAATATCGGCCGCCTGGTCGAGAACCAGCCCCAGTTCGTTCCCTGCACGCCTGCAGGAATTATCGAACTGCTGGACCGCGAGGGCATCGAGATCAAAGGGAAGCACGCGGTGGTGGTGGGGCGGAGCGAGATCGTGGGGAAGCCGGTCGCGTTTCTGCTGCTCCATCGCCATGCGACGGTGACGATCTGCCACTCGCGCACGGCCGATCTCGGTTCCGAGACGCGTCGGGCCGATATTCTCGTGGCCGCGGTGGGCCGGCCCCGCTTGATCACGGGGGCCATGCTGAAGCCAGGCGCGGTGGTGATCGACGTCGGCATCAACCGGGTGGATGGGAAGTTGGTGGGCGATGTGGACTTCGAGTCCGCGGTCCGGGTGGCCTCCGCCATCACCCCGGTCCCTGGCGGCGTCGGCCCCATGACCGTCGCGATACTCCTCCGGAACACTCTCCAGGCCTTCGAGCGATCGCTTGCGTAAGGTCACCGACATCGGAGAGGATGGGGTTGGCGCCGCCCCAGGCACCTCAAGAATTTCTTTCACCCCCCGTCTGAAAGGCCCCGCTGAAGAGGTCGCCTTGGATGGCGGTGAAAAAGACGCTGGTGTCGAAGATCAGCTGCCTCGCGGTCTCCATCCAGCGCGTCCATGCGCCGGGGATTCTCCACCACGGCATGGCGCGCGGGATCTGCAACGGTCCAGCGGTCGCGCTGGCACGGATCGAGTCGGCAGCCCGCACCTGTCCGCTTGAACCAACTCGGGGATCGGGTTGCTTCGCCGACCCAGAGATCCCTTTCACCTACCAGGTTCCGCTTGACCGGTCCCGTGGCGGATGGTACCGTCTCCGCGGACTTCGGTATTTGTCGGGTCTCTTTCCCTGACTCGGCTGTCCCACTGGTCGCCCGTCCCCTGCGGAAGCGGTCCCCGGCCGCGCCCGGTTTCCAGTTCCCTGTCGGTTCGGCGCCCCATCGGTTCTCTCGATTGAAATAGCATGGAAATAGTCACGGAAGAAATCACACTGGCCAGCCTGCGCGAGATGGCCGCGAAGAAGTTCGGCGACATGGTGAAAGCCGTCGTCGACGTCGAGAGGGGGATCATGGCCATCGACGGCGAGCTTCACGCGGATGAGGAAGGCCTTCTCTTGGAGAATGGGTCGAAGCAGGCGAGCCTCTGGGGGATTAACATCTACCCGGATGTGGCTGGCGATGATTGGCTGGAATTCGATTCTCTGATCAACCTTCGCCCCTCGCAAGGGAACCGGAGCCGGGGAGTCGAGGATCCGCAACTCACAGAGAAGATCAAGGGCATCGTGTCGAGGCTGGTAAGACGATGAAGCCGCAGCATCAAGAGCTGGCAGCGGGGCGGTGGTTCGAGCTTTCACTTGTCGGTCAGCTGGGCAACATCGGGAGCGAAGTCGAACGCGCCATTCGGTGGAGAGCGAAGGGGAACGCGGACTACGCCCGAAGGGCTTTCGAGCGCGCATTGGAGCTTCTGGACCTGAGCATCGCCGATAGGAAGAACAGGACACGCCTCAAGGAACTCACGCGCCTTCGAGAGGGGCTGGTCGATTATTTCTGCTTCGACAACCTCTACGGCTCTTCCGATGAAGCATGGAGGAAGTATTTTCATTCCTTCGCCTACGCCGCTGCAATTCACCGAGGGGTGTGACGGCCGCTGACCTGCGCCTTCCACGGCATCCTCTCTCCAGTAGCGGCATCCGCCTGACGCCACCAGCGTGCCGGGACCCACAGCCTCGTAACGCGCTGTTCCCTGGATGCGCCTCTTCTCCAGCCCCCCCATTGACACGGCGAAGAACGTTGCCGAGTATGTCAATCCAACCTGGCCTGCGGAGAACAGTCCTCTCGTCGGCCAGCAGCAGGAGGGTGGATACGAAGGGGGAGGAGTGACACGGTCAGGAAAGGATGTGGAGGTCGAAACGGAAGAACCGGCGGGGCAGCTCGAAGTCCCGTGGGCTCTGTGTCACGACCATGGCCCCACCTGCCTGGCGCACAACGCGATCAGCAGGTCGTTCCAGAGGGTCGGGATCTTGGACCGGAGGTGAGGTTCGCGCCGCCGGATCTCGCCGAGAAGTTCTCCGGTCCGCTCCCACGCACCGACGTCGAGGGGTCAGGCCGAGGTCTCGGCGTACTCCTCCAGGAGCGTCCCGATCAATTCCTTGACGGACACGATCTCGGTGGCCCGGTAGGCGTTCGCACCGGCGAAGGCGAATCCACGCTTGAGGTTGCCCCGCTGGGCATTGATGAGGGCCAGGGCGATGCAGTATGGAGTCTTGGTGTAGTCGCAGGTGATGATGCAGTGGTACGGGCACTGGACCGGCGCCTTCTTGGCGTTGTTCACGTCGTCGATGAACTGGTTCCGGATGGCCCGGCCCGGCATGCCCACCGGGCTCTTGATGATCACGATGTCCTCGTGCCTCGCCCGGATATAGGTCTCCTTGAAGGCGAGGGAGGCATCGCACTCGTGCGTCGTCACGAAGCGCGTCGCCATCTGGACCCCGGCCGCGCCGAGCTGCAGGAACTTGTGAATGTCCGCACCGGTGTAGATACCCCCGGCGGCGATCACGGGGATCGCCCTCTGGTGCTTCTCCTCGAAGGGACGCACCTCGGCCAGGACCTCCGCGACCAGTCGTTCCAAGGCGTAGGCAGGGTCGCCGATCTGCTCCGGCTTGAATCCGAGGTGCCCGCCGGCCAGTGACCCCTCGACCACGAAGGCGTCGGGGATATAAGCGTACCGCTCCGTCCATCGCTTGGCGATGATCCGAGCCGCCCGTCCAGAAGACACGATAGGCACCAGCTTCGTTCGGGCCGTCCCGGTGAAGAAGTAGTGCGGGAGGTCGAGCGGGAGTCCCGCCCCGGAGAAGATGATGTCGATTCCCTCCTCGAGGGCCGTCTTCACCAGGTCCCCATAATTTGACAGCACCCCCATGATGTTGACGCCGAGGATGCCCTGGCTCAGCTCCTTCGCCCTGCGGATCTCCCGCCTCAGGGCCCGGATGTTGGCTTCGAGGTAGTTCACATAGAAGTCCGCCTCGAACATCCCGATCCCCGCACAGGCGATGACGCCGATCCCGCCCTCGTTCGCAACCGCCGATGCCAGCCCGGACAGCGACACCCCAACCCCCATTCCGCCCTGGATGATGGGAAGGGGCGCGGTGAGATCCCCGATGTGCAACGCCTGCGGACGGCGATCGCTCATTGACGACATCCTTTCTCAGGCATGCCCAACCACCCACTCTTTCCCACCGGAATCGACTCGACCCGCCGAGGAGTACCGCCCGTGCGCCGCGGCCAAGTCTCCGGTATGGCTCTCACCAGGCAGCCGGGGTGCGAGGAAGGGTCCGGGCTGCACGCGGCCTTCGGCGCAGGCAATGACGGACGCCGCAGCATGATGTGTATCCCGGGTAGGACAATGGCGAGATAGATTAGCCTACTGGCGGGTGTCTTGGCAATCACCGATTTTCCCGTGGCTGCAGGGAGATACCTAACGCGGCTAATTCGCGAAGCTGTTCGCGAATCCTCACGGGTAATGACCAATTACCAAGGGCCAATGACCAACAGGGGAGCCGGGCCTCCTTCGTCTTCTTGTGGTAGGCTTCCCCCTGCCATGCCGCGCCGCGCCGACATCCTGAGGGATAGGGGGGATGGAGGGGGACTATTCTGGAAATCCCTGTCCGGTCTCCCTGTCGGCGGGCGGCCACCCCCAGGCCATAGCCCATCGCTCCGTGTCCATAGTCGAACCTCGAGCGTCGGACCCTGCGCCGCGCATGGTGCGGGCAGCGCTTGACATCGCCAAGCGGCTCGCGCTGGGGTTGGGCCACTTCGGCGGCTCCCGGTGACGCTGGGGGGAGGGTGATCGGGTGACCTCGGCCGGGGACGAAGGGCAGACGAAGGCTGGCGCGATCGGGGCCACACGCACGGACACACACGGCCCTCTGGGGGTGCCGACCCCCGGGGGCCGATTTGCTTTCGGGAGACGGCACCACGCGCGTATGGGGACGTTCAGCTCCACCGGGTGGCGGCCGGTCCGCCGAAGTACTCGTGCAGACGTCCGCGTCCCCGCGTGACCAAGAGCCGAGAGCTAACGTAGATAAAACGGCTGGGTCCCCATTTTCGTATTCAGAAAGAGAAGGAGCGGGCCGTGGTGAGATTGTCTGTCCTGGTCGAGGGGGCGCATGGGCTGACGTGGGACCGTTGGAAGGAATTCGTCTCGAACGTCGAGAAGATGGGCTACGCGGGGCTGTACGGCTCCGACCACTTCACCCTCGTGGCCGGGCCGCCGGACCCGGACTCGCTGGAACTGATCGTTTCGCTCGCCTACGCGGCCGACCACACGGAGCGGCTGAAACTCGGGCAGCTCGTCTCGCCCGCCTCGCTCCGCGATCCGGTGATGCTGACGCGCCAGATGCTCGCCCTGGATGACTTGAGCGGCGGGCGGATGGTCTTTGGCGTCGGCGCGGGCTGGAACGTCCGCGAGCACGAGATGTTCGGCTACGACCTTGGCGACCTCCGCATGCGAATGGACCGGTTCGCGGAGGCGGTGGAAGTGATCACCCACCTCAAGTGGAGCGACAGGCCCGTCTCCTACTCCGGCCGCTACTACACCCTGAAGGACGCGACGCTCCTGCCACGCCCGCGGCGCCCCCGGGGCCCGCCCTTACTCATCGGCGGCGGCGGCCCGAAGCGGACGCTACCGCTCGCGGCGCGCTATGCGGACATCTGGAATGTCGCGACGGTCGCGCCCGATGCCCTGCAGGAGAAGCTGAGGCTCCTCGACTCGTTGATCGTCACGGCCGGGCGGCAGCCGGGTGATGTCGCGCGCACGCTGATGATCCCGGTCCAGTGGTTCGCGCGGGACGACCTCGACGGCCTCCGGATGATCGCGGACGAGATAATGCCGAAGGTGGCGGCCTGACGGGTAGTTCAGCCTGGTGGTTCCGCCCTTCCTATACGTGGAGCAGTTGGGGCTTTCGTAAGCGTTGCTCGAAAAGTTCGATCTCGCTAGGTCCCGCCTGTGCTACGCGGTCCTCGGCTTGATGCTCCCGGAGTCCTCCACCACGCGTTGGTGCGCGGGATCGTGCGGCGGCCCAGCTTTCGCGAGGGATCGGGCCGACTCCATGGCTGGGCTGCGGCCGGGCGTGGGCTATCTCTGGCCGGCCTGCGGCGGGAGGGGTGCGACTGGATTGGTCGGCTTGGAGGGGGGCGCGGGTGACCTGCCGGACGGCGGTGGGGCCTCGGCGGCCCGTGGGGGGCGCGGCGGGGGGCCGGCAGGAGTCGCGGACGGCTGCGGCGCGCCGCCGCCGGGAGACGTCTCGACGGCGCTGGGCGCCGTGCGAGACGGAGCGCCGGTCACCGGCGGACCGGTCGCCGCGGCCCGGGGTGGCGTTCCCGAGGTCGCCTGCGAGACGACGGGCTCGGTCCCCTTGATGAAGTATTCCAAGATCCCGCCCTTCTCGTCCTGGGGGACGGGGCGCCCGGTCATGTGGTTCACGGGGATGGCCACCACGTTCTCCGGAGGCGTAAAGTCCTCCGGCGGGAAATCGGGCAGGATCTTTTGCATGAAGGTGATCCAGAGCGGCAGGGCCAGGCGGCCTCCCGTCTCGGCCGGACCCAGCGATTTCTTCACGTCGTAGCCAACCCACACCCCGGCGACGAGATTGGGCGTGAACCCGATGAACCACACATCCGTCGCCTCGGACGTGGTCCCGGTCTTTCCCGCCAGGGGTCGCTTCAGCACCCGGGCGCGTGCAGCGGTCCCCCGCTCGACCACCCCTTTCATGACGTTGACCAGGACGTAGGCGGTTTCGGGCCGGATGACCTCCTGGGGCTCCGCCACGTGTTCCTCCAGGATGCGGCCCTGGCTGTCGGTGACCTTGCGGATGGCGAATGGCTCCGCCCGAACGCCCCCGTTGGCTAGGACCCCGTAGGCCGAGACCAGTTCCAGCGGGGTGACCTCGGAGACGCCCAGGGCCAGGGCGATCTCGCGCCGGAGCTCGCTCTCGATTCCCATCTGGTGGGCCATCCGGATGACCGGGTCCACGCCGACCTGCTCGATCAATTTCACGGTCACGACGTTGACCGAGTTCTCCAGTCCTCGGCGTAGCGTCGTGGGCCCATGGAATTTCCGGTCGTAGTTCTCCGGCGACCATGCGACCACCTTCCCCCCGACCCGGAAGTGGAAGCTGATGGGGGAATCCTCGATGATCGTCGAGGGTGTGAGGCCCCGATCAAAGGCGGTGGCGTAGACGAAGGGTTTGAAGGCGGAGCCGGGCTGGCGTCGCGCCTGTACGGCGCGATTGAACTTGCTGCGCTCGAAATCGTACCCGCCGATCATGGCCTTGATGGCCCCATCCCGCGGGTCGAGGGCCGCCAGTGCCCCTTCCAGCTCCGGATCCTGCTCCAGCGCTAGGTCCGCGACTTTCCGGCGCTCGTCCACCGACAGCACCTGGACCAGGACGGAATCCCCCTCCCGGAACGCCTCGGCGAAGTTGGCGATCTTGGTCCACTTCATGCTCTCAAGGGGGACCTCCCCTCGGTAGCGGCCGAGCAGCACCTCCAGGGACTTCGCCTTCACTTTCAGGACGGTGCCTGGCAGGATCTCGCCCGGGCGCGGCGTGTAGGGTCCGATGCGGACCCGCGGGACCTCCGTGGCCCGCTCTGGCCGCGGCCGATAGCCTCGGGCCTTGTCGAGGTCGCGGAGGCCGCCCACCAGGGCCTCCTCGGCCGCCCGCTGCATCTTTAAGTTGAGGGTGGTGTAGACCTTCAGCCCGCTGTTGTAGAGCGCGTACGCCCCGTAGGTCTCTTCCAGCGATTGCCTCACGTGCTCGACGAAGTAGGGGGCGATGGTGCGGCTGCGGGTGAACAGCGTCTCGTCGAAGGGGGTCCGGCTGGCCGCCTCGGCCTGCACCCGCGCGATGATCTTCTGCTCGACCATGCGGTTCAGCACGTGGTCGCGCCGCCGCCGGGCGCGGGCCGGGTCCACGATGGGGGAAAACCGGTTGGGGGCGCTGGGGAGGCCGGCCAACATGGCCGCCTCGGCCAGGGTGAGCTCGCCCACCGATTTCTTGAAGTACGTCTGCGCCGCCGCCTCCACGCCATAGGCCCCATGACCGAAGTAGACCTGGTTGAAATAGAGTTCCAGGATCTTGTCCTTGGGGTACTTTTTTTCGATCTCGACGGCCAGGAGGGCCTCCTTCAGTTTCCGGGCGAAGCTCTTCTCGGGGGTGAGGAAGAGGGCGCGGGCAAGTTGCTGGGTGATGGTGCTGCCCCCCTGGGACTTCCGTCGGGTGAGGAGGTTCATGATCATGGCGCGAGCGATGGCCCGTGGGGACAGGCCGCGATGCTCGTAGAACCGGGAGTCCTCGACCGCCAAGACAGCCTGCTTGAGATGGGCGGGAATCTTGGAGAGGGGCAGCAGGATGCGCCGCTGTTCGTAGAACGAGGCGAAGGGCTCGTCCTGGTCCGTGTAGAGGGTGGTCGCGATGCTCGGCTGGTATTCCTCGAGGCCATCCAGGCTGGGCAGGTCGCGCAGGAACCCGGCAAAGACGCCGGCGGCTGCGCCCAGGCTGATGACCAGAAAGATCAGCAGGGCCCACAGGCCAGCGAAAACCAGGCTGCGACGGAATGCCTGCCGGCTGGCGTATGATCGCCCGGCGCGTCTCCTGAACGGCATGTCGGGGAAACTATAACACAGGGAGGTGGTGGTGCAAAGCGCGCGGTCGTTCCGTCCGATCCGCTGGAAGGGACGCAGCAGGGCGGATCGGTGGAGCGCTCCACCGGAGGGGTTAGGGACCCTTTTCGGTTGCGACCCTCCCAACGCTGTGGTACAAGATGCGCCTGCCTGGCGAATGGAAGTGAGCTTCTATGGACGTGAAAGGGGAAGCCCGACGACAATTGGCCGTGCTCAAGGCCCGGAGCGTGGATCTCCTGGTCGAGGGGGAGCTGTACCAGAAGCTCTGCCGGGCGCTGCGCACGGACACCCCGTTGCGGGTGAAGCTCGGATTGGATCCCACGGCGCCCGACCTGCACATCGGGCACAGCGTCGTCATCCACAAGCTGCGGGAGTTTCAAGCCCTGGGCCACCAGGTCATCTTCCTCATCGGCGACTTCACGGGCATGATCGGCGACCCGAGCGGCCGATCCGAGACCCGGAAGCCCCTGACTCCGGAGCAGATCCAGGAGAATGCGGAGACCTACAAACGCCAGATCTTCAAGATCCTGGATCCGGAGCGAACGATTATCGAATACAACAGTCGCTGGGGCAAGGCGCTGGGGTCCGAGGGGATCATCAAGTTGGCGGCCCAATACACGGTGGCCCGGCTGCTGGAGCGAGATGACTTTCAGAAGCGCTTCAGCGAGGGGCGCCCCATCAGCCTCCACGAGTTCCTCTACCCGCTATTGCAGGGGTACGACTCCGTAGCGTTGCGGGCCGACGTCGAGTTGGGCGGGACCGACCAGAAGTTCAACCTGCTGGTCGGGCGCGAGCTCATGCGGGACAGCGGGCTGGAGCCGCAGGTCATCATGACCCTGCCGATCCTGGAGGGGCTGGACGGGGTGCAGAAGATGAGCAAGAGCCTGGGGAACTACATTGGGATCGACGAGCCCCCCCAGGCGATCTTCGGGAAGGCCATGTCCATCCCCGACCACCTGATCGTTCGCTACATGGAGCTGGCGACCGCCATCCCCCGAGAGGACATCACGGCGATCCGCACGGGGCTGGCCGATGGCTCGGTGCACCCCCGGGACGCCAAGGACCGATTGGCGATGGCCCTGGTCACCCAGTACCATTCGAACGAGGCGGCCGAGGAAGCGGCCCAATGGTTCCGGGAGACCTTCGTCGCCCGGATCTTCCCAGCCGATGCTCCGCCTGTAATCCCCCCTGCTGATCTGGTGGAGCCCGGGGGGGGTGTCTGGATCATCCGGCTGGTTACCCTGGCCGGCGCCGCGCCCAGCGGGTCGGAGGCCAGGCGTCTGATCCGGCAAGGGGGGGTCGAGGTAGACGGGAATGTCGTCCGGGACGAGGACTACCGTGTGATCCTGGACCGGGAGCGGCGCCTCCAGGTCGGAAAACGACGATTTTTCAGGGTGTTGCCACCGAAATCGGCCGCTTAGGAGAGTAGGGGTCCTGGCGAAAAATTCTCTTGACAAATCTCGCCGGGACGAGTAAAAGACAACTCCTCTGACCGGTCGGCCCAGCGAGCGAGGCCTTGACCGGAACGGCTAGGTGTTCTATAATATTAGTGTGTGGCGGGAGGCGTTGTGGCCCGCCACTTCTGTTCTCTGACAATTGAATATCATTGCTACTGGCTTGTGGGTGGACACACGCGCAATTCCTCCCCGTCTGCCAGAGACGGGGTGGTCCGAGATCTCTCGGAAGAGAGAAAAGAAGTTCTCGGAGAGTTTGATCCTGGCTCAGAACGAACGCTGGCGGCGTGCCTAACACATGCAAGTCGAGCGAGAAAGTCCCCGCAAGGGGATGAGTACAGCGGCGAACGGGTGAGTAACACGTGGGCAACCTGCCCTTCAGTCAGGAATAACCCCGCGAAAGCGGGGCTAATACCAGATGACGTCCATCGGGGGCATCCCCGGGGGACCAAAGGGGGCGAGCGAAAGCAGCTCTCGCTGAAGGAGGGGCCTGCGGCTGATTAGCTAGTTGGTGGGGTAATGGCCTACCAAGGCGACGATCAGTAGCCGACCTGAGAGGGTGACCGGCCACACTGGGACTGAGACACGGCCCAGACTCCTACGGGAGGCAGCAGTGGGGAATATTGCGCAATGGGCGAAAGCCTGACGCAGCGACGCCGCGTGGGTGATGAAGGCCTTCGGGTCGTAAAACCCTGTCGGGTGGAACGAATCCCCGCACCTCGAATACAGGGGCGGGTTGACGGTACCACCGAAGGAAGCCCCGGCTAACTACGTGCCAGCAGCCGCGGTAATACGTAGGGGGCGAGCGTTGTTCGGATTTACTGGGCGTAAAGAGCGCGTAGGCGGTTCGATAAGTCGGAGGTGAAAGCCCTCGGCTCAACCGAGGATCCGCGTCCGATACTGTCGAACTTGAGTGCAGGAGAGGAGAGCGGAATTCCCAGTGTAGCGGTGAAATGCGTAGATATTGGGAGGAACACCGGTGGCGAAGGCGGCTCTCTGGACTGCTACTGACGCTGAGGCGCGAAAGCTAGGGGAGCAAACGGGATTAGATACCCCGGTAGTCCTAGCCGTAAACGATGGGCACTAGGTGTGGGAGGTATCGACCCCTTCCGTGCCGCAGCTAACGCATTAAGTGCCCCGCCTGGGGAGTACGGCCGCAAGGTTGAAACTCAAAGGAATTGACGGGGGCCCGCACAAGCGGTGGAGCATGTGGTTTAATTCGACGCAACGCGAAGAACCTTACCAGGGCTTGACATCCCGCGAATCCCATCGAAAGATGGGAGTGCCCGCAAGGGAGCGCGGAGACAGGTGGTGCATGGCTGTCGTCAGCTCGTGTCGTGAGATGTTGGGTTAAGTCCCGCAACGAGCGCAACCCTCACCCCTTGTTGCCACCAGGTCATGCTGGGCACTCTAGGGGAACTGCCTCGGTTAACGAGGAGGAAGGTGGGGATGACGTCAAGTCATCATGCCCCTTACGTCCTGGGCTACACACGTGCTACAATGGCCGGTACAAAGGGATGCAAGACCGCGAGGTGGAGCTAAACCCAAAAAGCCGGTCTAAGTTCAGATTGGAGTCTGCAACTCGACTCCATGAAGGAGGAATCGCTAGTAATCGCGCATCAGCACGGCGCGGTGAATACGTTCCCGGGCCTTGTACACACCGCCCGTCACACCACGAAAGCCAGTTGTACTCGAAGTCGCTGAGCTAACCCCGCCGCAAGGCGGGGAGGTACGCGCCGAAGGTATGACTGGTGATTGGGGTGAAGTCGTAACAAGGTAGCCGTATCGGAAGGTGCGGCTGGATCACCTCCTTTCTAAGGAGCTGACCCCCCCGCCGAAAGGCGGGGTGCGATGCTTCGTGGTCGATTTACCCCAAGCTGGTAGCAATGATATCCCATGCACGCGCGCATCTGTGCTGATGCGCCGGCACGAGCGGGGAGGGACGCGATCCCTCCCCGATTTGTGTCGGGGGAGACATCCTGGCCGTGTGCGCAACCGGGCGGGCCCCTTGGGGCTCGAGCCGGGCTGGTCGGACATGCGGCCGGCCGCGGATGGGCCTTTAGCTCAGCCGGTCAGAGCGCACGCTTGATAAGCGTGAGGTCCCTGGTTCGATCCCAGGAAGGCCCACCAACGAATTGAAGATTTGCGATTGACGATTTTCGATTTTCAATCGGCAATCGAAAATCCGCAATCGACAATTCGCTCGTGGGGATGTAGCTCAGACGGGAGAGCACCTGCTTTGCACGCAGGGGGTCAGCGGTTCGATTCCGCTCATCTCCACCAGCACAGCGTCCAGATGCAATGCGCGGGAGCCTTTGTCTCCGCCGTGGGCGGGGATCAGCTCTTTGACAACTGAATAGCGATCGGGTATCCACTCTGTTTCACCGAAGCAAAGTGGGGTCAAGCTACTAAGGGTATACGGTGGATGCCTTGGTACCAGCAGGCGATGAAGGGCGTGGTAAGCTGCGATAAGCCCCGGGTAGTCGCACACAGACGCCAATCCGGGGATTCCCGAATGGGGCAACCCCTCCCGGCTAATCCCGGGAGATCCTGTCCTGAATCCATAGGGGCAGGAAGCCAACGCGGGGAACTGAAACATCTCAGTACCCGTAGGAAGAGAAAGCAACCGCGATTCCCCCAGTAGCGGCGAGCGAACAGGGAATAGCCCAAACCGCCGTCACGTGATAGCCCGCAAGCGTTGTGACGTCGGGGTCGCGGGACCTGACCGGTTTCGATTGCGGTCGGAACGGGGAGTCACAAATCCCACGCGTAACCGAAGCGCCTGGAAAGGCGCACCACAGAAGGTGACAGTCCTGTAGGGTAAACGTGTGGGACTCCCTGGGTCGGGCTCCCAAGTACCACGGGACACGTGGAATCCTGTGGGAATTTGGGGGGACCACCCTCCAAGGCTAAATACTTGCTGGTGACCGATAGTGGACCAGTACCGTGAGGGAAAGGTGAAAAGCACCCCGAGAGGGGAGTGAAATAGTACCTGAAACCGTATACCTACAAGCAGTCGGAGCCCTATGTCGTCGCCTCGTGCGGCGACAGGGTGACGGCGTGCCTTTTGCTTAATGAGCCGGCGAGTTACCGTACGTAGCAAGGTTAAGCCGATCAGGCGAAGCCGGAGCGAAAGCGAGTCCGAATAGGGCGATTGAGTTGCGTGCGGTAGACCCGAAGCCAGGTGAGCTATCCTTGGCCAGGGTGAAGTGGCGGTAACACGCCATGGAGGCCCGAACTCATCACGGTTGAAAACGTGTGGGATGAGCTGAGGATAGGAGTGAAAGGCCAATCAAACCTGGAGATAGCTGGTTCTCCCTGAAATAGCTCTAGGGCTAGCCTCGGAGGGTCAGCAGCGGCGGTAGAGCACTGGATGAGCTAGGGCTCTTACCAGGGTACCGACCTCAACCAAACTCCGAATGCCGCTGACTGCACTCCGGGAGTCAGACTACGGGGGCTAAGCTCCGTGGTCGAGAGGGAAACAGCCCAGATCGCCAGCTAAGGTCCCCAAATGCAGGCTAAGTGGGAAAGGCTGTCACATCGCTGAGACAACCAGGAGGTTGGCTTAGAGGCAGCCATCCTTTAAAGAGTGCGTAACAGCTCACTGGTCAAGTGACGTGGCGCCGACAATGTAACGGGGCTCAAGCCTGCTACCGAAGCTGCGAATTCCGCCTCTGGCGGAGTGGTAAGGGAGCGTTCTGCCGCCAGCGAAGCCGGACCGGAAGGACCGGTGGAGGTTGCAGAAGCGATTATGCCGGCCCGAGTAGCGATAATCTCGGTGAAAAACCGGGACGCCGTAAGTCTAAGGTTTCCTGGGGAAGGTTAATCCGCCCAGGGTTAGTCGGTACCTAAGCCGAGGCCGAAAGGCGTAGGCGATGGACAACAGGTTAACATTCCTGTACCACCGGACGGCGACAAAGACGCAATGGGGGGACGCAGGAGGGTAGGTCATCGCGCGATCGGATGTGCGCGTCTAAGCCCGTAGGGGGCTCCGATAGGCAAATCCGTCGGGGCGCATTCCCTGAGAGGTGATGGGGATCCTTTTCTACGGAAGAGGAGAACTGACTGATCCCACGCTGCCTAGAAAAACCTCTAGCGAGCCGTCAGGTGACCGTACCGCAAACCGACACAGGTAGACGGGGAGAGCATCCCAAGGCGCTCGAGAGAACACGCGTTAAGGAACTCGGCAAAATGTCCCCGTAACTTCGGGAGAAGGGGAACCGACCGCTGTCAGCAGCTTCGCGCTGCGAAGCGGCGGACGGTCGCAGAGAATCAGGCCAACCGACTGTTTACTAAAAACACAGGTGGGTGCGAAGCCGCAAGGCGCTGTATACCCACTGACGCCTGCCCGGTGCCGGACGGTTAACAGGAGGGGTCAGCCGCAAGGCGAAGCCCTGAATCGAAGCCCCGGTAAACGGCGGCCGTAACTATAACGGTCCTAAGGTAGCGAAATTCCTTGTCGGGTAAGTTCCGACCTGCACGAATGGCGTAACGAGTTGGCCGCTGTCTCAACGCGTGGCTCGGTGAAACTGTAGTTCCGGTGAAGATGCCGGATACCCGCCGTAAGACGGAAAGACCCCGTGAACCTTTACTGTAACTTGGCATGGGATTTTGGTGCAGCTTGTGCAGGATAGGTGGGAGGCGCTGATCCTCGCCCGTCAGGGTGGGGGGAGCCAACCTTGAGATACCACCCTAGCTACGCTGAAATTCTAACCTACGCTTGTGATCCAGGTGGGGGACAGTGCCAGGTGGGCAGTTTGACTGGGGCGGTCGCCTCCTAAAATGTAACGGAGGCGCCCAAAGGTTCCCTCAGCACGGTCGGTAATCGTGCGACGAGTGCAAAGGCATAAGGGAGCTTAACTGCGAGACCCACACGTCAAGCAGGTGCGAAAGCAGGGCTTAGTGATCCGGTGGTCCCGCGTGGAAGGGCCATCGCTCAACGGATAAAAGGTACTCCGGGGATAACAGGCTTATCGCGTCCAAGAGTCCACATCGACGACGCGGTTTGGCACCTCGATGTCGGCTCATCGCATCCTGGGGCTGAAGCAGGTCCCAAGGGTTGGGCTGTTCGCCCATTAAAGCGGTACGTGAGCTGGGTTTAGAACGTCGTGAGACAGTTCGGTCCCTATCTACGGTGGGCGCAGGAGATTTGCGGGGAGCTGTCCTTAGTACGAGAGGACCGGGATGGACGAACCGCTAGTGTCCCAGTTGTTCCGCCAGGAGCATTGCTGGGTAGCTATGTTCGGTCGGGATAAGCGCTGAAGGCATCTAAGCGCGAAGCCCCCCCCAAGATCAGATCTCCCGGGCGCAAGCCCCTAAAGGCCCCTCGAAGACCACGAGGTTGATAGGCCGGAGGTGTACGTCCCGTGAGGGATTCAGCTTACCGGTACTAATCGGCCGTGCGGCTTGACCCCATATTTCTTTATCAGTATCATACGTCCGGGGAGCAGGGTGGATACCTCGATCGCTATTCTTCATCGCCCATGCGACGCGCCTTCGTCCTGATCGGCCTCGGTGCGGCAGCGATTCTGGCCGGGGTGGCGTGGCTCGCCGCGGCGCAGTTCGGAGGGGGGGAGAAGACGCCTCTCGCGCCGATGCGCGCGGAAGCGCCCACGCCGATAAAGGTGGATCTCAACCAGGCGGGGGTGGAGGAACTGGGTCGCCTTCCCGGCATCACTCCGTCGCTCGCCGAGCGCATCGCCAGGAACCGACCGTATCGGAAGCTCGACGATCTCGTTACGCGGAAGGTTTTGGGGAAGAAACAGTTCGCACGGATCCGGGAGTTGGTGCTGGTAAACCGGGGCTCCCAGTGAGTCGTCGCGCCCAAGGGCATCTGTTCGATTTCCGGTGGCTATAGCGGAGGGGAAACACCCGTTCCCATCCCGAACACGGAAGTTAAGCCCTCCAGCGCTGATGATACTGCCTGGGCAACTGGGTGGGAAAGTAGGTCGCCGCCGGGATATTTACCGAAGGCCTCACGCCGTCTGGCGTGAGGCCTTCGTGTTTTTGGCCAGCGAAGGCTGCTGGAATGCCGGGGATGTTCCGAACACAGGCACCCCATGTCGGCCAGGTGGACACCGCACGTGTGGAGATGTCGGGAATTCAATGGCTTGCTTGACAGCCATGCGAGGAATGTGTTACACAGAGTCGCGAAACCTCTTGGAAAACAAGGGATGAAATCCTGTCGGGTCGGAAGGAAATTCAGGTACCTTCCGGGGTGGCGAGGTGCTGTCCTGGTCGGACTGTGTACGTTCTGCATTGCCCAGCAGGCCTGGGCAGCGCGGGCGAGCGGCGGCTCTTCTGCG
Source organism: candidate division NC10 bacterium RIFCSPLOWO2_12_FULL_66_18 (assembly GCA_001771285.1). Taxonomy (GTDB): domain Bacteria; phylum Methylomirabilota; class Methylomirabilia; order Methylomirabilales; family 2-02-FULL-66-22; genus 2-02-FULL-66-22. Next base: position 34,403 of record METI01000073.1, read on the forward strand.
GCGGACGCCACCATCACCCAGCTCCGCGTCGGGACCCATCCCACGTATACGCGCGTCGTCCTGGATACGGCAGGTCCTCTGGAATGGTCAATCCAGGAGGAGGGAAAGCAGGCCCTGCGGGTCGTGGTGCCCGGAGGCGTGCTGGCCCAGGGCATTCGCCGGCTGGAACTGCGGAAGGGGATCGTGCGGGCCGTCGAGCCGATCCAGCGATCCGGGGGCGCTGAGGTCACGCTCCTCTTTCCGCACCCGCGCGGTAAAATCCGCGCGTTCTCCCTCAAAGATCCCGACAGGATCGTCATCGACGTTCTGGTTGCCGCGGGAGGCGAAGGGGGTGAACCGCCGATTCAGCCACAGACGGTCGCCTCGACCCCGGCTGCCTCCGCCTTGATCGCGTCTCCGCCCGCGGGAAGGCGCGATCCAGGGGCGGAGGCTCGACCGACCGGAAGCACCGCAGCGACCCCAGGACGGGCCACCCGGACCCCGGACGCCACAGGCTCATCGCCCACGGATTCCCTCAAGGAAGAAGGGCGGCCGTCCCCGACGATGCCCAACCGTGGGGTCGGCGCCGTGGGGCTGACCGTGGTCCTGGATCCCGGGCACGGGGGCCACGACACCGGGGCCGTGGGGCCCACGGGCCTCATGGAGAAGGACGTCGTCCTGGACCTGGCCTTGCGGTTGCGACGCCTCCTCCAGGAGCGGCTCGGTGTCCGGGTGATCCTGACGCGGGAGGAGGATGTCTTCGTCCCATTACAGGTGCGCACCGCCATCGCCAACCGGGCCAAGGTGGATTTCTTCATCAGCCTGCATGTGAATGGCGCTGCCAAGCGCGGCGCGGTCGGCTTCGAGACCTTCTACTTCACCCGCGAGCCGTCCGATAACGATGCTCGGGGGTCGGCCCAACGGGAAAACCTGCTGATCGAGACGGACGGCACCCGAGCGAAAGATCAGGAATCCCTGCTCCGAATCACCCTGGCGGATATGGCTGTGACCCGGGACATGCGAGAATCGAGTGAACTGGCCGAACTCGTGTTGGGCTCGCTGGACAAGCTGCTGAAAGTGGAGAATCGGGGGGTGAAGTCCGGGCCCTTCTACGTCCTGGCCACGGCTGCCATGCCGGCTATTCTGGTAGAGGGCGCCTTCATCACCAACCCCAAGGAGGAGCGCAAGCTCCAACGGGAGGCCTACCGTCAGCGCGTGGCCGAGGCGTTGTACGAGGGGATCGCCAAGTACAAGGCGCGATACGAACGGCGGGTGGGGATGGGCAGCGGCGCCCCGGCCGCCACGGATTCGTGACCCGATGTCCGGCGCCGTCCGCCAGCCCGTGCTCTGGCCATGGGTGGGTTTCCTCGTCGCCAGCCTGGGCGTGACCGGCACCATCGCCTGGCATGCCCGGTCCCGTCTGCCGAACCAGTTGACCGCGGGATCGCGTCCGGCGGCCGTGCAGCGCCCCGCGCAGCCCCCCGCGGTCGAGCGCCAACGGATTCGTCTGTTCTTCCCGCGGGAATCGGGTGACGCCCTGAAGGAGCTGGAGCGGGAGATCCCGCGCCGGGCCACCCTGGAGGAGCAGGTGCGGGCCGTCCTCCGCGAGCTGGCCATCGGCGGGGTCCCCGGGAGCCGGCCTCCCCTTCCACCGGGGATCGAAATCCGCCAGGTGTTCCTGGATGCCTTCGGGATCATCTATCTGGATTTCGGCAAGGGGCTCCAGTCGGTGATCAACGCGCCGGGGGCCCAACCGGAGCTTGTCGTATCGGCCATCGCCACCACCCTCTCCAGCACCTTCAGCGAGATCAAGCGCGTGCAGTTCCTCGTCGAGGGCCAGGAGTTGACAGTGGCGGCCGGGGGCCTGGACCTCCGCCGTCCCATCGGGCCCCGTTTCCCCGGCGAGGAGAGTCCGCCCGTCGTGTCTCAACCTCAGGAATAAGGATAAGGGGCTCATGCGGCCAGACGGACGGCGAGCGGATGAGATGCGCCCGGTGACCATCCACCGAGACTTCCTCCGGCACGCGGAGGGATCGGTGCTGATCACAGTGGGAGAGACCAAGGTCATCTGCACGGCCAGCGTGGAGGACCGGGTCCCGCAGTTCCTGCGCGAGACCGGGCAGGGCTGGGTGACGGCGGAGTACGGGATGCTCCCCCGTTCGACCAAAACCCGCACTCCGCGGGAGGTATCCGCGGGCCGGCCCAGCGGCCGCACGTTCGAAATCCAGCGCTTGGTCGGGCGTTCCCTCCGCGGCGTCACCGACCTGGCCGCCCTGGGCGAGCGGACCATCTGGATCGACTGCGACGTCATCCAGGCGGATGGGGGCACCCGCACGGCCGCCATCACCGGGGCCTTCATCTCCCTGGCCGACGCGCTGCACACCTTGCGGGATAACGGCCGGATCACCAGTCTGCCCCTGAAGGACTTCGTGGCGGCCACCAGCATCGGGCTCGTGGAAGGGGAGGTGGTGCTGGACCTGTGCTACGCCGAAGATTCCATCGCGGATGTTGACATGAACGTCGTGATGACGGGCGCCGGAAAATACATCGAGATCCAGGGCACGGCCGAGGAATCGCCGTTCGACCGGTCGCAGTTGGAGTCCATGTTGCAACTGGCCGGGACCGGCATCCGAGAACTCATTGCCATTCAGCGAAAACTTCTCGGGGAGAGGTTCGCAGGCGGCAAATAGTCCCTTGACAAATCTGCCCCCCCTTCCTAGAATCACGCTGGTCGTCGCGACCGGGAACCCCGGAAAATTCAACGAGATCGCCGCGTTGCTGCAGGGCCTGGAGGTCCTGCTCCTGCCGCTCGACCGGATCGGACCGATCGAGGTTCCTCCGGAGGGCGGCGAGTCGTTTCAGGAGAACGCCTGTCGCAAGGCGCGAGCGGTGGCGAAGGCGTCGGGCCACCTTGCGCTCGCGGATGACTCGGGGCTGGAGGTGGACGCGTTGGGCGGGCGGCCGGGAGTCCTCTCGGCCCGGTTCGGCGGACCGCAGGCCACCGATCCTGACCGCAATGCGTTGCTGCTGGAGATGCTGCGGGGCATCCCGTCAGACCGGCGGACGGCGCGATTTCGGTGTGTGGTGGCGATCGCCGAACCCGCGGGTCGCGTGCGGGTAGCCGAGGGAATCTGCGAGGGGCGGATTGCCGCGGCGGCAAGGGGGTTTCACGGCTTTGGCTACGATTCCATCTTCGAGCTCCCGTCCCTGGGAAAGACCTTCGCCGAAGTATCTCCGGAGGTCAAGAACCGGCTGAGCCACCGCGCCCAGGCCATGGCAGGAGCGCGGGAGATCCTGCGGGAGATCCCGGCGGGTCGCGGCTGATCCCACGAGGATCGGATGCGCCTCTGCGGGGGCGGGGCGGTGGGTCGTCTCTGGGTGTGGCACAGCCCGGTAACGCACCTGCTTTGGGACAGGGTGTCCCGTAACAACCGCAATCGGATCTCTGGTCGGGGCGAGGGACAGGGACTGGGATAGATCGGGGCGTGGCGCAGCCTGGTAGCGCACCTGCTTTGGGAGCAGGGGGCCGGAGGTTCAAATCCTCTCGCCCCGACCAGTCGGGGAACGTATTGCAGATTGCAGATTTGACAATCTCCGATCTGCCATCTGAAATCTCAAATGGCATTGCGCCTGTAGCTCAGCCCGGATAGAGCAACGGCCTCCGGAGCCGTGTGTCGGGTGTTCAAATCACCCCAGGCGCGCCAGACGATTTGTGATTGATGATTTGCGATTGACGATTTGACTGAGGCTGTGATGCTAGGCGGTCCGGGAAATCGAAAATCCTCAATCACCAATCGCAAATGGACATGGTGAGCGTAGCTCAAATGGTCAGAGCACTGGACTGTGGCTCCAGGGGTTGAGGGTTCGAGTCCCTCCGTTCACCCCACGATGGGGGGTTTTCGATTGGCGATTTGCGATTGCCGATTGCACAAAGAGTCGAAGCCGGGGCGATTTGGACAAATCGAAAATCGGCAATCCTAAATTGGCAATGAGAAGGGGGCGCCCGTAGCTCAGTTGGATAGAGCGGCTGGCTTCGAACCAGCAGGTCGGGAGTTCAATCCTCTCCGGGCGCGCCACGGACGGCGGTTGGGGATTTTCGATTGGTGATTTCCGATTGGCGATTGCCTCGGAGCGTGTGCCCTTGCGGCCCGGGAAAATCGAAAATCGCCAATCCTCAATCGACGATGGGTTGAGGGGCGCCTGTAGCTCAGTGGAGAGAGCAACTGCCTTCTAAGCAGTGGGCCGGGCGTTCGAGTCGCCCCAGGCGCACCACGTCATTTTCGATTGGTGATTTGGGATTGTCGATTGGGCCGATTCAGAAGTTTCCGGGCGGCGGAAAATCGAAAATCATCAATCCTAAATCGTAAATTGGGAAAGGGATGGGCCGCTAGCTCAGTTGGTAGAGCAGCTGACTCTTAATCAGCGGGTCGTAGGTTCGAGTCCTACGCGGCCCACCACACTCACAAGTGGATTTCCGATTGTGGATTGGTGAATGCCGATTGAACTGCAATGCCGAGCGGTGAAATCGAAAATCCTCAATCGGCAATCGACGATCACCCTGGCGAGAGTGGCGGAATGGCAGACGCGTCCCGTTTAGGGCGGGATGGGGCGACCCGTGGGGGTTCAACTCCCCCCTCTCGCACCACCTGGGCGTCGGATCGCCGAGACAACGCGAGCACACATGAAAGTCACCGTTGAGGCGTTGAGTCCATCCAAGCGAGCCCTTCACGTGGAGCTCCCGCCCGAGCGGGTCGCCGCGACGATGGAGGCGACCCTGCGCGAGTTGGGCCGGAAGATCCAGGTCCCCGGGTTCCGCCGGGGGAGAGTCCCCCCCGAGATCATCCAGCGCCGCTTCCAATCGGACCTCCAGGAGGAGGTCCTCCGGGAGTTGATCCCGGACTCCTACCGGCAGGCCCTGGCCCAGACCGACCTCACGCCGGTGAGCCAACCCCGGGTGGACGACGTCCACTTCCACGAAGGGGAACCATTGCGCTATCGGGCCGTGGTGGAGGTGAAACCGCCGGTGGATGTGACCAACTACCGGGGGATCGCGCTGGAGCGAAATTCCGTCGAGGTGACGGACCAGGAGGTGGACCGCGCCCTGGAGTACCTCCGGGAGGACGCGGCGGAGTACGTGCCCATGGAAGGCTGGCCGGCCCTGCGGGACGACCTGATCATCCTGGACCACGAAGGCACGATTCACGGAAAGCCCTTCAAGGGGGGCAGCGGAAAGAATCTGACCCTGCTCGTGGGACGCGGAGGGCCCCTCCCGGGATTCGAGGAACAGGTCCTGGGGATGCAGAAGGGCGACGCCAAACAGTTCCGCCTCCCCTTCCCCGAGGACTTCCCCCGCAAAGAGCTGGCAGGGCGCACGGCCGAGTTCAAGGTGACAGTCAAGGAGGTCAAGAAGCGCCGCGTGCCGGAACTCAACGACGAGTTCGCCCGGACGGTGGGGGACGTGGATTCCCTGGCGGCGCTCCGCGACAAGCTGCGGGACCAGCTCAAGGAACGCAAGACCCGCGATCAGGAGGCGGAGCTGAAGCACGCGCTGCTGGAGAAGCTGGCCGCGACCCACGAGGTGGAGGCGCCGGAATCGCTGGTCGAGGTCGAGGCCGGCTCGCTGCTCCGGGAGATGCTGGGAACGGTCCGGGCCTCCGGCGGCCGGGTCGAGGGGCTGCCCGAGAACGCCGAGGGGCTGACGGCCAAGGCCCTCGAGGTCGCTCGGCGGCGGGTCAAGGAGTCGCTCCTCCTGGAGGCGGTGGCGCGGCAGGAGTCCCTGACGGTCAGCCAGGAGGAGATCGAGGCTGAGATCCAGGCGATCGCGACGGCCTATCCCGCCGGAGGCGAGGCCGCAGTGCGGCGCGCCCTGGAGGATCCGGCCCGGCGGGCCGGCCTCACGGCCCGCCTGTTGGAGCGGAAGGCGCTGGATTTCCTGTACCAGCACGCGACGATCACGGACGCCTACAATCTCATCACACCCGGATAACCATCGGGCAGGCCGGCGCGGGCCGGAGGCGAGAGGGAACGACATCCGGGTGAGGAGGCGGCATGTACCTCATTCCCATGGTGGTAGAGCAGACGAGCCGGGGCGAGCGCGCGTACGACATCTTCTCCCGGCTCCTGAAGGACCGGATCATCTTCATCGGGACCCCCATTGACGACGCCGGAGCGAACCTGGTCATCGCCCAGCTCCTGTTCCTGGAGGCCGAGGATCCGGACAAGGACATTCACCTGTACATCAATTCCCCCGGGGGGTCGGTGACGGCCAGCCTGGCCATCTACGACACCATGCAGTTCGTGAAGCCGGCCCTCGAGACCATCTGCATGGGCCAGGCGGCCAGCGGGGCCGCGCTCCTGTTGGCGGCCGGGACCAAGGGCAAGCGCATGGCCCTGCCGCACGCCCGGATCATGATCCACCAGCCCTACGGCGGGGTGCAGGGCCAGGCGGTGGATATCCAGATCCAGGCGAAGGAGATCCTGCGCATGCGGGAGGAGCTGAACCGGATCCTCGCGAACCATACCGGGCAGTCGCTGGAGCGGGTGGAGAAGGACAGCGATCGGGACTTCTTCATGTCGCCGGAGGAGGCCAAGGTGTACGGGCTGGTGGACGAGGTGATCTTCTATCGGGATCTGGCCAAGCGGTCGATTGACGCTCCGGTCCCGGCGACGTCCTAGCGCGGCGGCGACGGGCTGGGGTGGGCCCACGCCCGGGAGTCAACCGGCAACTTCTGAACGGAGGCCTGCGGATGGCCAAAGCGGTCAAGGGTGGCAGCAAGCTCCAGTGCTCGTTCTGCGGCAAGAGCCAGGACGACGTGCGCAAGCTGATCGCCGGCCCCACCGTCTACATCTGCGACGAATGCATCGAGCTCTGCAATGACATCATCGCCGAGGAGTGGGAGGAGGAGCGGTCGAAAGGCCTGAGCCAGCTTTCCAAGCCGGCGGAGATCAAGGCCATCCTGGACCAGTACGTGATCGGGCAGGAGCGGGCCAAGAAGACCCTCTCGGTCGCCGTCCACAACCACTACAAGCGGATCAACGCCCGGCAGAGCTTCGACGATGTCGAGTTGACCAAGTCGAACATCCTCCTGATCGGCCCCACCGGCTGCGGCAAGACCCTGCTGGCCCAGACCCTGGCCAAGATTCTGGACGTGCCATTCACCATCGCCGACGCCACCACGCTGACCGAGGCGGGCTACGTGGGCGAGGACGTCGAGAACATCATCCTGCGCCTCCTCCAGGTGGCCGATTACGACGTGGAGCGGGCCGAGCGGGGCATCATCTACATCGACGAGATCGACAAGATCGCTCGCAAGTCGGAGAACCCGTCCATCACCCGGGACGTCTCGGGGGAGGGGGTCCAGCAGGCCCTCCTGAAGATCCTGGAAGGCACGGTGGCCAACGTGCCCCCCCAGGGCGGCCGCAAGCACCCGCAACAGGAGTATCTCCAGGTGGACACCACCAACATCCTGTTCGTCTGCGGGGGCGCCTTCGTGGGCCTGGACAAGATCATCCAGGCGCGCGTGGGTGAGCGACGGGTCGGCTTCGGGGCGGAGATCAAGGGCCGGAAAGACCGGAAGGTCAGCGAGCTGCTGAGCCAGATCCAACCCGAGGACCTGCTGCGGTACGGTCTCATCCCGGAGCTGGTGGGGCGGCTCCCCGTGGCGGCCGTCCTGCACGAGCTGGACGAGAAGCTGCTGGTGCGCATCCTCAAGGAGCCGAAGAGCGCGCTCCTGCGCCAGTACCAGAAGTTCTTCGACTTCGAGCACGTGAAGTTGACCTTCACGGACGATGCGGTGGCGGCCATCGCCGAGGAGGCGGCCAAGCGAGGAACCGGGGCCCGCGGCCTCCGGGCCATCCTGGAAGATGTCATGCTCGACATCATGTACGAGCTCCCCTCCCAGTCGGGGATCAGCGAGTGCATCATCAACCGGGACGTGGTGATCGAGCGGGCCCATCCCATCATCCTCTACAAAAAGAAGGCAGAGTCCGCCTGATCGCCTCGCCAATCTCCCCGACTGCTCCGGTGATCCCGACCCCCGTGCCCGGCCGGGGTCAGCCGGCCGGGGGGGAGACCGGGATTCGCAGGCCGGAGCACAACCTCATGCCCATTGTCAACCTCGCACCCCCGCCGAGCATCTCCATGACATCACTGTCCATCCGCCTCCGATGCCTCACGCGGGGATGGCTCCTCCTGGTGGGGCTGAGCCTCCTGCTCCAGGGGTGCGGTATCTACGAGTATTTCTACGGGCGGTCCCCGCAGCGAGAGAGCCAGCGGAGCGATCAGGACCTGCTGCGATCCGCGGAGGTGGCGGTGGAGCGCCGCCGGTACGAGGAGGCCCGCAAGGACCTCCAGCGCCTCATGAACCAGTACCCGGAGAGCGATCTGCTGGCGGTGGCCCGTCTGACGTCGGCCAAGGCACTCTATCTGGAGAAGAAATTTGACGAGGCCCGAGCGGAGTACCAGCGTTTCCTGGACCTCCATCCCCAGCACGAGCGGGCCGACGAGGCCCACTACTATCTGGGCATGTCCTATTTCCGCCAGGCTGACTCTTCGGACCGGGACCAGACGTTCACGCGAAAGGCCCTGGAGGAGTTCGACCTGCTCCTGAGCCAGATGCCGGACTCCCAGTACGCACCCGACGCCCTCGAGCGGAGAAACCTGGCCCGGCGGAAGCTGGCCGAGAAGGAGCTGTACGTCGGGACCTTCTACTTCACGCGGGGCAACTATGCGGCGGCGGTGGGCCGGTTCAACAACCTGCTGGCCCAGTACGGGAGGGCCGGCTTCGACGACCAGGCCCTCTACCTCCTGGGGGAGTCGCTCTGGCAGCTCGAGCAGAAGGACGAGGCGCGCGCCGCATTCCAGCGCGTGGTGCAGTCGTACTCGCAGTCCGAGTGGGCTGCGGCGGCCGCCGCCCGGCTGGGGGTCACCCTGGTCCGAACGGGCCCGCCCAAGCCCAAAGGCCCCGGAGCCGTTGATCGCCTGTGGCAGGGCATGAAGGAGACCTGGGACGAGCTGGCGGACACCGTGAAGGGCTACCAGGTCTTCCGGTAGGGGGCCCGGGAAGCCATCAGCCGTCAGCCTCCAGGGGTCAGCACAGGTGCTGGGCAGAAAGGCTGAGGCCCGATGGCTGAACGCTTTCGGGACAGCCGACGATGACCGCGGAAATCCGGCAACTGGTCCAGCAGGGCACCAGCGCCTTCGAGGCGGGGAACTATGACGAGGCGGAGGCCCTCCTGCTTCGTGTCGTGGACCGCACCCCCACCTATGCCAACGTGTACAATATGCTGGGGTTCATCGCCAGCCAGCGCAATGCGGGAGAGCAGGCGGTCACGCTGTTCCGACGGGCCCTGAGCCTGAACCCCAATTACACCGAGGCGCGGCTCAACCTGGTCCTGACCCTGACCGACATAGGGGCCTACGAACAGGCGGCACAGGAAGCAACCCGGCTGGAGTCACCTGACGCGCCAGGTCCCCAGCGGCTCAGCCTGGGGGTTCGGGGCAAGCTGGCCAACGCCCACGCCGACCTGGGCAGGAAGTACCACGAGCTGGGTCTGTACGCCGAGGCCATCGCCGAGTACGACAAGGCGCTCCTGCTGTGCCCCACCTTCCCCGATCTCCACAACCGCCGGGCGGTGAGCTGTCGCGAGCTGGGCCTGTACGCCGAGGCCAAGGCCTCCCTCCTGCGGGCCCTGGAGCTCAAGCCGAACTACGTCGAGGCCCACGTGAGCCTTGGCGTGCTTCACCAGAAGCTGGGGAACCTGACCGACGCGGTGAAGACGTGGGAGCGCGCCCTGCAGCTCGATCCCAAGCACCGGCTCGCCCGCATGTACCTGAAACAGGCGACGGCCTCCGGAACGACCGCCCGGTGATCCAGACGCCCCTATCCTCGCCTTCCCTCCTGTCCCGGACGCGGGCGTTCCTGGCCAGCCGGGGCCTGCGCCCGCGAACGGCGCGCGGACAGCACTTCCTGGTGAACCCGCGGGTGCGTGACGCCATCGTGGCCGCGGCCGGTATCACGCCCGGCCGCATGGTGGTGGAGATCGGCCCCGGCACGGGGGTCCTCACCGAGGCGCTGCTGCAGGCTGGAGCCACCGTCCTGGCGGTGGAGCTGGATCGGGATCTCGCCGCGGCCCTGACCGAGACGCTCGGATCCCATCCCGGCCTGACCGTGCGGGTCGCCGATGCCCTCCGCGTCGATTTCGCCGCGCACTACGGCGACCATCCGGAGCGGGGGCGGATCCGGGTCGTGGCCAACATCCCCTACTACATCACCACGCCCCTGATCCTTCGCCTCCTGCGGTGCCGGGAGGTATTCGAGGCGCTGTACCTGACGGTGCAGCGGGAGGTGGCGGAGCGCATCAGTGCCAGCCCGGGGGGCAAGACCTACGGCGCCCTCACCCTGGCCTGCCAGTATCGCGCCGAGGCGCGACCGGTCCTGGCCATCCCGCGCGGCGCCTTCTACCCGACGCCGGAGGTGGATTCGACGCTCCTCCGATTCGATCTTCTGGATGCCCCACGCGTCGCGGTGGCGAGCGAGGCCCGGCTCTTCGCCGTGATCCGGGCGGCCTTCAGCCAGCGGCGCAAGACGCTCCGGAACACGCTGCTTCACGGCGGGTGGCCGGCCGCCGTCCTGGACGCCGCCCTGGAGGCCTGCGGCATCGCGGGAGGGCGGCGGGGGGAGACCCTCGCGCTGGAGGAATTCGCCCGGCTGAGCCAGGCGCTGCCGGCGCGGAATACACCCGACAGCGAGAGGGATACCCGACAGCGAGAGCCGACGGGGAAACGGACAGCGAGTCGGATTTCGCTGTCGCAAGACAAGGGGACGGGATCGCGATGACTGAAAGGTTGTTTCACACGGCGAAGGACGAAGAGATCAAGGCCGGTCAGGTCACGGACGTCTACTTCCTGCGGACGCTGGAGATCCTCAAGCGACAGGGGGTCACCAAGCGCGCCGTGGCCGAGGTGATCCTGAAGAGCTTCCCGCCCGGCTGGTCCTGGGGGGTGCTGGCCGGCATCGAGGAAGCGGCTGCGCTTCTCACGGGCCTGCCGGTCACGGTGCACGCCTTCCCGGAGGGCACGCTCTTCGGCGCCATGCAGCCGGTCTTGATGATCGAGGGCCGCTACATCGACTTTGCCCACTACGAGACGGCGCTCCTGGGGCTCCTGTGCCAGGCTTCGGGGGTGGCCACCAAGGCCGCCCGGTGCAAGAAGGCCGCGGCCGGCCACCCGGTGGTGAGCTTCGGGGCCCGGCGCATGCACCCGGCCCTGGCCCCCATGATCGAGCGCAACGCCTACCTGGGGGGCTGCGACGGGGTGGCCGTGGTGAAGAGCGCCGAACTCATCAAGGTGGAGCCGAGCGGGACCATGCCCCATTCCCTGATCCTCATGCTTGGGGATACGGTGGTGGCGGCGAAGGCCTTTCATGAGATCGTTGACCCGGCCGTGCGCCGGGTGGTCCTGATCGACACCTTCGGCGACGAGAAGATGGAGGCGGTGCGGGTGGCCGAGGCGTTGGGGCCGGACCTGTACGCGGTTCGACTGGATACCCCCGCCTCGCGCCGGGGGGACCTGGTGGGGATCCTCCGGGAGGTCCGCTGGGAGTTGGATCTCCGGGGATTCCAGCACGTCCGGCTCTTCGTGAGCGGCGGTCTGGACGAGGACGAGATCCTGCGCCTGAATTCCGTGGCGGACGCCTACGGCGTGGGGAGCTGCATCAGCAATGCGCCCGTCCTGAACTTTTCCATGGACATCGTCGAGGTGGACGGGGTCCCCGTGGCGAAGCGAGGGAAACTCTCGGGCCGGAAGGCGGTCTATCGCTGTGCCGGCTGCGGGCGCCTCCAGGTGGTCCCTGCCGCGGTGCCGCGCCCCGACTGCTGCGGTGGAGAACCCACCTCCCTCCTGCAGCCTCTCGTGCAAGACGGCCGGCTGGTCCGGACGCTTCCGGACGTGCAGGCGATCCGGCAACAGGTCCTTGCGGACTTGGAACGGGTCACGCTCTGATAGGATTGGCAATGGAAAACCGACAACCGACAAGCGACCATTGACCGGTTGTCGGTTGTCCGTTGTCAGTGTGAAATTGAGGGGCGCATGGACCCCGAGTTGGCCGCCCTGGGCGAGTTCGGCCTGATCGACCTGATCCGTCAGCGCGCGCAGCAGCGCTCGCCCGGGACCATCCTCGGGATCGGGGATGACGCCGCCCTGCTCGCGATCCCAGCGGGCGGCGGGCTCCTGGTGACCACCGACATGCTGCTGGAGGGGATCCACTTCCAGTGGCGCTGGGGTCGCCCCCGGGATCTGGGCCGCAAGGCCATGGCGGTCAACGTGAGCGACATCGCCGCCATGGGGGGACGCCCCCTCTACGTCTTGCTGGGGTTGGCCATCCCCCTCGCCGGGCCCAGCCTGACGGAACTGGAAGCGCTGTTGGCCGGCCTGGAAGAGGAGGCTGCGACCTACGGCGTCACCCTGGTGGGCGGTGACACCTGCAGTTCCAGGAGCGGCCTGGTGCTGGCGGTGACGCTTCTGGGGGTGCCCCCGCCGGGGGACGCGGTGCTGCGGTCCGGGGCAAAACCGGGCGATGGGCTCTGGGTGACGGGGATGCTGGGGGGGGCGGCCGCGGGCCTCCTGGCTCTGGAGCTGGGGCTGCGACCGGGCGCCCCATGGCCGGCGGACATCGCCAGGCCCGCCTGGCTCGCTACGGAGGAGGAGGCGGCGATCCAGGCGGCCATGGCAGTCCACCTGACGCCCGCCCCCCGACTCGCGGCGGGGCAGGCCCTGGTCGGATGTGCGACAGCCATGATCGATGTCAGCGATGGCGTGGCCTCGGATGCCGGCCACCTGTGCACGGAGAGCCGGGTGGCGGCTCGTATCCTGGCGAGTCGGATCCCTATTCACGCCGGGGCCGCGGCCATGGCGCGGCTCACCGCCCGGGATCCCCTGGACCTTGCCCTGCGGGGCGGGGAGGACTACGAACTGCTCTTCACCACTCCCGCTGATCCGCGACCCACCCTGGCGGAGATTGCCCCAGGCTTGGCAGTCACCCGGATCGGCGAGGTGATTGCGGGTCAGCCGGTCCCCAGGCTGGCCCGTGCGGACGGCCGGGAGGAGATCCTGGCTGGCGGGTTCGATCACCTGCGGGTCTCCGGGTGACCGTGCTCTGACCACTCGCAGGGGCTGGTCGGGGCCCTGTGCGTCGGAGCCCGGGGGCCCCGCGGGTGAGGCGAGAGGAGGGAGGTATGGCCGAGGACCTTCACATTCGCTTCCGTGCCGGACGGGCACGGCTCACGACGGCGCTTCAGGGTGCCGTGACCATCCTGGCCTTCACCGAATCGGGACGCATGCGCCGGATGCGCCTGCCCAAGCGCCTGCTGGTGGTTACCAGCGTCATCCTGCTGATCCTGGTGGCCGGCTCCACGGTCTCGATCCTCAGCCTTTTCCGGGGCCAGGTGGACTTGGCGCGCATGGCGTATCTCGAGCGGGAGAACCGGTCCCTCACTTCGCTCCTGGAGGGACAGGCGGAACACCTCAGCCGGTTGAAACTTGAGGTCGCGCGGCTCAAGGAGTTCGAGGAGAACCTCCGTGTCGTCTCGGGACTCGACTCTCAGACGACGCCGATGGTGGGGACCGGCCAGGCTCGCGGGGCCCGGCAGGAATTGCCCCGGAAACGATAAGGGGACGGACCGCGCATTGCCCCCTCCACGCCTGGATGGACGAATGGCCGGAGGAAACCGGGGCGGGGGATTGGCCCCAGACCCACCGCGAACGGCACCTAGCATCGCCGGCAGCGCCCTCCAGGGCAAGCTGGAGGCCGAAGCATATGCCGGGTTGCGCGATCTCATCCTCCGGGCCGGGGGGATTGACCTCGATCTCTACAAGGAGAAGTGCGTCCTTCGCCGGATCACCGTCCGCCAGCGGGCCTGCGGGGCGTCAAGCCTGCGGGCCTACCTGAAGCTGGTGATCGGCGATCTGGCGGAGCGAAGCCGGCTGGTCAAGGCTCTCACCATCCACGTCTCCCAGTTCTTCCGGAATCCGAGCACCTTCCGCGCGATCCAGGAGGACATCCTCCCCGCCATCCTGGCGAAGAAGCAGCGCGGCGGCGGCCGCGCCCTGCGGCTCTGGAGCGTGGGGTGTGCCTACGGGGAGGAGCCATACTCCCTGGCCATCCTCCTGCTGGAGACGAGGGCGCAGGCCCTGCAAGAGTACTCCAGCGCGATCTACGCCACCGACATCGACCCGACCAGCCTACAGCATGCCAAAGAGGCCCGGTATCCTGCGGCCAGCCTGACGCACCTCCCGACCCGCTGGTACCAGCGGTATTTCCTTCAGGATGGGGATCGCTCACTGGTTGTCCCCGAGGTACGCCGCCTGGTCTTTTTCAAGCAACACAATATTCTGGATCCGCTGCCCTTCGGTCGCATTGACCTGCTGGTCTGCCGGAACGTGCTGATCTATATGACCGAGGCTCTGCAGGAGCGCGTGCTCCTGGCCCTGCACGAGGCCCTCACCCCCGGCGGCTTTCTGGTCCTGGGGAAGGTGGAGGGGCTGGCCGGCGCGGCCCGGGATTGCTTCGAGCCGATGGACGTCGCCGAACGGATCTACCGGAAGCCCGAGTTGCGCTCCACGCGGGCGGCGTGACACGGACCGCCCTCGGGGGCGCCGGACCTCTCGGAAATGGGGCTTTCTGCTTGACTTCGGAATTCGGGCTGGGTATGGTACCTCGCACGTATCAACTGACAATGCTCCCGGAGGCGATGCGGCGGCACATCCGGCGGAATCCCTGCGGGGAGGGGTAGCCATGGAATCCGCGACGACGATCGGCAAGAAACTCTACGTCGGTTTTCTCCTGGTGATCTTCGCGACGGTCGTCCTGTCCGGCCTGCTGTCCTGGGTGCTCGGGCGGTTCCTCCCCCAGGAGTACATCTTCATCATCACGGGGCTGCTGGCCATCGTGGCCGGCATGGTCCTGGCCTTCGTCATGTCCAAGAACCTGACCACGGAGATCCGGTCCCTGGCCATGACGGCCGGCATCGTGGCGGAGGGCGACCTGACCCGGGACGTGCCGGTGAACACGTCGGACGAGGTGGGGGACCTGGCCTCGGCCTTCAACCTGATGGTGGGGAGCCTGCGGGACATCGTGCGGGAGGTCAAGACGACCTCGGACGCGGTGACCAGCTCGGCCATGGCCCTCTCCGCGTCGGCCGAGGAGATGAACGCCTCCACCGAGGAAATCGCCTCCACCGTCGAGCAGATCGCCAAGGGGGCGGAGCACCAGGCCGGGCTGGTGGAGCAGACCTCCAAGGTGATGCGGGAGATGGCCAGTTCCATCAACGAGATCGCGGCCCGCGCCAAGTCGGCGGCCGAGGCGGCGGCCGAGGCCGGCTACACGGCGCAGACCGGCGGCAAGTCTGCCCGCGAGGCTATGGAGAAGATGAAGGGGGTCTTCAGCATCATCGAGAGCGCCGCCACCGGGGTGAAGGGCTTCAGCGAGAAGACCCAGCAGATCGGCACTATCGTGGACGTCATCACGAAGATCGCGCAGCAGACGCACCTCCTGGCCCTGAACGCCACCATCGAGGCGGCGCGGGCCGGCGAGGCGGGCCGCGGCTTCGCCGTCGTGGCCGAGGAGGTGCGGAAACTCGCCACCGAAGCTGCCGGCTCCGCCGAGAAGATCGCGGAGATCATCAAGCAGATCCAGGGAGAGAACAGCAAGGTGGTCGCCTCCATCGAGGTGGCCACGCGGGAGATCACCTCGGGCCGCGAGGTGCTGACCTACACCGGCGATGCCCTGGAGGACATCGTGCGGGTGGTGGTGGAGGAGGTCAAGAAGGTGCAGGAGATCTCCGCCCTCACCCAGCAGCAGACGCAGGGCGCCCAGGAGCTGGTGAAGACGATCGACGAGATCGCCAAGGTGGCCGAGGACAACGCGGCCTCCACGGAGGAAGCCTCGGCGGCGACCACGGAGCAGACGGCCTCCATGGAACAGATGGCCCAGTCCGCCCAGCAGTTGAGCCGACTGGCGGACACACTCAAGACGCTGGTGGCGCGATTCAATGTCGGAGCCTGAAGAGCAGGCCCTGGCCCCCATTGACCTGGAGTGGGAAACGGATGAGGCGCCGGAGGAGCTCCGACGCCTCATTCTCTTCCAGGCCTGCGACGAGTGGTTCGGCCTGCCCCTCGAGTGGGTTCGGGAGATCCAACCGCTGGAGGGGGTCACGCGCGTCCCCAACGCCCCGGCCGAGATCCTGGGCATCCTGAACCTCCGGGGGCGGGTCCTCACGCTGTTCGACCTGGCCGGATGTCTGGGGATCCCGCCCGGGACACAGCCGAACACCCACGCGGTGGTGTTGGACTTTGCCGACCCGGAGATCAACGTGGGCCTGGCGGCGCAGCAAATCGCCCAGGTGCGGGGGGTCCCGGTCTCGGCCCTCGAACCGCCGCCCCGGGAGGGAAGCCTGGGGGTCCTGGAAGGCGTCTTCGAGCTGGAAGGCAAGGTGGTGGGCGTCCTGGATCTGCCCCGCGTGTTCGCGCGCGCCCTGCCGGAATGGGGGGTGGCGTTGCAGATGCGGGGAGCCGGGTGACCCTGCGGCAGGCGGGACGGGAGTGGACGTGCCCTTCAAGATCCTGATCGTGGACGACGCCATCTTCATGCGGAGCATGATCCGGGACTTGTTCGCCCGCGGGCCTTTCGTCGTCGCCGGCGAGGCAGGGAACGGGGTGGAGGCGATCCGGCTGTACCAGGAGTTGCGTCCGGACCTGACGACCATGGACATCGTCATGCCCGAGATGGACGGGATCACGGCGCTGAAGGAGATCATGCGCTTCGATCCCTCGGCCAACGTAGTGATGTGCAGCGCCCTGGGGCAGGAGGCACTGATCGCCGAGGCCATCGAGTCCGGCGCGCGGGACTTCATCGTCAAGCCCTTTCAACCCGGCCGCGTCCTGAAGGTGGTGCAGAGCGTGCTCGGGCTGGATGACGAGTTCCAGCCGGTGGTGCTGCCTGGGTCAGGGGGGGAGGCGCGGTGACCGGCGGTGGGGGCCAGCCCGTGCGCAACGGGCGTCGGCCCCGAGGGGGATTGCCCCTGGCGCTGGCCATCGGGGCCTCCACCGGAGGCCCCCGGGCCCTGCTGATCTTGCTGGCGGATTTGCAGTTGCCCGTCCCCGCTCCCATCTTCCTGGTTCAGCACATCCATCCGAAGTTCACCCGGATCCTGAGTCGGCGACTCGGCGAGGTTTCGTCCCTCCCGGTCCTGGAGGCGGAGGAGGCGGCGGTCGTCCAGCCCGGCCGGATCTACATCGCGCCGGGCGGCCGCCACCTGGTGGTGGAGCGCGGGGTGGGTGGCACCTGCCGGACGCGGCTCACGCTGGACCCCCCGCGCCACGGAGTGCGTCCCTCCGTTGACGAGCTGTTCACCTCGGTGGCGGAAGCCTTTGGCCCCCGGGCCGTGGGGGTCGTCCTCACGGGCATGGGGCGAGACGGGCTTGCCGGAGCGCGCGCCATCAAGGCCCGGGGGGGCACGGTCCTGGCCGAGGCCGAGGAGACGTGTGTGGTCTATGGGATGCCACGGGCACTGGCAGAGGCGGATCTGGCGGATCGCGTGGTCCCCATCGGCGAGATGGCGGAAGCCATCCGCCAGGTGTGCCTGGGCCTCAGGGCGGGTACCGCCTCGGCGCTCCTCCCGCTGTCCGAGTAGGTGACTCTATGGACATGTCGAAGTACGTCAAGATGTTCGTCAGCGAGTCGCAGGAGCACCTGCAGAAGATGGACGGGCTCCTGCTGGCGCTGGAACAGAACAGCGGGGACCGCACGGCCCTCGACACCCTGTTTCGCGAGGCCCACTCCCTCAAAGGGATGTCCGCCTCCATGGGCTACGACCAGCTCGCCAAGGTCTCCCACCGGATGGAGGACTACCTGGACCGGTTCCGGGGCGGCACGGGGGTCCTGGAACGCCGCGGCGTGGATCTCTTGTTCGAAGGCGTGGACCTGCTGCGCCGGGCGGTGGAGGAGATCGCCGCCGACCAGGCGCCGACGCTGGTCGCCGAGTCGTACGTGGCGAAGATGGCGTCCCTGATGGTGGCCGAGCCTTTGGCCGCGGCTCCGGCGCCGTCCGATGAGGCCGAGGTGGCGTCCGCGCGTCAGCGGGTGGAGGCCCAGGGCCTCACCCTCTTCACGGTGGAGCTCCAGATCGCATCCGACGCTCCCCTGCCCTCGGCGCGGGCCTACATCACCCTGCGGCGGACGCGGGACCTGGGAGAGTTGATCCGGTCCGCGCCGTCGGTGGACCAGGTGCAGGCCGGCGAGTTCTCGGGGAGCCTCTCGATGCTCCTCGCCACGGCCCGTTCGGCCGCCGAGGTCCAAGCCTTTCTGGCCAGCCTCCCGGACGTGGCCTCGGTCATCGTGCGACCGCTGGAAGACGGACGGGGGCCGGATCGGCCCGGACCCGCCCCGGGCGGACGACAGGACCCGCCCCGTCGGGAGGGAGGGTCCACCGAGATCCGTCCCGCTCCTTCCCCCGTCGTGTCTCTTCAGCCGGCGGTCCCCGCCCCGTCCGTCGCTCCGCCCCCTGCGGCGCCGACCGGGGGACCGGCGGGACCACAGAGTCGGGCCGCGACCATGCTCCGCGTCGACACGCGCCTCCTGGACGACCTGATGGACCAGGTGGGGGAGCTGGTGACGGCCAAGGGGACGCTCCTGGAGGAAAGCCAGGCGATCCCCTCGCGGACCCTGCGCGAGAGCATCGGACGGGTGGAGACCCTGGTGAAAGGCCTCCAGCAGCAGACCATGAAGCTGCGCATGATGCCCCTGGAGATGATCGCCGACCGTTTCCCGCGGGCCGTTCGGGACCTGGCGCGCAAGCGGGGGAAGGAGTTGAACTTCGAGATCCTGGGGAAGGAGATCGAGTTGGACCGCGCGATCCTGGAGGAATTGCCGGACCCGCTGCTCCATATCTTCCGGAATGCCATCGACCACGGCATCGAGGCGCCGGAGGAGCGGGTGCGGAACGGGAAACCGCCGACCGGGACGATCCGTCTGGAGGCCAGCAAGGAGCGCGAGAGCGTCCTCATCCGGGTGAGCGACGATGGTCGCGGCATGGACCCCGCGCACCTCCGTCGCGTGGCGCTGGAGCGTGGGGTGATCACCCGCGAACAGCATGACAGCCTGCCGGACGGCGAGGCCCTGGCCCTGATCACGGTCCCGGGATTCAGCACCGCCAAGGAGGTCACCGACGTCTCGGGCCGCGGCGTGGGCATGGACGTGGTGAAGACCGTGATCGAGTCGCTGCGCGGGATTCTGCTCATCGAGTCGGTCCCGGGCCGGGGGAGCACCTTCACGCTGAAGCTCCCGCTGACCTTGGCGGTGGTTGCCGTCCTGCTGGTCGAGGTGGGAGGAGAACGCTATGCCCTCCCGGTGACCTACGTCCAGCAGATCCTGGAGGTTCCGGTGACGGAGATCCAGCGGTCCCAGGGACAGGAGATGATCGCCTACGACGGCGCGCTTCTTCCGCTGGTGCGCCTGGGACGGATCCTGGGCCGCCCCGAGGAAGACGCCGGTCCCTCCCGGCTGCTGGTCCTGTCCGAGATGCGGGGGCGCCTGGTGGGGCTGGCGGTGGATCGCCTGGTCGGCTATCGTGAGGTCATGGTCAAGTCGCTGGGCAAGGCGCTGAAAGGTCTCCGCGGCTTCGCGGGGGTGACCATTCTGGGGGACGGCAGCACGGTCCTCATTCTGGATCTCAATACGCTGTGAGGCCGTTCCCGGGGGATCTCGGGTCTGCGCGTGGGAGTGGCGGCTCAGCCGCCGGGTGCGGGGGTCGGGCTCCGGACCCGCCGGCCGCCGGGGGCGCGTTTCTCTGCTGGGGGGGCGCAAGCGGGATGTACGGGGTGTGGTGGCGTTGGACCGGGCAGGGAGTCTGATGACCGATCACGGTGCGCTCAGCGACGTGATCCTGCGCCAGCTCCAGGACCTGAGCACGCAGAGCATGCGCCGGGCCAGCGAATCCCTGGCCGCCCTGCTGGGGCATCCGGTGCGGCTGTCGGTTTCCGACATCCGGGCCCTGCCCAAGAGCGCCCTGCCCGGCCTGGTGGAGGGTTCGGGAGCCGTCCTCATGGCCGGCCTGGGTTTCCAAATCGTCGGGGAGGTCAGGGGACGGATGATCATCCTCTTCCCCCTGACCACGATCTTCCGCATGCTGCAGGCGCTCCTGGGAACGCCGGGGAACCCCCGGTCTCTGTCGGGCGAGGAGCAGTCTGCCGTCCAGGAAGTCGGAAACATCGTGGCCTCGTCGTTCCTGAGCGGGCTCGGCGATCTCCTGGGGAAGCGCCTGATGCCCACGCCACCAGAGTTCCACTTTGACGATTTCCCCACCCTGATGCGGCAGGTGACGGCAGACCTGGAGGGGCAGGGGGCGGAGGTCCTGGTGGTCCAGGCGCTCTTCGAGGATCCCGAGCAGCACATCGAGGGGCGGTTCTTCGTCCTGCCGGAGGTGGCCTCCCTGGCGGCGATGTTCCAGCGGGCGGCCGGTGACAGGAGGGCAGGGGCGTGACGCCACCCGCGGTGGTTTCCATGGAGCCGGCGCTGGCGGCTCGCTCCGAGGGGCTGCGCACCCTGCTGCGGGACATGGGCCGCGTCCTGGTCGCCTTTTCGGGAGGGGTGGACAGCACCTTCCTCCTGGCAGTGGCGGCCGAGTGTCTGGGAGAGAGCGTCTTGGCGGTCACGGGCCTGTCGCCCAGCGTTCCCGCCGCGGAACGCGAGGAGGCGGCCGCGCTGGCCCGGCGCCTCAAGGTCCGGCATCGCTGGATCGAGACGACGGAGCTCGCGCGGCCGGGGTACGTGGCCAACGCTCCGGACCGCTGCTATTTCTGCAAGACGGAACTCTACGAACGGCTGGTGGTCCTGGCGCGATCCGAAGGCTACGCCTGGGTGGTGGATGGGGCCAACCTGGACGACCTCGGGGATGTCCGCCCGGGCCGGGAGGCGGCCCGCCAGCACGGCGTCCGAAGCCCGCTGGTGGACGCCGGATTGCACAAGGCGGAGATCCGGGAGCTGTCCCGCAGGCTGGGCCTGCCCACATGGGAGAAGCCTGCCATGGCCTGCCTGGCCTCCCGGATCCCGCACGGCATTCCCGTGACGATCGAGCGGCTGGGCCAGGTCGAGGCGGCGGAGGCGGCGCTCCGCGCGCTGGGCTTCCGGCAGGTGCGGGTCCGGCACCACGAGGCCATCGCGCGGATCGAGCTTCCGCCGGAAGAGCGGGGAAGGCTGCTGGATCCTGCCCTGGCGGCCGACGTGGTCCGCCGGGTCAAGGCGGCCGGCTACCAGTTCGTGGTCCTGGACCTGGAAGGCTACCGCCCGGGGGGGCGGCCCAAGGCGTGACGGGGTGAACCGTGGTTCCCGCGGGGTCTGCCCATGGAGAGCGGAGGCGAGGCGGATTGATGCATCCTGACAGTCCGGAGCCGGCGACGGGCTCGGAGCGGAGGCAGTACAGGCGCTACCCGGTGATGTTCTCGGTGACCGTGGAGTCCGCGGGGGCCCTGCAGCAGCTTGCCGGAGAGCTGCTGGACGTCAGCGACGGAGGACTGCTCCTGGCCCTCCCGGAGAGCCTCGCCGTGGGGACACGCGTGGAAGTGCAACTGGAGACGCCCGTCATGGCCTTTGCCTTGCCTGGCCGGATCGTCTGGACGGGGACGCTGCGCGGCCCCTCCCAGCCGCACGGCGTGGTGTTCGACCTCGAGCAGGGCCCGCCCTTCGCGCAGCGCCTCTACGAGATCGCCCGGCAGTCCTGGTGACCGAGGGAAACTTGCCGACCTGACGGCTTACGTGATAAAGAAAGCAGTAGGAAGGAACCTCCGATGGGGACGTTCTCAGTGGCCGTCACGGTCGCGCATCCGACAGAGCCGGGTAGTACTGCCAGGCTGGAACTGCTCGTGGATACGGGGGCCACGATCAGTTTTGTTCCCGCCGATGTGCTGGCGAACCTCGGGATCGAGCCTCGCTGGGCGGAGCGCGAATTCGAGACGGCATCGGGAGCCGTGATTCGAAGACGCGTCGGTGTAGCCTCTCTCGCAGTCGATGGACACGAAACCATCACGCCCGTGGTCTTCGGCGAGCCGGGAGATGCCAAGGTTCTCGGGGCGGTTGCCCTCGATTCCCTGGGTCTCGTTGTCGATCCCATAGCCAGACGCCTCATCCCTCGTCGTTTCCTTGCCCTCCGGGAATTCCTGACCCTTCGCTGAGCCTTGGCCTGGGGTCAGGCCCTCAGAATCGTATCGCCCTGCCCCCGCTATGACTCCCCCTCCGCGTCCCAGTCCACATACTGTGGCGGGCTCTTGCCGACACACTTGGTCACCCTCGGATACTTCCCCAGCGGTCCGCCTTCCTCTATGGCCGCGACGTTGATCTGGTGCCACCAGTCGGCGCCAAAGTCGAACCAATATCCAAAGGCCTGCCCGACCTTCAAGCCGAGTGAACCAATGGTGGTCCGGGTCACATCACCTGCGGGCTTCCCCTCCGCGAATGGGTCCGTCATGGCCATGGGCAGCACGTAGCACTTGGCCTTTGGGTCGTAGGGACCCTTGCCGCCGATTTGGAACTCGTACAGATGCTCCTCCTCGCGATCGAACGCGCGGAAGATAGCACGGTGAAGCTCTTGGAGTGACTGGTGACCCCGGACCTGGATCGTCCGGGAAATGACACGGTTCTTCTTGGCGAACTCTTGCGTAATGGGGTCGCTGATGATGAAAACGTCCAGTGTGTAAAGCCGATCGTCGCGGACCTCAATCTTTCTGGTTCTTTTCCCTGTTCGGCGTTCCATAGCTCCGGTCCCTCGTGAGATTCCGCCTGACCAGCAACGCCTCGGATACCGCACCCGCTTCAAGCAAGCAACAGCCCCTTGATTCGTTCCACGATAAGCACGTCCTCCGCTCCACGGACTGGGTCCTCATCAATGGCGCCAGCGGTCAGGAGCGCCTCGAACTCCTCGTCTGCGGAGGAGTTCGTTCAGACAGACTTG
>METI01000074.1 GCA_001771285.1 candidate division NC10 bacterium RIFCSPLOWO2_12_FULL_66_18
GCCCCTGGGCCTCCAGTTCGGCCTTCACCCGGCCGAGGATGCCCTGCGCGGGGTCGAAGGCGGCCTTCGTAACACGATCGGCCACCAGCTCCACCCCGCACATCAGGCCCAGGCCGCGGACCTCGCCGACGGCCTTGAGGTCCAGCAGGGTGCGCAGACCCGCCAAGAGGCGGGACCCCATCTTCTCCGCCCGCTCCACCAGGCCTTCCTTCTCGAAGACCTCGAGGTTCCGCAACGCCACGGCACAGCAGGTGGGGTGGCCGGAGTAGGTGTAGGCGTGCATCCAGCGGTCGGCGTAGGGGACCGACAGCATGGCCTCGCGAATGGGCTCGGAGATCATGATTCCCCCCAGGGGCACATAGCCGCTGGTGATCCCCTTTGCGAAGGACAGGATGTCGGGCTGGACGCCCCAGCGGTCCAGGGCGAACCACCGGCCCGTGCGGCCGAAGCCGGTGATGACCTCGTCGGCGATGAAGAGCACGTCGTGCCTGGTGCAGATCTCCCGGATGCGGGGGAAGTAGTCGTCGGGTGGGACGATGATGCCGCCCGCGCCCTGGACCGGCTCGGCTATGAAGGCCGCCACCGCGTCCGGCCCCTCGCGGAGGATGGTCTCCTCCAGCATCCGCGCGGCCGCTTGCCCCACGCTCTCCCCGGGCTTCGCTCCCTCGAAGCGATAGGCATAGGGCGCCGCGGTGTGGACGAAGTTGGGCACGCGGGGCTCGAACATCTTGGTGTACCCGGGGATGCCGGTGGCGCTCATGGTGGCCAGGGTGACGCCGTGGTAGGCGTACTGGCGGGCGATGATCTTCACCTTCTCCGGGCGGCCCTTGGCCTTCCAGTAGAACCGCGCCGTCTTGAAGGCGCTCTCGTTCGACTCGGCTCCCCCGCTGGTGAAGAAGGCGGCGCGGAGATTCGGGTAGGCGATCTCGGTCAGCCGGCGGGCCAACCGGATGGCCGGTACGTTGGACGATCCCACGTAGTTGGTGGAGAAGGCGAGGGTCGCCATCTGCTCGGCGGCCGCCTCGGCCAGCTCGCGGCGACCGTGGCCGATATTCACGTTCCACAGACAGGACAGGCCGTCAATGAATTCGCGTCCCGAGGCATCGGTCATGGTGATGCCGCTACCCCGGACCCAGACGTGTGGTTGCGCGTGGTCCGCCGGGTGGTACAGCGGGTGAAGGAGATGCTGCCGATCTTCGCTGAGCAGCGCGGAGACGTCCCACGTGGCCATGGATGGTACCCTCCTGGAAGTGTGCCGCCTGTTGACGCCTTGCCCGGTGAATGGCCCGGTGAATGGGATGAACAGGGCAACCTCATACTAGCCCGACCCTGCCCCGGATGTCCAGACCACCCGGCGATTCGGCTTGGATTGCTTTGCCTTCGTGGGCTATAAATCTTTGGCGAGCCCTCAGCCGTCAGCCACTCATGCAGGGGTTGGGGGTCGGGGGTCAGGGATCGGGGAGGATCGAACCCCCGTCCCCTGGCCCCTGATCCCCGGCCCCTGCTTGCTGACTGCTGATGGCTGAACCGCTTGGAAATCCAGTTAGTCTGAATCCTTCTCACCTCGTGCGAACTTTCGGAAAGGAGCAGGCCTTGGACATCCGAATCATCGTCGGGGACGTGGCAAAGTTCCGGGGCGATGCCCTGGTGGTGAACCTGTTCGAGGGCGTCAAGGCGCCGGGCGGTGCCACGGGAGCCGTGGACACGGCCCTGGGCGGCGCCATCCGCAAGCTGATCCGGGTGGGGGAGGTGACCGGCAAGTGGGGAGAGCAGACGCTCGTCCACGCCCTGGGGAAGCTGCCGGTGGATCGGGTCCTGGTGATGGGGCTGGGGAAGCCGGAGGACTTCACCCTGGAGCGGGTGCGAATCGTCTCGGCCGAGGCGGTCAAGCACCTCCGCAAGATCGGGGCGCGCCGGGTCGGCACCATCGTCCACGGGGCCGGGACCCACTTGGGTGCCCAGACGGGTACCCGGGGCTTCAATGCCGCGCAGTCTACCCAGGCTCTCTGCGAAGGGGCACTGCTCGGCCTGTATCGGTTTACCCGCTATAAGAAGAACTCCGAGGATGGGAAAGAGATCGAGGCGCTCACCATCATCGAGCGGGATCGGGAGAAGTTGCGGGCCATGGCCGAGGCGGTTCGACGCGGGCGGATCGTGGCCGAGGCCACCAACGTCGCTCGAGACCTGGTGAACGAACCCGGGAACGCCCTGACCCCCGCGGAGCTGGGCCGGCGCGCAAGGGATCTGGCCCGCCGGACAGGTTTGCGCTGCCGGTTGCTCGGCCCGCCCGAACTCCGGCGGATGGGCGCGCGGGCGCTCCTGGGCGTCGCCCGCGGCAGCCAGGAACCGCCACGGCTCATCATCCTCGAATACCGCGGCGGCCGGCGGGGTGGCCCGCACCTCGGCCTGGTGGGCAAGGGGATCACCTTCGACTCGGGGGGGATCTCCATCAAGCCGGCCGAGAACATGGAGGCCATGAAGGGAGACATGGCCGGGGCAGCCGCCGTCATCGCTGCCACCTCTGCGATCGCGCGGTTACAGCTCCCCATTCATGTGACGGCCGTCGTGCCCGCGACGGAGAATCTCCCCAGCGGCACGGCGCTGAAGCCGGGGGACATTCTGCGGGCCATGAGCGGGAAGACTATCGAGGTGATCAACACCGATGCCGAGGGGCGGCTGGTCCTGGCCGATGCCCTGCACTACGCCTGCCGCCAGAAGGTGAGCCACCTCGTGGATGTGGCCACCCTGACCGGGGCGTGTGTGGTTGCGCTGGGAACGCTGAACAGCGGCGCCTTCGCCAGCAATCAGGCGCTGCTGGACAAGGTGGTTGCCGCCGGCCGGGCCACGGGGGAGAAGATCTGGCCCATGCCCATGGACGTCGAGTACGACGAACTGATCAAGAGCGACGTGGCCGAGATCAAGAACACGGGCGGCCGGAAGGGCGGGGCCATCACGGCGGCCAAGTTCCTCCAGCGCTTCGTGGGGGAGACGCCGTGGGTGCACCTGGACATCGCCGGAACGTTCGAGACGGACAAGGAGAAGGGCTACCAGGTGAAAGGCGGAACGGGCGTGATGGTGCGGACGCTGGTGAATCTGGCCGTAGAACTCCTGTCGGAGTAGGCAATCGGGCAGTCAGGCGAGCGGGCACCCTGGCACTGCCAGGGCCATCTGGTCAAGTGGTCAAGTGGACAAGGCAGGACCGGCAGAGATGCGTGAGGGCGGACGTCTCCTCCCCTGACCGCTTCCCCTCAGGGAAATCTGCGAAATCTGCGTAATCTGTGGTTGCGTTGAAGTCGGGCTCGGTCACACCACCACGCAAGTGATGGTCTTCCCGACACCGGTCACCGCCTGGATCTTCGACATGACGAGTCTGCCGATGGCTCCCGGGTCCTTGGCCTCCACGTAGGCGATGATATCGTAGGGCCCGGTGACCAGGTGAGCCGACTTCACGCCGGGGATCTTCGCGATCTTCGTGCACGCCTGCAGCGCCTTCTTGGGTGCTGCCTCGATCAGGACGTACGCCGCCGCCATGGTTCTGCCCTCCTGGTGAGTGGCCCCCGCTTCCATCGTGCCCGATCCGTCACCCCCCCGGCTGACATTCCGGGCCGCCGGCACGCGCGATCGCCCGGGGAGGTGACGGTCTGCCTCACTGCTCCTGGACTGGGGGTACGATATCCAAGGCCCGGGAATCCCGCAAGGCAAAAAGTGCCAAAAACTCGTTGACAGGGCGGCCGCGAGTGGGATACTCAGCCGCGGACCCTCCGGATTGGAGCCTTTTGATGGATCCACGGTGCATTGAAGCCTGCCAGGCGATCTTTCTCCCCGAGGACTATCGGATCGCGGAGCTTTCGGTGTCCACGGCCGCGCTGTTCCCCGACCAGGCCTTCCGCGGCCGGTGTCTCGTGACGTTAGGCGAGCACTACACCGAGCTGTTCCAGCTCACCCCCGCGATGCGGACCGCCTTCCTGGACGACGTCACCCGGACCGCCGAGGCGGTGTTCCGTGCCCTGAAGCCGATCAAGATGAATTACGAGTTGCTCGGCAACCAGGTCCCCCACATGCATTGGCACATCATTCCTCGCTTCCGTGAGGACGGTGTGTATCCCAAGCCGATCTGGGCCAACGAGCTTCCGAGGACGACCCTGCTCCCGGCAGAGCGGGACGCCCTGATTGCCACCCTCCGGCGCCACCTGCGCTGAGCCCCGGATTTCCCCCTCGGATCCCCTGGTTCACTGGTGTACACGAAACCGTTCATCCTGGCAGGCCTCGCCAACTTCCTCTTCTTCACCAATCTCAACGTCTACACGCTGCTGCCCCTCTACATCCAGGCCCTAGGGGGCCGTGAGGGGCAGATCGGCAGCATTATGGCCATGCATAGCGTGGCCGCCGTCCTCTGCCAGGCGGGCATCGGGCCTCTCCTGGATCGGTGGGGTCGGAAGCCGTTTATGCTCCTGGCGGCTGGCCTCGTGGCGGCGACCTCGGTCGCCTATGCCGCCTCCACCGCCCTCGGTTGGCACTTTTACCTGATCCGGTTCCTGCAAGGCGTGGCCTTCTCCGTGTTCATCACCAGCAATCTCACCCTCATCGCGGACCTGGCGCCTCCCAGCCGCCGGGCAGAGGCGGTGGGCATCTTCGGGGTCTCGGGCCTCGTGACGATCGCCCTGGCGCCCGCCATCGGCGAGATAGTGTTGCAAGCCTGGGGATTCCGCACGCTCTTCGTGGCGTCCGTGGTCGTGGCCGCGGGGACGCTGGCGGTGTGCGTGGCGATCGTTGTCCCCGCCCCCTCTGAGGTCCCTGGGACTTTCCTAGGGTTCGGAGCGGGGTTCTGGCATACCTTCTTCCCGGTCCTCACGGCGGCCTTCCAGTTCGGGCTGGCCAACTCGATTGTCTTCGTGTTTCTGCCGCCCTTCGCCCGCCAGGTGGGGATTCCTCGGATCGGCCCGTTCTACCTCCTGTACGCGGTTGCAGCCATCGTGGTGCGTTTCCTGGGCGGCCGGCTGGCGGATCGGTTCGGGCGACGACAGGTGATTCTCCCATCGCTGGTCGGCTTGGCCGCAGGGATCCTGCTGTTCAGCGTGCTGCATTCCACCTGGCTGCTCCTGGTGATCGCCCTGATCAACGGGGCCTCCCAGGGATTCGTCTATCCGGCGACGAGCGCGCTGGCCTTCGACCGGGCGCCCAGCGGGGCGCGTGGGAGAGCGCTGGCCGCATACAACATGGCCGCCCTCACGGGGGGAGCTGTTGGGGCCATCGGCTTTGGCTGGTTGGCAGAGGTTCTGGGATACCGCCAGGGATTCGTAGTGGCCGGCCTCATCCTGGTGGCGGGGGCGCTCCTGTTCTGGCGAAGGCAGTGAGCGATGCCGCCGAAGAGGGACGCGGCATGCAAGACGCGAATTCCGACGCGAGGGAACCTGCCTCGAGGATCGGAGGTGCGGAAAGTAGCCGGGGAACAATCAGGACCAGATTCGTAGGCTTGCGCGCCCGCAGGCGATCTGGTAGCCTCACGCGAACCTGAACCCTACAAGGATCGTATGATCTTCCGCCCATGAGCGACGCAAAGACACCGTTGCCCGCAGAGGCACTGAACCACCTCGACGCCCTCTACAATCTCGCGCGTTGGCTCGCCCGAGATCCGACCGAGGCGGAGGATCTCGTCCAGGAGACCTACCTGCGCGCCATCCGCGCGGCCCATCAGTTCCAGCCTGGAACCAATCTCCGTGCATGGTTGTTTCAGATACTGAGGAATACGTTCTTTACCCGGTACAAGCGGAAGGGACGGGAACCAGAGGTCATGGACCCGGAGGTTTTGGACAGGATGTCCACTTTGGAAGGACCGACTGGCGTGGAAAACCGGCTGGCAGGGCCGCAGGATGGAACAGCAGGCCTGGACCTGACCGCGGCTTTGAAGCGCCTGCCCGAAGCGTATCGCTCCGTGGTGCTCCTGGCGGACGTCGAGGATTTCAGCATGGGGGAGATCGCGCGGATCATGGACTGTCCCGTGGGGACGGTGAAGTCCCGGCTCTTCCGGGCCCGAGCGATCCTCAAGGAGCTGCTCCGCGACTACGCGTCATAGATCGGCCGAGCAATACGATGGAATGTGCTGAGGCTCGCGAACATCTCAGTGATCTGAATCGGGGACACCTGGAGGCCGGCACGGCCGAAGCGGTGCGTGCCCACGTGGGGCAGTGCGCCTCCTGCGCCGCGGCGCTCCAGAGGGAGGCCGAGGTCCGCGCCCTGATTCAAGCCCGGGCCCCGCGGTACCCGGCGCCGCCGGCCCTGCGCAGCCGGATTCAGGCTGCCATGGCCCAGGACGCCTTTGGCGGACCCGGATGGCGCGCCCTGCTCCGCAGCCACCCGTGGACGGTCGGTTCCCTGGCCGGGGCGATCGCCGTCCTGCTGCTCGTGTGGGGAGGGACGCTCTGGATGGCGAGGGATCCCGTGTCCCGGCTGGCGGCCCAGGCGGTGGCCGAGCACGTCGAGTATGCCAAGGAGATGATGAACCGGCCGATCCCGGATCCTCCCGCGCTGGTGAAGGAGTTGCGCTCACAGGTGGATTTCTCCTTCGAACCGATCTTCCGCGGCGATTCCCAGGTCCAGTTGGTGGCCGGCCTCGTGAGCGATCTCTTGGGAAAGCGGGCCGCTGCCTTCGTCTATCGGGACGGTTCCGGCCGGTACACGACGCTGTTTCTCATGCCGGAGGCCGGCACAACCATCCCGGCCGAGAACCGGATGCCCATCGAGACCTTCAAACCGCACCACCGGGTGACGTCGGGCCGCCACCTGCTCCTGTGGAAGCAGCGGGACCTGGCCTGCCTTCTGATCTCGGACCTCGACGAAGCGGAGATGGCCGCGATGTTTCTCAAGATCCGCAAGGCGGCCTGAGGGGGGACGGAGAGAGCCGGGCGGGCATAGCATTGAGGAAAGAGAAACGCCGGCAGGGATCCACCGTCCTGCCGGCGTCCACTTTTTTTGGCCCCCCCCGGGATCAGCCGCGTGGCGTGGGAAGACCGCGATGCAGGCGGTGCTGTTGCCTGGCCGCCCGTCTGGTGGGTCTGGATGGGGAGGGCGCTGCGGGGCCACGGGCTGCGGAGGAGGATGTGGTCCGCGGGGTGTTTTTAGTAGCTCGAAGTGGGTCCGGTCCCCCGGTCGGGCGTCCTCGCAGACCGGTTTGGGTGAGCACGCCAAACCACAGGCAGGCTGTTGGGCGACGTCGCGTACGACACAAACAAGAGTCGATACCTACTCAGTCCCCACTCAGCGTTCCAACAACCGGGTATCTCTTGAGCAAATCCGCATCGTGTGGCGCTTCATCTAGACTGCTGGTCAAGTCGTCGCCAGCGGCGTGAACCGCCTGATGCCTGCCATTCAGCCACAGGAAACTTCGGGACACGTCATATACCCTTCCCTTATAGGCAATGAACGCCGGGACGCCATCCATGCCGTCATATCGGCTGAGTTCCTTCTTTGTGAATCGTCGCTTCTGCATAGGGCTGTGCGCGTGAGGCCTGGCCCAGTGGCATTGGGGAGGCCCGAACATACACCGGACCTCCCCTTGGCCGATTCCAAGCTTACCTCAAGAACTTTCCCACCCAGGGAGAGGTCTCACCACGACGCAGGTAGTGGCCAGAAGGACCCTCGCCCAGGAATTCAGAGAACCAGGCCTCGTGCTCCACTTCCTCATTGAGGATCGCCAGAGATAAATCGTAGGTCCGATGATCCTTGCCGGCTGTCAGGTTGCAGATGTGGGTATATCCCCGCACTGCGCATCTCTCCGCTTCCACCAACACCGTCAACATTGCCTTGATGTCACTTGGATTCTTTGGCAGGCTGGCGGGCGGACAGGCCGAGAGGTCATGGAAGACCTTCATGTCTTCCGGTAGTTTGCCCCCAAGCTCGTAGATGCGGGGGACCAGGGCCTCAAAGTGATTGCGATCTTCGATGCGTGCCGTCTCGGCAATCTCTTTGATTCCTTCCCCCTCCAATCCGATCAGGTTCACCCGCAGAATGGTGTAGTAATAGAAGGTGGTGAGTTCGGCGGCCGCATTCTTGACCAAAAGTTCTACCAGTTGGTCAACGTTGACCCCCGTCTTCTCCACCATCTCTCGTGCTACCTTGGCCATGGTCTTTCTCCTTTCTTTGAATGGCTCCCCCCTCTTTGAATGAAGACACCTTGCGTTCTCTGTGATCTCGCCCAGGCATCACCTCCTTCGCGCCCCGGCAGCATCTCATGCTCGCCTCGGTCCGGAGCGCGTTCGCCGGACCCCTGGCGGACTGCTTCCCTTGCCCCGGGCCTTCCCCCGTCGAAGCAGGGCCGGCGGGACCTCCTTCTTGGGCGCGGCCGAACCCAGGTGTCGGCGACACCGGGGGCAGTGGCCGTAGAACTCCACGCGGCGTCTGGTGACGGTGAGCTGGCCCCGGGTGGATGCCGGCAGCGGGATCTCGTCCAACGTCGGGTCCTGGATGTCCAGGACGCGCCGGCAGGAGAAGCAATGGAAGTGGTGATGGATGGGAGAGGCCGCCTCGAAGAGCAGGCTGCCCTCCAGTCCTGTGAGCCGGAGGATTTGGCCAACCCGCGCCAGTGTCTCCAGGGTGGCGTACACTGTGTTCAGCGAGAGCATAGGATGAGTCTGGCGGACGATCTCGTGGATCTGTCGCGGGCTCGCGTGCCCCAGCTCGCACACGGCCCGGTAGACCGCGGCGCGCTGAGAGGTCAGCCTGAACCGGTGGGCCCGGAGCAGCTCGGCCAGCTCCCTCCCCGGTGGTCCCCCGGCGGATGGTTGTCGTGATCCCTTCCCAGATTTCATGTCTTCCTAACCGATAATTATTCCTGAATATATCCTCTCGAATCCCCCCTGTCAAGAACCACAGCAGGGGGGCACGGCACGGCGCGGACCCCGGCGTTGTGCCGCGGGCCTTCCTGGGGAGGCGCAGGGGATCCCGTATCCACCGGATGGACCCGGGGTCGGCAGGCTGACGGGCCAGGGGGCTGGGGAGCGGGGTTCTCAGCGCGTGGAGGTGGCCGGCGCGGGAAGAGAAGCCGCAGGGATTCAAGCGGGCTGGCTCTTGAGCAACTCCGCGATGGTGGAGCCTGCCTTCAATCCGGACCCGGTGAGGGGAATGACCGTGATCCCCTCGGCGGGGAGGCGGCCGGCCGCGGCCAGCTTCAGGGCGCCCG
>METI01000075.1 GCA_001771285.1 candidate division NC10 bacterium RIFCSPLOWO2_12_FULL_66_18
CGCCATGGGCATCCGGCGCTTCTGCATCTCCTTGAGGAGGTGGCTCACCTGCGCCGTCTCGGGCGCGAAGAAGACGGGCCGCAGGATCTCCGTCGGCACGATGGGCTTCTTCTCCGCCAGGAGGCGGAAGAGGTCCTTGTCGTAGAGGATGCCCAGGACCTCGTCCAGCGAGGTGCGATAGACGGGATAGCGGGACTTCCCGGTCTCGATGATATAGGCCAGGATCTGCTCCACGGGCGTGTCCACGTCGATGGCCTGGATGCGAGGCCGCGGGATCATCACCTCATTCACCGAGGCCTCGGTGAACTCGAAGACGCTGTGGATCAGCTCCTCCTCCGTCTTGTCGAAGACGCCCTGGACGCGCCCTTCCTGCAGCATGTGTTTCACCTCCTCCTCGGAGACGAAGGCCCGCTCCGCGGCGCCCTTCTGGCCCAGCAGGCGCAGGACGAAGCGGTTGGACGCGGTGAGGAAGCGGACCACCGGGGAGGTCGAGCGTGCCAGGCGGTCAATGGGACCGGCCACCCAGCGGGCCAGCGCCACGGCATGGCGCAGGGCCAGCGACTTGGGCGCCAGCTCCCCCAGAATCAGCATGACATAGGTGATCACCACGACCATCGCCGCCAGGGCGACCGGCTCGGCCGCCCCGCGGAGCCCGGGGATGGGAATCTCCCGGATCATGGGCGAGAGCGCCCGCACCGAAGCGGCCCCGCCCACGGCCGAGGCCAGGGTCCCGATGAAGGTCACGCCGATCTGCACCGTGGCCAGGAAACGGTCCGGGTCCTCCTGGAGCAGCGCCACGCGCCGGGCGCGGCCGTCGCCCCCTGCGGCGAGCTGCTGGATGCGGCTCCGCCGGGCCGAGATCAGCGCGACCTCGGCCCCGGCGAAGAAGCCGTTCAGCAGGATGAGAATCCCGATGAAAATGGCCTCCAGCCAGAGGCCTTGAAACACTATGCCGTCCATGACACGCTCCACTTCATCGAAAAACGGGGAACCGGGGACTGACCACGCCAGGCGCTGGCCGACGCCTACCGGCGGTCCGGGTCCGGCGGCTTCTGGCGCAGGATCTGGGGGATGCTGATGCCCCCCGAGAGCACGATCTGGATGCCCTGGGGAATGGTCAGGCGTGTCTGGATGATGTCCTCGCGCCGGACCAGCACGATGTCGCCCAGGTACAGGTGATTGGTGGGAACGTACACGGCCACCAGGGGCTCCGTCTCGCCGCTGCCGCGCTGCAGCGCCACCTCGCCCGTGAGGAAGCCGAAACTGTAAGATCCCTTCTCGCGATTCGGCACCAGCACGAACTCCTTGAAGGCCACCTGGTTGTCGGGCGAGAACGCGTTCAGCAGTTGCTTCATCGCGGAGTAGACGTTGCGGAAGATGGGGATCCGGTAGAGCAGGCCGTCCAGCCACCCCAGCGTCCGCCGCCCCACCACGTTGGTGGCGAAGACCCCCATCAGGAGGACCAGCAGGATCGCCACCAGGAGGCCCACCCCGGGGACATGGCGTCCCAGCCGGTCGGCGACCACGGGCGCCAGGAGCCCGTCCACGAAGATGAACAGCTCCCAGAACGTCCAGACGGTCACCGCGATGGGCACGATGACCAGCAGACCGGTCACGAACTTGATCTGCAACTGCCGTCGGATGCCACTCATCTCAAAAACAGGGGCTAGGGGTTAGGGGCCAGGGATTGGGGGTCAGTCACGCTTCACGCTTCACGTTTCCCGCCTCGTGGCTCGTGGCTCTCGGCTCGCGGCTCTCGCTTCTCGGTTCTCGGTCTTGGGCGCTCGGCTCTCGGCTCGCGGCTCTCGACTCTCCTCACGGCCAGTACGTCGGATCCCCCGCGAACCGCTCCTCCAGCGGGCGCAACCGTTCGCGGGCCTCGTCCGTGTTCAGGGTCAGGCGGGACGCAACCGCCAGGATCGCGGTCACGAGCGCGTAGGCCTCCTCCCGCGGATCCTTGAGCCCCGCCAAGAGGACCGGCACGCGGTTCCGCAGCACCCGGAACATCCGATCCTGCAGCGCCCGTTCCGGCAGCCAGAGCGTCAGGCGCGCCCCGATCTGTAACAGCTCCAGGAACTCCTGCCAGGCGCGCACATCCGAGGACTCGGCGATGCTCTCCAGGCGTTCCACCAGCATCCG
The DNA here is from genome assembly GCA_001771285.1 of candidate division NC10 bacterium RIFCSPLOWO2_12_FULL_66_18. GTDB lineage: Bacteria > Methylomirabilota > Methylomirabilia > Methylomirabilales > 2-02-FULL-66-22 > 2-02-FULL-66-22. Next base: position 2,140 of record METI01000075.1, read on the forward strand.
CCCGAACCACGCCGACGCCTGCGCGAGGTCCAGGCTGAGGCCCAGGTGCCGTGCCTGCGCGACCTGGTCCAGGGCGCCCACGTAGCGCGCGGGGTCCGTCACCCCGTCCAGCTTCACCAGCGTCTCGGCGACCTGCCGGGACCAGGTCGCCTCCAGCGTCGCCTGGAGCCACGCGGGAAGCTCCATCCCGGCATCCACCATGGCCTCGGCGGCGGGCAGCGCCTCCCCGCACAACAGGTCGCAGGCCTGCGCCAGGCTCCCCTGCGTTTCCGCCAGGACTTCCTCCAGGATCGCCCGCCGCTCGTCGGGCAGGAAATTGCGCAGGCGAATGAGCCGCGCGGCGTACCGCCCGGCCCAGGCCGGAAGGTCCGGGGCTTCGGGGCCCAGGGCGACCGTGGTCTCCTCCACGAAGCGCGCCCAGTCGCCCGAGGCGGGCCACGGGGCGATCCCCGCCAGGAAGTCGAAGCGGCCGTCGCGCCGGCAGGCCCCGGCGAACCGCAAGGTTTCCCCGGTCACCTGCGAGACGGCGCGGACGCCAGCCAGGACCAGGCCGTCCCGCCGGACAACCGGGTCGGGCGTGAGCGACCACCGGTAGCACACCTGGGAGGTTACCTCGCGGCCCAGCGCCCCCTCCAAGAGGAGCCGGGCCGCGGCGTCCTCGGCCGTGACGTGGGAGGGGCGGACCTGCCGCTCCCAGAGGTGCCGACCGTCCTTGTGGGCGGCCACGTTGCTCCGCGCCCGCTCCAGGTTCTCCAACAGCACCGCCTCCAGGTCCAGGGGGGCGAAGGGCGCTGCCAGCTCGATGGCGCGGGCCGCGTAGCGGAGGTTCTGCACCGTCTCGATCCCGGAGATATCGGAGAAGAACCAGCCGCAGCTCGCGTACATGAGCATGGCCTGGTGCTGCATCTCCAGGAGCCGGAGGGCCCGGCCGCGTTCCTCGCCGGTCAGGGGACGCGTCTGGTGGCGGGCGAAGAACGCCGCGCGGGCAGCCTCGCTGGGATCCAGCAGGAGCTCGATGTAGTCGTCCCGGGCCGCCCACCCATCCCGGAGGAGCGGCGTGATCTCCTCCGTGAAGATCTCGCCCAGGGCCTCGCGCAGCCGGTCCAGTCCCTGCCGCAGCGGACGGCGCCAGCGCTGGCTCCAGCCTGGCCCGCCCCCGCTGCTGCACCCGCAATCCTCGCGCCAGCGGCCCACCCCGTGGGAGCAGCTCCAGGCGCTCTGCGGCAGAAGCTCGACCTCCCACGCCGGCCGGTGCATGGCGAGGTATGCCGCCAGATTCGACACGGCGAAGCCCCGCTGCGGCACCTCCCGGGCGAAGAGGGTAGCCAGGCACATGTCGCCGAACTTCTCGTGGTGGCCGAAGGACTCGCCATCCGTGGCGATGAGGATCAGCGGGTCGGAGAACCCCGCCGCGGCGTCGGCGATCCGGCTCGCCAGCGTGTTGGCATCCCGCAGGTAGTGCTGAAAGCTGATCCCCCGCGACAGCGGCGCGTGGTAGAAGCAGACGTCGATCCCCTGGTCCCCCTGCACGTTTCCCTGGGCGTCCCGCCGGTGCCAGCGGTAGGGGCGTCGCGGGTCCAGCTCCGCCTCCGTGGGCGTGATCCACCGGCTCTCGCCCATGGGGCGCCAGCGCGCCGCCTGGGCCGGCGACAGGATGACGTAGCGCATGCCGGCCCGGACCAAAAGCTCCAGCGTCGCGGCGTCCACCGCCGTCTCGGGCAGCCACATCGCCTCGGGCATCCGGCCGAAGCGGGTTTCGAACTCGCGGATGCCCCAGCGGATCTGGGTCTGCCGGTCACGCGGCGTGGCCAGGGGCAGGATCATGTGGTTGTAGGCCTGGGCGATGGCGTTGCCATGGCCCAGCCGCGCCTGGCTGGCGCGGTCGGCGGCGAGCAGCGCCTGCCACACGTCGGGGACCGTCGCGATCAGCCAGGAGAGGAGCGTGGGCCCGACGTTGAAGCTGGTCCGTTCGTAGTTGTTGACGATATCCAGGATGCGGCCGTTTCCGTCCAGGACGCGGGATCGGGCGTTGGACTCGTAGCATTCCGCCACGATGCGGGCGTTCCAGTCGTGGAACGGCGCGGCACTCTCCTGCCGCTCGATCTCCCCGGTCCAGGGGTTCTCCCGGGGTGGCTGGTAGAAGTGGCCGTGGATCACCAGGTGAATGGGCATGTCATTTTGGATTGTGGATTGTAGATTGCCGATTGGGACTCAATCGAAAATCGGCAATCCTCAATCGCAAATCCCCCTCGTGGGGCTAGCGCTTCTCGCGCGCGCCGTCTTCCCGGGTGGCGCGGATGAGGCTGCGGAGCAACCAGCTCCGGTTCGCCCCGCGCAGCAGGGCCGAGAGGTCCTCGTACACCGTGGGATCCTCCAGGAGGCCACCGATGGTCCCCTCGCCCTGACGCAGGCGCGTCGTGATGACCTGGAGGTCGGCCGTCAGGGACCGCAGGGCCGTGGCGGCCGCCTGCACGTCCTCCAGTACCTTCGCCCCCGCCGGATCGAACAGGAGCGACGGGATCAGCCCCTTTCCCTCGCGGGCCTCCCGCACCAGCTTCTCCAGTTCCTCGCCGGTCCGGTTGAGGCGCGCCAGGAGCTCCGTCCCCTGCGGCTCGTAGATCAGGCTGTGGAGGAGGCCCCGGCCCTCCTTGGCCTCGCGCAGGAGGTCGTCCAGGTTCGCCAGCGCCTGGTTCAGCCGACCCAGCGTCTCGCCCTGCGGCGTGTAGACCAGCGCGTGCAGCAGTCCGTCTCCGCTCTCGATCGCCTTCGCCAGGCGCTCCAGCGACTGGACGGTGCGGTCCAGGCGGCCGAGGAGTTGGGCTCCCTCCTTGCCGTAGATGATGTCATGCAGGATCCCCTCCCCTTTCTCGACCTCGACCAGCGTGGTCCGCAGCGACCGGAGCGCCTCGTTGAAATTCCGCTTGCCCGCCGACTCGCCGCCCGCCAGGAACTCGTCCAGCGAGGCGGTGATCCGCGTCACGTTGTCCAGGATGCGGTCGCCCTTCTGCAAGAGCCGCGAGTAGTCGGGCGGATCCACGCTGGCCAGCTGCGCCCCCGGGGAAAGCGGCGGCCGGTCGAAGCTCCCCACGGTGATGTCCAGGACCTTGTCCCCCACCAGGCCGATGGTGCCGATGCTGGCCACCGAGTCCTCGCGGATGCGATCCCGGACCCGCTGCTCCACGGTCAGGGTCAGGATGATCCGGCGGTCCTTGGGGTCGCGGCCGAAGGCGACCCGGGTCACGGTGCCGACCGTGACCCCCGCCAGCCGGACGGGCGCCCCCACCGTCAGGCCTTCCGTGGAACTGAAGGAGGTCCAGAGCGAGTACCGTTCCTCGAACAGCGCGCTCCGCCGTCCGATGGAGAGGACAAAGCCCATGAAGAGCAGGATGGCCACCAGGACCAGGGCCCCGATCCGCAGTTGCATCTGCCGTTCCGTCATGGACGTCTCACCCCTCGTTCATCCCGACGGGAGGAACCCCTTTGCCGCTACCCCTCGACGCGCCCGATCATGAAGTCCCGGATCAACGAGTCGTGGGTGGCCTGGACCTCCTCGGGGGTGCCGACGGCCGCGATGCGGCCCTCGTGCAGCAAGGCCAGGCGGTCGGACACCTTCAGGGCGCTCGCCATGTCATGGGTCACGACCACGGAGGTCACCCCCAACTTGCCCTTGAGGTCCAGGATCAGCTCGATCACCTTCTCCACGTTGCTGGGATCCAGGCCGGTCGTGGGCTCGTCGTACAGGAGGATCCGGGGGGGCAGCGCGATGGCCCGGGCCACCGCCACCCGCTTGCGCATCCCGCCCGACAGCCCCGCCGGGTCCATCTGCTCGACGGCGTTCAGCCCCACCAGGTCCAGGACCTCCCGCACGCGGGCGCGGATCGCCGCCTCGTCCCTCTCGGTGTGTTCGCGCAGGGCATAGGCCACGTTCTCGCCCACGCTGAGCGAATCGAAGAGGGCCGAACCCTGGAACACCAGCCCGACCTTCCGGCGCACTCGCAGCAGCTCTCGCTCCGGGAGCGGCACGATGTCCTGGCCTTCCAGAAGGATCTGGCCCGCCTCCGGCTTCAGGAGGCCGATGATCAACCGCAGCAGGACGCTCTTGCCCGTCCCGCTCCCGCCCATGATGGTGAGCGATTCGCCCGGCCGGATGGCCAGGTCCAGCCCCCGCAGGACCGCATGCCCGTCGAAGCTCTTGACGACGCCGCGGAGTTCGATGGCGGCGCGGTACCCGTCCTCCGCGCCGGAGCCGCTGCCTGCCCGCGCGCCTGCCGCGGCGACCACGTCGGATGGCGTTCTCACCACCCCTCCAGCCACCAGAAGAACTTCGTCAGGAAGAAGTCGGAGATGAACACCAGGAGCGAGGACGTCACCACCGTCCCCGTCGTCGCCCGCCCCAACCCCTCCGTCCCGCCCCGGGTCGTAAGGCCGTTGTAGCACCCCACCAGGCCGATGAGAAAGCCGAAGAACACCGTCTTCCCCAGGCCGCTCAGCATGTCCGCCAGCTTCACGTACTGCGTGAAGGTCGTGTAGTACTGGTGGTAATCCACGTTGAATTCGTACTGGGAGATCACCATCCCCCCGAAGACCCCCAGCGCATTGGCGATGACGGTGAGCAGGGGCAGGGCCAGCATCGTGATCACCACGCGGGGCACCACCAGCTTCTTGATGTGGTTCACCCCCAGGGCCCGCATGGCATCGATCTGCTCTGTGACTTTCATGGAGCCCAGCTCGGCCGTGAACCCCGAGCCGACGCGGCCGCCCACCAGGATGGCCGTGACGACGGGCCCCAGTTCCCGCACCATGCTGAGCCCGACGATGATCCCCACGGTCCCCTTGGCGCCGAAGCGGGCCAGGCCGTAGGCCGTCTGGAGGGCCAGCACCAGCCCGACGAAGAGCCCCGCCACGCCGACGATGGAGAGCGACCGGACGGCGATGTGATCCATCTGGGCGATCAGCAGTCGCGGCTGGAACGGGGGCGTCACCGCGTGGTAGAGGGTGCGGCCGGCCAGGAGGGACATGGCGCCCAGATCGACGATCAGGCGCAAGGCGCGCTGTCCCAGTTCCTCGACCAGGCCGCGGAGCGAAGGCATCAGTCAGCCAGACTGGCACTCGGCCGGAATGGACCGCCGGAACGGATCACCGTTCGGAGAGGGGTGCCCAACTCTGCACGAAGGCATCGAAATCCGGGTGGCCCTGCGGGAAGGCGGCCGGGGGAGCAACATAGATGAAATCGTACAGGCATCGCGCGCGACGGAACGTCACCCCCTCGACCTCGACCGGCGCATCCTCCAGCCGGGCGCGGAGCCGGGTCCGCACCCCGGGGGCATCGTGCAGGCGGATGGCCTCACGGGCCTCGAACCGCTTCCCCTCCAACCCGAAGAACAGGTGGCGCGCCACCCCCGGGAGGTCGCCGGTCTCCGGCGCGTGACACTCGACCAGGAGCGCCAAGGCCGCCCGTAAATCCGGAGACTCGAAGGACAGGGTCGCCCCGTCCAGTGCCCTGGGGATCCAGCCCGCAGGCGGCAGCCGAACCTGAAACCCATTTTCGGGATCGCGATAGGTCTCCCCGACGATCCGTCCGGCGGCACAGGCTGCAAAGAAAAACAATGGCCCCAGCAGGATCCCGCCCAACAGCCACGTCCTGAAATTGGGAATCTTCTGGGTCCTCCACCAATGGCCCCGAGGGAGAGCCCTCTCCCCTGGAACCGGCGTATTGTGCCGCGAGCTGAGCCCCGCGCCCGTGAACTCGATCTGCGGTGTCTTCACGACCCGTGACAGGAGATTCGCCCCGCGAAGAGGCACCACCATCCTACTGGAGAGCGGAGGTGGCGTCAAGGTGACCAGGCTGCGAACGCCACGTCCACCGCACGCTGCAGCCCTTGGGCGGCCTGGCGGGATGCCCGGCGGAGCCGCCAGAGCGTGCGCCGGCGTCTGGCGGAGGCGAGGTTCGAGAGCAGGCCTCGCCAGCGGAGCTCGCCCTGGGCCGTCGTGCAGCCGGCCAGGAACTCCGGCAGCGCCTCCCCGGCCGCATCCACCACCGCCTTGATGGCCAGCCACGGAATGCCGAGCTCGCGCGCCGCCTCGGCCACTCCCGCCGCCTCCATGTCCACCGCGACCGCGCCGGTGCGCCGATGCGCCGCCCGTTTGACCTCTGGGGTTCGCAGGGGAACATCCACCGTGAGGAGGGGCCCGTCGTGAGTGCGGATCCCGGCGGCAGCCAGGGTGGCGCGCACAGCCGCCTGGGCGGGGGCCACGCCGAAGGATTGGCCGGTCCGTCCATCGTCCTGCAAGACCACGGCAGGGCAGACGAGGTCGCCGGGACACAGGGTCTCGGCCAGCCCACCCGAAAAGCCCAGTGACCAGGCGGCGCGAACGGGGAACCGGTGAGCGGCGGCCAGGAGGGCGCGGCGAGCGCGATCCCGCCCGATGCCGGCCTGAATGAGGACCGCGGTCTGGCCCGCGAGTTCACCGACGATCAGACGGAATTCGTCCGCTCGCCCCTGCCGTGCGGCCGCCAGCAGGCGCAGGAGCGGCCGCCGCTCCTGCGCCAGGGCCACCACCAGCGCGATGGGACGATCCACCGCCGCCCTACCCGCGAGCGTCCGCCATGGAGATCCCGGAGACCCCGACGGATGTCCCCGGAACCCACGCGTGGCCTGTGGGACAGTGATGCGGCAGGCAGGAACGCAGGAGGGAGGTGCCTCGTCGCCGGTCCGGGAGATCCTTGCGGCTCACACCCGTGTCTCGGGATGCCGGAGGCGGGTGACGGACGCCTGGCGAGTCCCCGTCGCGGACGACAGGCGGCGGCGATACAGGGCCAGGGCCCAGAGGGGAAAGAAGACCGAGTAGCCGTGGTACCGAAGGTAGAAGACTCGCGGGAAGCCCGTTCCGGTGAACTCTGCCTCGTGCCAGAACCCGTCCGGCCTCCGCGTCTCCAGGAGGAACCCGATGCCCCGGGCCACGGCGGGATGCCTAGCTTCGCCCGCGTGCAGCAGCGCCATGAGCGCCCAGGCGGTCTGCGACGCCGTGCTCTTGCCCATGCCGGCCGTGCGGGGATCGTCGTAGGTATAGCAGGACTCGCCCCAGCCGCCGTCGGGGTTCTGGCGGCTCAAGAGCCAGGCCACGGCCTTGCGGACGTAGGGGGCGCGCATGTCCTCGTCGATGGAGTCGAGGCCGGCCAGGACCGACCAGGTGCCGTAAAGGTAGTTCACCCCCCAGCGCCCGTACCAGGAGCCGTCCAAGCGCTGTCGCGTCTTGAGGAAGGCGATGGCCTTCGCCGCCGCCGGCTCGTCCGACCGGAACCCCAGGTACCCCAGCGCCTCCAGGACGCGGCCCGCCAGGTCCTCGGTGCTGGGATCCATGAGGGCGCCGTGGTCGGCGAAGGGGATCAGGTTGAACACCATCCGGGTGTTGTCCTTGTCGTAGGCCCCCCAGCCCCCGTCCCTCCCCTGCAGGGCGAGGATCCAGTTGAGCCCGCGGGCGATCCCCCGGGTCTTGGCCTCCTCGTCGGGGACGCGGATCTTGCGGAGGGCCATGAGCACCGCGGCCGTATCGTCGACGTCGGGATAGAACTCGTTCTCGAACTGGAAGGGCCAGCCTCCCGGCGGCGTCGCGGGCGCCTTCAGCCGCCAGTCGCCGGCGCGACGCGTCTGTTTGCCGAGCAGCCACTCGCCGGCCCTGCCCAGGGCCGGGTGATCGGGGGGAAGCCCGGACTCGATCAGCGTGTTGATGGTGAGCGCGGTGTCCCACACCGGCGACAGACAGGGCTGGACGCGGAGCGTGTCGGCCGTCTCGACCCGCTGTGCATCGATCTCGCCGAGGGCCTTCCGGACCATGGGATGGTCCACGGGGTACCCGAGACAGGTCAGGGCCACGACGGAGTTCGCCATGGCCGGGTAGATCCCGCCCAGGCCGCCCTCGCCCTGCATGCGCTCCAGCATCCAGCGCGTCGCCTCCCGGATGGCGCGCTGCCGGGATGCGCGGGGGGCGAACCGATCGTGAAATCGCAGGATCCGGTCCACGATCAGGAAGAAGTTCCGCCAGGTGAAGGTCCGGGGGTCCCGCGGCAGCGAGAAGGCCGTCTGCTCCCGCGGGAGCAGGTACAACTCGTCCAGACCCGCGTCGCGGGAAACGGGCCGGACAGGTCGGTGCGCGAAGATGATCAGGAGCGGCACCAGGACGGTCCGGGACCAGTAAGAGATCTCGTAGAGGTTGAAGTAGAACCAGCGGGGGAGCAGGCAGATTTCCACCGGCATGCAGGGCACCCCGTCCCACGGATACTCGCCGAAGAGCGCCAGCAGGATCTTGGTGAAGACGTTGACCCGGGTGATTCCGCCCAGCTCGAGCACCGTCTGGCGCGCCCGCGCCATGCCGGGCGCGTCGGGGGAGACGCCCGCCATCTTCAGGGCGAAGTAGGCCTTGACGGTGGCGCTGATGTCGGCGGGCCCGTTGTGGTAGATGGGCCAGCCCCCCTCGGGGAGCTGGATGGCCTGGAGGTGCCGGATCGCCTTCGCCTCGGTGGCGGCGTCGGCGATGTTGAGCCACCGGCGCAGCAGGAGGTACTCGGAGGTGATGGTGGCGTCCGCCTCCAGCTCGTGGACCCAGAAGCCGGCCGCGTCCTGGCCCTGCAGGAGGAGCTCGACCCCGCGCTGGATGACCTGATCCAGGGCGGCCTCGGCCGGCGCGGCGATGTGGGGGCGCGGGCTGCTGGGGATGGGGGGGGTCACGGGATCTCCATCAGGCGAAGTTCCAGCGCAGCATCTCCCAGAGATCCTTCCAGTTCTTCCCCACCTCCCGGATCACGGTGGGCTCGAATCCGCTGTGCATCATGCAGTTGGTGCAGCGGTCGTCCCGTTTGTTCTCGTACTTCTCCCAGTCGGTCTTGGTCATGAGCTCGTCGAATGTCTTGTAGTGGGCATCGGTGATGAGGTAGCAGGGTCCCTTCCAGCCCTGGGGGTTGAAATTGGGGTTCCCCCAGGGGGAGCACTTCAGCTCCCGCTCTCCCTTGAGATAGCGCAGGTACATGGGCGTGCTGAGGAGGCGGTACCGCTTCGACAGCTCCCAGACGCGCTGGAACTTCTCGTGAGTTTGCCGCTTCTCCAGGAAGATGTCCCGACCCTTCAGGACCGTGTACTGATACGCCGGGGAGACGAGGAAGCCGTCCACCCCGACGGCCTCGAGTTCGGCGAAGAGCTGTTCGATCTCGTCGATCTTGGTCTCCTTGTAGACGGTGGTGTTGGTGACGATCCGGAAGCCCAGGGACTTCGCCAGCTTGATCATCCGGATATCGATCTGATACAGCCCCTTCCGGGAACGGACCAGGTCGTGGGTCGGCTCCAGGCCGTCCATGGAGACGTTGATGGTCATGTAGGGACTGGGTTTCCACTGGGGAAGCCACTTGTCCAGCTTGATGGCGTTGGTGCACAGGTAGATGAACTTCTTGCGGCGGAGCAACTCGTTGACCAGCTCCCCTAGGTGCGGGTAGATGGTCGGCTCGCCCCCGCAGATGGAGACGATGGGAGCCCCACACTCGTCCACCGCCTTCAGGCAGGTCTCCAAGGAGAGCATGTCCCGGATGGTGCTCTCGAACTCCCGGATCTTGCCGCAGCCCTCGCAGGCCAGGTTGCACAGGTGGGTCGGCTCCAGCATCAGGACGAACGGGTACCGCCGCTTCCCCCGGAGGGCGTTGGTCGCCATGTACTTCAGCAAGGTCCAGTGCAGCTGAATGGGAAACCTCATGCGCGTATCTCCTCTGGCCGCGGTCTCCAGGCGAGCGCTCGCGGCCTCATGAGGATGGCCATGGTCCAGAGGAGAATCGGCAGCGTGAGCAGGACCCCGGACAGCCCCAGCCGCCATTCCCCCAGGGCAAACGTAATGACCAGATTGAAGACCAGGACGAGGAAGTACAGCGCGGGGCAGAGGACCGCCCGGCCCTCAAACCGCGCCACCGCCACCGCAGGCTGGCGGCGTTCCCAGACGTGATACAGGGCCATGGCCGTTCCGCCGACCACGCCCCACCCCAAGAAGTTGGCCAGGGGCACCCCGAAGTAGATGCCCGGCTCGGGATACCCGTAGATCTGGCCCAGGAACCACCGGTTGCCCCGCAGGGCCACCGGATCGATCACCACGTCCACCAGGACGAACAGGAGCGACGCCAGAGCCAGATGGCGCATCCGGCCTGGGCGCGGGGTGGCCCCCCGGCCGCTGGCAACGGATCCGCTCGATCCATCGGAGACGGGGCGGCCGCCGGCCAGAAGAAACCAGGCCAGGCCGTAGCTGGCCACCAGAAGAAACGAGAACGAGAGTGAATCGAAGAACGGGACGCCGGCGATCCACAATTCCCGCGTGGCCGTCCCGGGGATGTAATAATACCACCCGAAGGGGATGCCTGTCCGGATCGAACTCTGCTCCGCCGCGAATGCCACGCCCCAGGTGATGAGCGTGAAGGCGCTCGTGCGCCGCCAGCCGAGGAGCGCGCTCGCCCCCAGCAGGTGCAGCAGCAGGAAGGCAAAGACATAGGGGCGAAGCAGCAGGCTCCCCAGGAGGAGCCGGGGAATGTCGGCCATCTCCACTCAGCCACGCCCTTCACTCAGCAACTTGCGCCCCGCGCGCGCCATGGCGTGCGTCCCTCTCGGCGCTCGGACACCCAACGCACATCGGCCGTCGCCGGTGCGTTGGGTCCCGGCTCTCGGCGCTGCCCTACGGGGTGGGCGCGTAGCCGTTCTCCTGAAACCATCGCACCGCCTGGGCCAGCGCGTCTTCCACCAGGGACTGGGGCAGCCCCAACTCGCGGACGGCCTTGCGGCAGTCGAAGAACATCGTCTTTTGCGCCATCCGGACCGCATCCACCGGGATCATGGGCGGCCGGCCCGTGAGGTGATCCGCGATCCACTCGGACAGCCGGGCCAGGGGCAGGATCAGGCCAGCCGACACCTTGAGGCGGGGCGGCCGGATGCCGGTGATCCGTCCCAGGAGCTCGAAGATCTCGCGGAGGGTGAGGTTTTTGCCGCCGAGGATGTACCGCTCACCCACCCGCCCCCGCTCGGCCGCCAGCAGATGTCCCGCGGCCACGTCGTTCACGTCCACCAGGTTCAGCCCGGTGGGGAGGTATGCCCACATCCGGCCGCGGAGGAAATCCACGATCATCTGCCCCGTGGGGGTGGGCTTGATGTCCCCTGGGCCGACCGGGGTGCTGGGATTCACGATCACCAGGGGCAGCCCCTGCCGGGAGAACTCGCGCGCCACCTCCTCGGCCAGGAACTTGGACCGCTTGTAATCCCCCACCATGTCCGTCAGGCCGACCGGCGTCTCCTCGGTCCCGGCGCCGCCCCCTGGGGGGATCCCCAGTGCTCCGACGGTGCTGGTGTACACCACCCGGCTCACGCCTGCATCCGCCGCTGCCCGGAGGATCCGGCGCGTGCCCTCGACATTGATGTCATAGAACACCCGGCGATCCCGGGCCCACAGGCTGTAGAAGGCGGCCACGTGGAACAGTTGCCCGCAGCCCTTCAGGAGACGTCCGAGGGAGGCCACGTCGGTCAGGTCGCCGTCCGTGATTTCGACGGGAAGGTCGGCGAGCAACCGGCGATCGCTGCTGGGGCGAGCCAGCGCTCGGACGTGATGCCCGGCCGCCGCCAGTCGGCGGATGACCGCGGCCCCGACAAAGCCGGTCCCGCCCGTCACGACCGTCACGTCGCCCATGGACACCTCTGGCAAGGACGACGGCGGTCCCCGATCCCGTTCCGGCCCGGCAGAGGCCCAGGGCCGTCGCCGAAGTAAGACGATTT
>METI01000076.1:0-2502 GCA_001771285.1 candidate division NC10 bacterium RIFCSPLOWO2_12_FULL_66_18
CTCGCCTATCGGGTTTCTCGCCAGCGCGGGCGCTGACCATTCGCGGGGCACGCCCCGTTTCCAACTTCCCTGGCTCGGCCATCCTCCCGGTCGCCCGCCCCGTTTGGTGGGGCCGCCTGCCCGCGTCGAGCTTCCAGTTTCTCTCTGGTTTCGACTTGGCACCTCCGGAAACGTGACCGAGGCGGAGACAACACAATGACCGATCACCAGGGTCTATTGCTCTTCATGGCAGACATCGATGCGAAACGAGAGGACGAGTTCAATCGGTGGTACGAGGAGGAGCACGTTCCCGAGCGACTCGCGATCCCGGGCTTCTTAAGGGCATGCCGGTACAAAGCAGTAGTCGGCGCGCCCCGATACCTGGCGCTTTATGAAGTAGTGAGCCCGGACGTCTTTTCGAGCGCCGAATACCTGAGGTACCTGAAGGGTCCCGGCGAGACAGCAGGGACGAAGAGCATCTTGACTTCGACCACGAATGTGACCAGGAACATCTACATGAAAATCTCCGAAAGGCGCGCATAGCCGGGCGTGTCCCGTGTCCCCGTCGCTGAATCTCGATACCCATGGGGCCCGGGGTGACCTGTTACTGCTGCTGATCCACGCGTCGGGCGGCAATCTTCAATCTTGGGACGAATGCATTGCGCGGTGGAAAAGCGAAGGCCGTGGACTTGGCCTTTTCGCGCACGGCGTACGACGCGCGGCACTCGCGTTATCTGCGCCGCTTCGGCGGCCAGGATCCGGCAAAGTACATCGATGCGGTCTGCGGCATTCTCCAAGCAGACGTCAATCCCCATCTCGCCCACCTTACAATGAAAACGCTGATCGTTTGCGGAAGGAACGATGCGCTGATGCCGGCAGAAGAGGGCGCGAAGCCTGCATAGCGCCGTTCAGGACTCCCAGTTGGTGGTTCTTCAGGACACCTCGCACTTCGCGCCCTATCAGGTGCCAGACAGGTTCTCGAGCCTGGTCTCGGAGTTTGTCCAAGCGATCCGTTATTCGATCATGTATGGAGGCGATACCATCATTTTGGCCAGGCGGGTTGCGTCACGTTGTGCAAAAGGAGGACAAACCATGTGGAAGAAGTGGCTCGTAGCCTTGGCCTTGACGCCAATAGTGGCGGTCGGCTTCGCCTACCAGGCGGCCGCGCAGCAGATCACCGTCCGCCTCGGCTTTTCCGATCCGCCCACCACGACCTGGGGCCAGGCCATGGCCGAATTCAAACGGATCGTGGAAGCCGAGTCGGGCCGCCGCATTCAGGTGCAGCTGTTTCCAAGCAGCCAGCTCGGGAACATCCCTGAGATGATCGAAAACGTCCGCCGGGGCGCTCACGAAATGACCCTGGGCTCGCCGGGTTTGTTCAGCCGGTTCTACCCGCGCGCCGACATGCTCGAAATGCCGTTCCTCGTCACCGACTGGGATCAGGCACAGCGCATGCTGCAATCGCAGGCATTCCGCGACATGCTCAAGGCCGCGGAGCAGCAGACACAGATCATGATCATCGGAAATCTTCCCTACGGTTTCCGCAACGTGATCAACAGCAAGCGCTCCATCAAGACGGTGGACGATTTCAAGGGCCTGAAGTTGCGCACGCAAAGCTCGCCAGCTCATCTTGCCGCGTTCCGCGCCCTTGGGGCGAACCCGGTGGCTCTCCCCATCGACGAGACCTACCAAGCGGTGCGAACCGGGGTTGTTGATGGGCTTGAGAATGCGAACTCGATGCTGCTTGCCGCCAAGTACCCGGAAATAGCGAAGTACGTGTCGCTCACGCGGCATCTGTTCGGCATGCTGTTCGTCTACATGAATCCGAAATTCTACAATGGGCTGAGCGAGGGTGACCGGACACTCCTCACCCGCGCCCTGCGGGCCGCGGAGGCTCACAACCTAAAGCTGTCGCTGGAAGCGGAAAAGAGCTCGGTAGAAGGGTTTCGGAAGATGGGGGCAGTCATCACCGAAGTGTCGCCAGAGGCGCTGAAGGCAATGCGCGCCGCAGTGCAGAAGGTGTATGACGAGTTCGGCCAACGCTTCGAGCCGGAGCTGAGCGCATTGCAGAAAGCGGCTCAGCAGCAATAAGCTTGGTATCCGTGCGGACCGGTGCTGTGCGGCATCGGTCCGCACGTGAGATCTCTTCCTCGTCAGACTCGATGCTGGCCCATTCTCCGACGGTTCATTCCATCGGAGGTGGGCTGATCGTCTTTCAGGATACTGGCATGCCTGACCCGTATCCGAGCATTGCGCAAGGCCGGCGTGATGTCTGAACGGTTCGCCACGTGGCGCCGCGCCGACCGCGAAATCCTGCGTGCGACCCGATTTGTCCTGTCCCTGCTAGGCCTCGTCTTTATTGTCGCGGTCAGCTTCGAGGTCGCGTCGCGCTTCATTCTGGATGCCTCGATCTATCTTGTCCATGGGCTTACCCTGTTTCTTCTTGTGTGGTTCTTTCTTCTGGGGGCGGGGCTCGCGCTGCGCGAGGGCGCGCATGTGGGCTTCGACTTGCTGGTCGGCGCG
>METI01000076.1:2510-4428 GCA_001771285.1 candidate division NC10 bacterium RIFCSPLOWO2_12_FULL_66_18
GTCGTCGCGATCGCCCATGCCCTATCCGTCGCTTTTTTTCTTCTGATGATCTGGAGTGGATTCGCAACGCTCGCGCCGGCGCTCACCCAAATTGACAATGCCCTCGGAATAAGCTTGATCTGGGTAATGCTGGCCTTCCCCATCGGATTCAGCCTGCTTGTCTACCATCAGGCAGCGTCTTTCTTCCTCAGCCGCGAGGGAACGCCGAACTGATGGTTCCGACGATCGGGACGATTTTCTTCCTTTCCATCATGATCGGAATGCCGATCGCCTTCGGCATGGGCATTGCCGGGGCGATCTGGATCCTCTTCGTCGAACGCCTCGACCCGGGCTTGCTCGCCCGGCGAATGGCGAACGCGATGCAGGTTTTCCCCCTCCTGTCGATTCCCTTGTTCGTCGTGATCGGCTACTTGGCAGAACGGGCAGGCCTCTTGTCGGATTTGGTGGCTTGGCTGCTGATGCTGCTGGGACGCCTAAAGGCCGGCATGGCGTATGTGAACATCGTTAACAGCATGTTCTTCGCCGGGATAAGCGGAACCGCCGTGTCCGACGTGGCCAGCCTGGGCCGCATCGAGATTAAGTTGATGGAAGAGGCCGGCTACCCGCGGGCCCATAGCGCCGCCCTGACGGCGGCCTCGTCGATCTGCGGTCCCATCATCCCGCCCAGCGTCGCGATGATTATCTATGCCCTCGCGGCGGGAAACGTGTCGATTGGCGGGCTTTTCCTTGCGGGCGCCATTCCCGGCTTTGTGCTTGGCGCAGGCATGATGGTGATGTGTTGGTGGCACGCGCGCAAAGGCCAGTACGGCATCCTGCAGGATCGCCCCCCGTTGCGCGATCTGCTATGGCAGACCGCCCGGGTAGCGCCCCTGCTGATTCTACCGCTTATCATACTCGGGGGTATCACCAGCGGGGTGTTCACCGTCACCGAATCTGCCGCGATTGGTGTGGTCTATGTCTTGCTGATCGGTTTCCTCTATACCCGCCAACTCGCCTGGCGCGATGTCCGTGACGCCATCGTCTACTCGGCGGTGGTCAGTTCGGTGCTCGGCATGCTGATGGGGTCGGGCGTCGTCATCGGCTGGATACTCACGCGCAATCAGATAGGCCAGCAACTGGCGGATTGGATCAGGTCGATTTCGGCTGATCCCATCGTTTTCATGTTGCTGGCGGCGAGTTTGCTGTTCTTCCTGGGCATGGTGATGGATGCGACAGCGATCATCATCATGCTAACGCCGTTGTTGGCGCCGATCGCGTCGGAATTCGGAATCCCGGATTTTCAGTTCGGCATAGTTTTCGTCCTCACCTGCATGCTCGGGCTGATCACACCCCCTGTCGGCGTGATTTTGTTCATGCTCTGCACCATCGCCGAATTGCCCCTGCACGTTCTATCACGCGCCGTGATTCCATTCGTGATCTGGATTCTCGGACTTATCGTGCTAATCATCTTCTTCCCATTCTTTACGCTGTTTCTGCCGCGGCTTTTGGGCTTCTGATTCAGGGGGGTCTGACACCTAATCCTCGTATCCTCATTCCGCACGACTTCAACTTTCGAAACACTACTCGCCCCCTGCGACCCTCAGAACCCCGAGCCTCCGAGCGCCACCTGGCCAGACCGACGGCCCGGCGGCCGACCACCCCCGGGACTGATCCTACGAACCCCTCTTTGACGACCTCCGCCTCCCGGATCCTGTGACTGCGTGACCGGAAGGCTCAGGGCCCGGTCGGTCCCGCCCGGCGTCCCGCTCCCCCAGGGCCGGCGTAATTCCGGCGTAATTCCGCTTGACACCCCAGTCCGCTGCTGGTAGCGTCCCCGCCGCGTCGCCGTGTCCCGGTGTGTTCGGGTTGCTTCCGCTGGCGCGGCCGTCTCGCCTATCGGGTTTCTCGCCAGCGCGGGCGCTGACCATTCGCGGGGCAC
>METI01000076.1:4438-7647 GCA_001771285.1 candidate division NC10 bacterium RIFCSPLOWO2_12_FULL_66_18
CATTCGCGGGGCACGCCCCGTTTCCAACTTCCCTGGCTCGGCCATCCTCCCGGTCGCCCGTCCCGATTGGTGGGGCCGCCTGGCCGCGCCGAGCTTCCAGTTTCCTATCTGGTTATAGCGAGAGGCGAGCCCCCCCTCGCTATTCGCGATCCATGTTCTCTTGCAGCAGGTCGTGGGGCGGGCTCCGGGCGTCCAGCGGATTGGATAACTCGTCTTCTTAAGAGCGGCTGCCGCTCGCTTCCCAGCCAGGGCGCACGGGTGGCAGATTGGATCGCGAAGGAGGATTCCAGTGAATGAAGGGCAGCATCAGGAAGGGCGGACCCCGGGGTTCGACATGCGCGGCCCCATGTGGGCCATCCATCACAAGGTGGTGAGTCTGCCGATTGCCCGGGGCAGTTCCTTGGAAGACCGGCTGCGGCTAGTCGAGGAGGAGCTTGCGGTAAGGGATGTGCTCACGCGGTACACCTACTACTACGACGGCAACGACCTCGACGGCACGATGACCGTCTTCCACGACGATTGCCTGCTGATCAACCCCCGCGGAACCTACAAGGGGAAGGAGGCAATTCGCCGTAATTACGCGTACCTCATGTCCCAACGAAGGTTCGTGTTCCACTACGCGACCAATGTGGCCGTGAGGTTGTTGGATGACGGCCTGGAGGCCTGGATGACGGCGTATTACTACGGCGTCGACGTCTCGGGCACCGGTGTCCTCTCCTCGACAGCAGGCACCTACGCCGACCGACTGGTCAAGGTCGAAGGTGAATGGAAGATCATCGAGCGCCGGATCACGTACAACTACCGGCATGTGCTATCACCGGAGCCACCGATTGCCGCGGGGCGTCCACCAGAACCGACCGCAGTCGAAACCTCGAGGGATCTGATTGGGCCCGATGCGATGTTGTAGGCTCCTCGGGCGGGCAGCACGTTGTGAGTGGGGTGATTGCTTGGGCTGCTGCCTAGACTGTCTCAGCGGTGCTCTGTCCGGGTAAACACAGCGATTGTCGTCGTCCTGTTCGCGGAGTTAATCAGCCATGAGCAGAGATTCCAGCGAACCTAGGATCCGCAAGATCGTGACGCTAGTGGAGGAGGTCCGCTCGGTGGCCGGCATCGTGGCCCCGCGGCCCCTTCGGAAGGCGGCCGTGGCCGCCGTCGTCTCTAATCCCTACGCTGGGCGGTACGTGGAAGATTTGAAACCACTCATCGATTGGAGCGCCGGCCTGGGGAAGGAGTTGGGGGGGCTGGTGGTTCAGGCCCTCGGTGAGCCGGTCCAAAGCTATGGGAAGGGCGGAATCGTGGGGGTGGCCGGCGAGCAGGAGCACGCCAACGCTCTCCTCACCACCATCATGGCCGAGGGGGTGCGGCGCGCGGTGGAGGGCGGGAAGGCCTGGATCTCCTCGGTGACCAAGCTGGGCCCGCCGGGCACGCGCATCGACATCCCGCTGGCCCACAAGGACGCCCTCTACGTGCGCTCCCACTACGACGCCATTGAGGTGTGTGTGCCCGATGCACCCCTGCCGGACGAGGTGGTGATCGTCGTGGCGGTGGCGAGCGGGCCCCGCCTTAACGCCCGGGTGGGCGGGCTACGGACGGATGAGATCAAGGGAGAGGATGGGCTGCGATGAGCGAGACGGTGGCACTGATCAACATCGGGGCCCTGGCCACGGGCCTGTTGGACCGGCCCACGGCGGAGGTGGAGGCCCTTTATGTCCGGAACGGCCGCATCGCGACCATTGGGTCGGCCTCGCAGGTGAACACCCGGGACGCCGATCTGATCGTCGATTGCCAGGGCACTACGGTGATGCCCGGTCTCATCGATTCCCACTGCCACGTAGTGCTGGGGGACTACACGCCCCGCCAGAAGACGCCGGACTTCCTGGACTCCTACGTCCACGGAGGGATCACCTCCGTGGTCTCGGCGGGGGAGGGGGTGCACGCCCCGGGCCGGCCCCACGACCCAGTCTGTGCCAAGGCGCTGGCCATCGCCGCCGCCAAGTGCTTCGAGCACTTCCGGCCGGGCGGCATGAAGGTACGGGCCGGCTGCGTGATCCTGGAGCCGGGGCTGACGCAGGCCGACTTCGCCGAGATGGCCCAGGCGGGCGTGCGGGACGCCAAGTACGGCTACGGGGGCTACAAGGACCCGGCCGCCGGCGAGCCGGAGGTCCGGGCGGCGCAGCGGCATGGCATGGTGGTGATGTCCCATACCGGGGGCGTCTCCATCCCGGGCTCCAGCGCCATTACGCACGAGACTTTGCTGCTCCTTCTCCCGGATGTGGCGGGCCATGTGAACGGCGGCACCACGGCCCTAGAGGATGAAGGGGTGGCTCGCCTGGTGTATGAGAGCGACATGGCGCTCCAGCTCGCCCAGGCGGGCAACCTCCGCTCGGCGCTCCTCCTCCTGAAGCTGGCCCGCCAAAGCAACACCCTGCACCGGGTGTGCCTGGGCAGCGACACGCCGACGGGCACCGGCGTGATGCCCCTGGGCATCCTGAAGAGCATCTGCGAGCTGAGCTCCCTGGGCGACCTTCCGCCGGCCGAGGCCATCGCCCTGGCCACCGGCCACAACGCGCAGGTCTACCGGATGGAGCAGGGCGCCCTCGAAGTGGGAAGGCCGGCGGACCTTGTGGTCTGCGACGCGCCCACGGGCTCGGCCGCCCGCGACGCCCTAGGGGCCATCGCCATCGGTGACATCCCGGGGATCACTTGCGTGATGATCGACGGGGAGGTGCGGGCGGCCCGCAGCCGCAACACCCCGCTTGCCAAGCGCCTGGCCAGCTTCTGGGGGGCCGCGGTCCCAGCCGGCGCCCGGTAGCGAGGCGCACCGACACGCCTCGGCGGCGCGTCGCGCCTTGGAGGCCGCCCGTGGGGCTGAAAATCTTTGGCCTCATAGTTGCTCTGGCCCGGTCTCTCCTATAGCCTTCCGGAGGCCTCGGTGCCCTAACCCGACCAACGGTCTTCAACCCCGACCCTGGGCCGTCCATCCTGACGCCTGTGGACAACCTGTGGGCTCCTCTCGGAGGGCTGTGCGCCTAAGGTCCCCCAGAAGCTTTCCCTCCAGCACGTCCGCGCTCCACCCCGGCCTTTCCCCCGAAATCCTCAATCACACATCTCAAATGTCAGGCGGCCGGCGCCGCCACCTCGCGTCCCCAGCGAAAGGCGGGGTGGACCAAGAAGACGAGAAAGGCCCCGGCCACCCCGACCGCGGCGGC
>METI01000076.1:7676-28706 GCA_001771285.1 candidate division NC10 bacterium RIFCSPLOWO2_12_FULL_66_18
ATGCGTCCTTGATCCAGCCCGTGGCGATCGGAGCCACCAGGGAGCCGATGAAGTTGATGGTGTTGTTCAAACCGAACGAGGTCCCCTGGATGGGGGTCGGCGTGATCTCGGCCAGGAGGGCGAAGATGGGCGCAAATACTCCCCAGATGCAGAAACCTGCGGCGAAGACCAGGAACGCCATGATCGCCGGCGAGGCCTTGAGCGCCACGGCCACGCCCATCAGCAGCATCGCCATCGCCATCCCCAGGAGGATGAGTGCGGCGAGCCCCTTCCGGCCTTTCCCCCGCCTGGCCAGGCGATCGCTGGCACTCCCCATGAGCAGGAGCCCGGGGACGGCCGAGACCCCCAGGAGGCTCGACAGCAAGGACGACCGCGAGAGCTCCTGCACGCCGATCTCGAGGAACATGGCCGGGGCCCAGATCCCCACCACCCACAGGCAGTAGATCGGGGCCATGCCCGCAAGATACGTGAACCACAGATCGGCCTTTCGGATCCCGGGCTGCTGGCGGACCAGGCACAGGAGGAAGGTCGTCGGGAACAGCAGGGACGACCAGAGGAGCAGGGGCTGACCGGTCGCGAGTCCACCCAGGAGCGCCAGCGGAAAGGGGACGAGCAACAACCACATCCAACCCGGCAGTTTGATCCCGCGGGTGCGGGGCGGCTCCTGAATCATCCGCCAGACAACAGCCCCCGCCAGCAGAGACGGAATGGCGAAGATCACGAAGACCATCCGCCACCCCCACCGATCGGCGATCACGCCGGCGAGGGAAATCCCGATGGCCATCCCCATTCCGAGGCCCGTGAACGAAACCCCCTGGCCGAAGCCCATCTTCTCTGCCGGCGTGTACGCGGCGATCACCGGCCGGTCATTCCCGAAGTAGGTCCCCTGCCCGACGCCGGTCAGGAAGCGGGCCAGGAACAGGAGGCTGAAGCTGGGGGCCAATCCCGTTCCCAGCGACATCAGGCCCCACCAGAGGGGCGCGAGGACCAGGATCGTCTTCTTCCCGATCCAGTCGCCCAGGACTCCGGCCGGCAACTGCATGAAGGTGTAGGCGTAGAAGAAGGCCGTGGCCAGCAGACCGGCCTGCGCGTAGGTGAGCCGGAACTCGCGCATGATGGGGACCAGGACCGGGGACAGCCCCATCCGCACGAGGTAATTGGTCATCCAGGCGAATATCAGGACCGCCCAGACCGTGTGGTAGGACTGCCAGCCCTTCGGCTCATGGCTCATGGCTCTCAGTTGTCGGTTCTCGGTTCTTGGTCCTCGGATCACGGCGCTCGGCGCTCGGCGCGCTGTTTCGCGAGCGGCGCATTCTACCCGGGAACCCCCAGGCCGTCACGAGGAAACTGCCGCAAGGCCACTTTCAACCCGAATAGTGCAGTTCAACCGCAAAGCAGGCGAAGGACGCAAAGGAACTCCCCGTATTCATAGCGCTGACCCGGAAAGACTAGGAAACGCGCCCTGGGAGGTTTCGGTCCGGAATCTCCTCTGAAGTGATGAGAGTTGGCGAGCCTTTGCGACCTTGGCGACCTTGGCGGTGAAAGTTTTGGGTTCAATGGCGGTTCACTCTCCGGGCAAAAAAATGCCCCCGGTCCGACGGCTCGGACCGGGGGCCTGGTCGCGGGACCGGGGAGGGGGGGAGTCGGTCCCGCGGCAACAGCTTATGAACTCCAGGGCTCGGTGATGATCAGTGGACCGAGGAGCCTGGGATGATTCTCACGCCTTTCAGCCTCCCCGCAGGTTGACCTTTTGAATTGCGAGTGGCGTGCCACCTCAGTGTCCGCATGGGGTTTCCTGCGTCTGCACCTCAGGCGGGCGCAACCGTCCATTTTTCTTGTTGCCCGGGCCGATCGTAAATTTTCTGGGAGCTTTCCGACCGGGAAGGTGTCCGATGGTGGAGTGAGCCACTTTGTCTCTGGCATTACCACTGAGATGAGACGATCCGGACCACAGATCGCACGGCCAAGCGACGCTCCACGCGCCGCCTGGCGCGGCCGGCCGTCGCGCGACCCTACCGATCCCCGCGCCCCTTGCCGTTTCGCAGAACCCGCCGCAGGAACTGCCCGGTGTACGATCCCTTGGCCCGGGCGACCTCCTCGGGCGTGCCGGTGGCAACCACTCGCCCGCCGTCGTCGCCCCCCTCCGGCCCGAGGTCAATCACAAAGTCGGCCGTCTTGATGACGTCCAGGTTGTGCTCGATGACCAGCACGCTGTTCCCCGCGTCCCGCAGCCGGTGCAGCACGTCCAGGAGCTGCTGGATGTCCGCGAAGTGGAGGCCGGTCGTGGGCTCGTCCAGGATATACAAGGTCCGCCCCGTGCTCCGCCGGCTGAGCTCCCGGCTCAGCTTCACCCGCTGCGCCTCGCCGCCGGACAGCGTCGTGGCCGACTGCCCCAGCTTGATGTAGCCCAGGCCGACGTCATACAACGTCTGGAGCTTCTCCTTGATCCGCGGGACATTCTCGAAGAAGCGCAGGGCCTCCTCCACCGTCATGTCCAGCACGTCGGCGATGCTCCTCCCCTTGTACTTGATCTCCAGCGTCTCCCGGTTGTAGCGCTTGCCCTTGCAGACGTCGCAGGTCACGTAGACGTCCGGCAGGAAGTGCATCTCGATCTGGATCAGGCCGTCCCCCTGGCACGCCTCGCAGCGCCCCCCCTTGACGTTGAAGCTGAACCGGCCCGGCTGATAGCCGCGCATCCGGGCCTCCGGGGTGAGGGCGTACAGCTCCCGGATGAAGCCGAAGACGCCGGTGTAGGTGGCCGGGTTGCTGCGCGGCGTCCGCCCGATGGGCGCCTGGTCGATGTCGATGACCTTGTCGATGTGCTGTACGCCCAGGATCTTGTCGTGCTCTCCGGGGCGTTCCCGCCCGCCGTACAGCTTGGCATCCAGGGCCTTCCGCAGGATGTCGGTCATCAGCGTGCTCTTGCCCGAGCCGGACACACCCGTGACGCAGGTGAACAGCCCCAGGGGGATCTCCACGTCGATGTTCTTCAGGTTGTGCTCCCGCGCGCCCACGATGGTGAGCGTCTGCCCCGTGTGGGGCCGCCGCAGGCGGGGCACCGGGATGGAGAGCTCCCCGGACAGGTATCGCCCCGTCAGGGACTGCCGGTTGGCGGCGATGTCCTGCGGCGTCCCCGAGGCCACCACGCGCCCGCCGGAGGTGCCCGCCCCCGGCCCCAGGTCGATCACGTAGTCTGCGGACCGGATCGTCTCCTCGTCGTGCTCCACCACCAGGACCGTATTGCCCAGGTCGCGAAGCCGCTTCAGCGTGTTCAGCAGCCGGACGTTGTCCCGCTGGTGCAGGCCGATGCTCGGCTCGTCCAGGATATAGAGGACTCCCACCAGGGAGCTGCCGATCTGGGTCGCCAGCCGGATGCGCTGCCCCTCACCGCCCGCCAGCGTGGCGGCCGTCCGGTCCAGCGTCAGGTAGTCCAGGCCCACGTTGATCAGGAAGCCCAGCCGCTCCCGGATCTCCTTCAGGATCCGCCGGGCGATCTCCCGCTCTTTCTCGCTCAGGGCCAGCTTCCCGTCCCCCGAAACAAGCCCGCCCAGGGCGGGCCTACCCGGCGCGGATACGCCCAGGGCAGCCCCCCCTGGCGCGAACGCGCTCAGGGCAGCAAAGAACGCCGCGGCGTCCTTGACTGACTTGCGGGTGAGTTCCGCGATATTCAACCCCCCGACCCGGATGGCCAGGGACTCCTTCCGCAGGCGGGCGCCCTCGCACTCCGGGCAGGGCCGGATGCTGACCAGCCGCTCCACGTACGCTTCGATCTCCTCCCGCACCCGGGAGGACTGCGTATCCTTGTAGCGCCGGTCCAGGCTGCCCAGGCTGGAGCCGAAGAACTCCTCCCCCAGTTGCCGCAGGCTGCTGTCGAGGCCCGTCATCGGGCCGTCCACCTTCGTCCCCAGCCCGTCGCAGGCCGGGCAGGCGCCATGGGGGTTGTTGAAGGAGAAGATCCGCGGGCTGATCTCCGGATAGCTCACCCCGCACTCGATGCAGGCCATCCGCTCGGAAAAGGTCAGGTCCTTCTCTGCCTCCGGCAGATCGATGGTCACGATTCCGTCCGCCAGCTTGAGCGCCGTCTCCAGCGAGTCGGCCAACCGCCGCGGCAGATCCGGCGTGACCACCAGGCGGTCCACCACCACCTCGATGGTGTGCTTCTTGTTCTTGTCCAGCTCGATGGGCTCGTCCAGGTCGCGGAGCTTCCCGTTCACCCGCACCCGGACGAACCCCTCCTTCCGCATCTGGGTGAAGATCTGCCGGTACTCGCCCTTGCGCCCGCGGACCACGGGCGCCAGGACCTGAATCTTGGTCCCCGCGGGCAAGGCCAGGACCTGGTCCACGATCTGCGTGACCGTCTGGGACGTGATGGGCTTCCCGCAGCTATAGCAGTGGGGGCGCCCGATGCGGGCGTACAGGACGCGCAGGTAGTCGTAGATCTCGGTGACGGTGGCCACCGTGGAGCGAGGGTTCTTGCTGGTGGTCTTCTGCTCGATGGAGATGGCCGGGGACAGCCCCTCGATCAGGTCCACGTCCGGCTTGTCCATCTGCTCCAGGAACTGCCGGGCGTAGGCCGAGAGGGATTCCACGTAGCGCCGCTGTCCCTCGGCGTAGATGGTGTCGAAGGCCAGGGAGGATTTGCCCGAGCCGGACACCCCCGTGATGACCACCAGCCTCTCGCGGGGGATCTCCAGGTCGATGGACTTCAGGTTGTGCTCGCGCGCGCCGCGGATCCGGATCGTATCGGTGGACACGGGTTGGGACTCCTGTTCTCGGGGATGACCGGGCCGAACGGGACCGGGACCCTGTATTATATCCCGGCAAGGCCAACCCGCAAGGCCCCCGGTTGCCTCATCCCCCAGAGCCCTCCCGGCGGGAGTCAGGACCCCCCGGAAACACCACGGGCAGGCCGTCGGCCTGCCCGTCACCTCGCTCGTCCTGGGGCTCAGCGTCTCCGGTCAGAAATCAGCTGGCCATCCCCGCGTACCCTCGAACACTCGAATCCGCCAGAGGCGGAAACGCTCGAACGCTTCTAGGCCCGCCTCACCCCTCCGCTTCCTCCACCTGCGACCGATCCAGGAGCAACTCGACGATGAATCGCTCGAGCGTCCCGCGCTCCTCCTCGCTGAGATCCAGGAACTGGATTCCCATCCCCGCGGGCAGCCCCTTGGGCGTGTCCGTGGGGCTGCTCCAGACCACGCGCCCGGCGGTCCGGAAGGGGTGGGCCACTCCAGGCAGCTTGAAACGGAGCAAGAGGTCCTCCCCGACGGGGAACACCTCGCTGGTGCGCAGGAAGATCCCCCGCGCCGAGACGTCGAAGCACTGACCGCCGCGGAACGCCCGCAGGCTCTGGAAGTCCACGGGGATCTGGACGCCCAGGTGCGGGAGACCGCGCTTGGCCGTCTGGCCGTGCTCCAGCATTCCCAGCTTCAGGAAGCGGACCAGGACCCTCAGCGTCCCCCAGTCGTCCAGGCTGCTTCCCTCCAGGACCTGCGGCAGCGTCCGGGTGCCGTCGCAGAGATCCACCACCTGGCGGAAACCCCCGGGCAGCGTCCGGCGCAGCAATCCCTCCCGGAGGACGGGAAACATCTTGACGGGTTCCTCCGATGGACCGAGGGCCTGGCGCAGGGCCGGGATCTCGTCCAGCCGGCGGACCCCCTCCATCAAGAGCGACTGGTTTGCTTTCATCACCTGCGCCTCGGCCGGGCCGGTCCCCGAGGCCGGCTCCAGGGCGAATTCCCCCTCGTCCCAGGCCAGCAGGCGGTACACCGCCGCCTCGCCCTTCCGCGGCCCCTCCATGGCGTAGGCGATCCGCCCCTGGGTGACCAGGATCTCGCCGCGGCGCGTCCCGGACGTCAGGCGCAAGGTGCCGGTCCGGCGCTCCGCCTCCAGGACCTGGATGATGTTGGGCAGGCTCATCGTCTGCAGCCGCCCACGCATCAGGGACGTCTCGGGGGGCGACGTGGCCCGATGGGCCCCCGCCCGGCGCAGCACGTTCTTCACCCGGGCCAGCAACTCCTCGCGCCGGACCGGCTTGACGAGATAATCATCCGCCCCCAGCTCCAGCCCCCGGATCTTGTCCTCGACGCGCACCCGCGCGGTCAGGAAGATGATGGGGATGTCCTGGGTCGTGGGGTTCGCCTTCAGGGCCGCCGCCACCTCGAACCCGTTCAGCTCCGGCATCATGGCATCCAGCAGGATCAGGTCCGGGCGTGTGGCCTGGGCCTGCTCCAGCGCCTCCCGGCCGTTTCTGGCCACGCTCACCTCGACGGGCAGCTCGGCCAGCATGTCCACCGTCATCTGGGCCATGAGCGCCTCATCCTCTGCCAGCAATACGCGCCATGCATCCATGGTATGCTCGCCGGTCCGCCGCCCTCCGCCGCGAAGGGCGCAGGCGGATTACGCCCGCTCCCCCGCCCCGCTGATCTGCACCGCGATGGCCTGGGCCAGGTGCCGCTCGATGGCCTCGCGATCGGCCGGCGCCAGATCCAGGAACTGGATGCCCATGCCGGTGCCCCCCCGCTTGCCGGGGTCCGCGTTGCGCCAGACCACCTGCCCCGTCACCTTGACCGGGGCCTCGTGCCCGGGGACCTGGAACCGCAGGATCGCCTGCTCGCCCACCTCGAACGGGACCGCGGTCTGGATGAAGACCCCGCGCGCCGACAGATTGAAGGAGGTCCGCTTCAGGAACCCCGGCACCCGCTGGTACTCGACGGGCACATCGACATTCAGCCGGGCTCCGCCACGCTGCTCGGGACTCACGTCCGCCGAGGTCAGCGCCCGGACGCCCAGCAGGTACTGGAGGATCTTCAGGCTCGTCCACTCATCGAAGGGGCTCCCGGCCAGGACCTGCTCCAGGTCCCGTACGCCATCCAGGAGGGCCACCAGGGCCGCCGCCTCGGGCTGCGCCAGCGCCTCCACGGCCGCCCGGAGGGACTCCAAGAATCCCAGGGCGATCCCCGGGCCGGGCAGGTTTACCCGCAGGGCCGGGATCTCGTCCAGGCGCCGCACCCCCTCCATGAGGAGGACCTGGTTGGGCAGGGTCACGCCCCCTCCCGTTTCATCCGATGGCTCGGGCGACGCCATCTGGAACGTGCCCGCCTGCCAGGTCAGGAGTTGGAAGACCGCCGCCTTCCCCTGACGTGGCCCCTGCACCGCCCGGGTGATCTTGCCGTCCACGAAGGTGACCTCGCCCTGCTCGTCCCCTCGCGTCAACAGCAGCCGGGCGGTCCGCCGCTCCCCCTCGAGCAATTGCACGAGGGAGACCAGGTTCATGGCCTGTAGCTGGCCGCTGGCCATGGCCTCCGTCCGCTGGGGAGGCCGACTCCGGCGGAGGATCATCCTGACCCGGACCTTCAGCTCCTCTGGGTCAATGGGCTTGACCAGGTAATCTTCTGCGCCCAGGTCCAGCCCGCGGACCTTGTCACGGGACGACCCGAGGGCGCTGATGAAGATGATCGGGATGGTGGCCGTGGTGGGGTCCTGTTTCAGGGCCGCCGCGACCAGGTAGCCGTCCATGCGCGGCATCATCACGTCCAGGAGGATCAGGTCCGGCCGCTCCGCCTTGGCCAGGCGCAGGGCCTCCTCCCCCTCCTGCGCCTCCAGGACGTCCGCGGGCAGACGCGTCAGGACGTCCCGGAGCATGTGCAGCACCAGGGGTTCGTCATCCACCACCAGAATGCGCCACGACGTCATGGACGCGTCCCCGTCCGAGGTGATCCCGTGAAGGCCAGCGCCCAGGTAGCTAAGAACGTTCGGGAGTTCGGCTGTTCGGGAGTTCGGCTGTTCCTGCAGAAACTGAACCGCCGAACGGTCGAACGGTCGAACGGTCGAACGCCCCTACTCAAGCCCATCGCCGGCAGCGCTCTGACCCACGCTGCTACAGATCCTCGAAGTGGGCCAGGCGCTTGAACGCGCGGAAGCGCGCCTGGATCTCGCCAGAGGTCAGGGCGCGCAGGCGGTCCAGCGAGAACGCCTCCACGTTGAAGGAGGCCATCACCGACCCCATGATCATGGCCTTGCGCACGCTGGCGTCCCCGAAGTTCATCGTGTTGGCCAGGTACCCAATGAACCCGCCGGCGAAACAATCCCCGGCCCCCGTGGGATCCTGGATGGCCTCCAGGGGCAGCGCGGGGGCGGCGAACCAGTCCCCGTCGTTGAACATCAGGGCCCCGTACTCGCCCCGCTTGATGACCAGGCCCCGCGGCCCCCAGCCCAGGATCTTCCGGGCCGCCTGGACCAGGTTCGCCTCACCGGCCAGTTGGCGCGTCTCCGCGTCGTTGATGACCAGGGTGTCCACCAGGCCCAGGGTTTGCCGGAGCGAGTCCGGCTTGCGCGCGATCCAGTAGTTCATGGTATCGGCGGCGACGAAGGCCGGCCGACGCACCTGGCGGAGCACCTCGCGCTGGAGGTCGGGATCAATGTTGGCCAGGAACACCACCTCCGAGTCGCGGTATTCCTCCGGGATCTTGGGGGCAAAATCGGCGAACACGTTGAGCTGGGTGTCCAGGGTGCGCGCCTCGTTGAGGTCGAACCCGTACTCGCCCACCCAGCGAAACGTGCGCCCCGGCACCCGTTGCAGGCCACGGAGATCCACCTTGCGCTCGCGCAGGAATCCCAGGTGGTCTTCCGGGAAATCCTCGCCCACCACCGCCACCAGGCGCACGTCGCCGAAGAAGCTGGCGGCGGCGGAGAAATAGGTCGCCGACCCTCCCAGGACCTCCGTGGCCTGCCCGAACGGGGTCCGGATGGTGTCGAAGGCCACCGAACCCACGACCAGGATGCTCATCTTGCTTTGGACCTTCCTGTCAATTGGACAATGCGTCGATTTGTCGACGCTCGGAGTCGGCGGTCCCCAGTTGAGCGCTGGACCAGTTGACTGAACAACCACCGGCCCCAAGCCGGTGGGTTTGTAGGCTGTCGGCTTGAATCCGACTCCGAAAAACTCTCCTCCCCCTCAACGGGGGAGGACAAAGGTGGGGGTGAAATCCGCGAACGTCTCACCCCCATCCTCGCCTTCCCCCATTCAGGGGGAAGGGGGTGTAACTTGCTTCGCATGAAGGCGAGGGGTTTCGACCATTCCCGAAGAAGACACTAATCGACAAGGTATTTCCCCGCAATGGGTGCCAGGTCCCGTTTGACCTGCGCCGGGATCGCGTGGCGCGCGGTGATGATCGCGTCTTTCAGGGCGTGGGCGCACGGGCACGTCCGCGTCTCCGGGATCATCGCGACGGCGGCGCGGATGATCGCCGTGGCAGTCTCCACGTTCTTCAGGAGGATCTTGACCACCGCCTCGACGGTCACGTCCTCCTGCGTGGCGTGCCAGACGTCATAGTCCGTGACCAGGGCCATGGTGGCGTAACAGATCTCCGCCTCCCGCGCCAGCTTCGCTTCCTGGAGGTTGGTCATGCCGATCACGTCCACGCCCCAGCTCCGGTAGATCCGCGACTCGGCCCGGGTGGAGAACTGGGGGCCCTCGATGCAGACGTAGGTCCCGCCGCGGTGCATGGTGGCCCCCACCTGCCCTCCGGCCCGATGCAGGATCTCTCCCAGGGCCTGGCACGTGGGGTCCGCCACGCTCACGTGCGCGACCAGCCCGTTGCCGAAGAAGGTGCTGGGACGCGCCTTGGTCCGGTCGAAGAACTGGTCCGGGATCACGATATCCAGTGGCTTGATCTCCTCCTTCAGGCTGCCCACGGCCGAGGCCGAGAGGATCCACTCCGCCCCCAGCACCTTGAACCCGTAGATGTTGGCGCGGAAGTTCAGCTCCGACGGCATCAGGCGGTGGCCCCGCCCGTGCCGCGCCAGGAACGCCACCGGCCGGCCCTGCAGGCGCCCGAGGGTGTAGCGATCCGAGGGATCCCCGAAGGGCGTCCGCACCGCCTCTTCCCGGATGCCTTCCAGCCCCTCCATCTCGTACAGCCCGCTGCCGCCGATGACCCCGATCAGTCGCTCTGCCATGGACCCTCCGTCACGCCTGGTGTCGCCGGAACCGCCGGCACCGCGGACCTGCCTTGACAGCGTGTACGCCGAATGTTAGAAGGAGATCTCTTTGCCGTCGCACCAGAGGAGAGAGCCCGTGCCCACCACTGCCGAGGTCATCGCTGAGACTCTGAAGTCGAAGGGCATCCACCGTCTCTTCGGCCTGCCCGGCGGCGAGATCGCCGAACTCATGGGGGCCTGCCATCGCGCCGGCCTCACGTTCCTGCTCACCCGGCACGAGAACGCCGGCTGTGTGATGGCGAGCGTCACGGGCGAACTCACCCGGAAGCCGGGCGTCGTCCTGGCGACCGTGGGGCCGGGCGCCACCAACCTGGTGAACGGCGTGGCCAACGCCTTCCTGGAGCGGGCGCCGCTCCTGGTGATCACCGCGCAGCTCTCCACCGAGCTGTCGCCCATCCTCCCCCATCAACGCGTGGATCTCGAGGACCTCTTCCGTCCCATCACCAAGTGGAGCCACACCCTCACCGGCGTGAACACCGCGGCCACGCTGCAGCGCGCCCTGGACCTGACCACCGAGCGCCGGCCGGGCCCCGTGTACCTCAGCCTCCCGAGCGACGTCGCCCACCAGGAGGACCGGCCCGCCAGTCCGGGCCAGCAGGCGCTGGCCTTCCCGCCCGCCCAGCCGCTGGAGGGCACCGGCGTTCCCCGCGGGGATCTCGACCGGGCGGCCCGCATGATCGGTGAGGCCAGGCGCCCGCTGGCGGTGGTGGGCATCGGCCTGGACCCCATGAAGGTCCAGCCCGCCCTCCTCCGCTGGATCGGGGCCACCGGGATCCCGGTCGCCACCACGCCGAAGGCCAAGGGGCTGGTCCCCGAGGATCATCCCCTCTTCGTGGCCACCAGCACCGGGATGGCCGGCGACGCCCTCTTCGTCGAGCTGCTCCGCGAGACCGACCTCCTGATCGGGATCGGCTTCGATCCCGTGGAGGCGATCCGGACCTTTTACACGGAGCGCCCGTTCCTCTCCATCGCCCAGTACAGCCTGGTGGACCGCCAGTTCGCCCCCGACCTGGAGCTGGTGGGAGACGTCAGCGCCACCCTGGAGGCCCTGCAGGGCAAGGTCATGGTCCACCACACCTGGCCGCCCGACGCCCCCGCAACCTTTCGCCGGCGGCTCGCCGCCTTTCTCACGCCGTCGGCTGACCAGAGCGCATTGGGTCTCTCTCCCGCGCGTGTCTTCGGCCGCCTCCGCAGCCTGGTTCCTCGGGACACGATCCTCAGCGTGGATACCGGCGCGCACAAGCTCCTGATCGGGCAGGTGTGGCCGTCCTACGAACCGCTCACCTACCTCGTCTCCCACGGCCTGTCCACCATGGGATATGCACTGCCCGCCGCCATGGCCGTCAAGCTCGAGCATCCCCACCGCCCGGTGGTCGCCGTCGTGGGGGACGGCGGCCTGGCCATGGTCCTGCCGGAGCTGGAGACGGCGGTCCGCCTCCACCTGCCCGTCGTGGTCCTGGTGCTCTCCGACCGGAGCCTGTACCTCATCCGGATGCATCAGGAGCGGAAGGGCGTCCAGGCCACCGGTGTGGACTTCGGACCCATTGACTTTGCCGGGATCGCGCCCGGCTTCGGCGCCCGCGGCGCCCGTGCCGGCACCTGGGCCGAATTCGACGACGCCGTCACGGCGGCGCTGAAGGAGGATCGCCCGACTGTCATCGAGGTCCCCGTGGACCCGGTCGATTACCGCAAGATGCTCTGACACCCCTCTTCCGATCCCTCCTAAGCTGGCGAGAGGCTGGGGGTGAGGGGGTTGGCTAAAGCAGCCCGACTTCCCGCAGGATCTTCCGCACCTCGTCCGTCTGCGCCGGCGTCAGGGGGAGCGTCGGCCGGCGGCACCGCCCGCCATCCAGCATCCCGAGCTGGACCATGGCCTCCTTGATCCCGGCCGGATGCGAGCCCACGCCGAACAGCTTGCGCACCGGCGCCAGCCTCGCCTGAAGCTCCCGCGCCTTCGACAGATCGCCTGCCTCCACCGCCCCGTAGATTCCCACGGCCAGGGACGGTGCGACGTTGGCCGTGGCGGCCACCGCGCCCACGCAGCCGTGGAGCAGGGCCCCGTAGATCAGCGTGTCGCGGCCCATGAAGACGCGGAATCCCGGCGGGCAGGCTTGCACCAGCTCGGCCGCGTTCGCCAGATCCCCGGTGCTGTCCTTGATCCCGGCAAAGTTCGGGACCTCCCGGGCCAGGCGGGACACCGTGGCCACGGAGAGGGCCACGCCCCCCGTCCGCTCCGGGATGTTGTACGCCAGGACCGGGATCTTCACCGCGGCGCAGATCGCCCGGTAGTGCTCCAACAGCTCCTCCTGGGACGGCTTCAGGAAGAAGGGCGTCACCACCGACACGGCATCGGAGCCGACGGCCTCGGCATGCCGGGCCAGGGCCACCGACTCGGCCGTCGTGATCGCCCCCACATTGGGCATCACGAAGACCCGGCCGGCCGCCGCCTCCACCGCCAGGGCCATCAGGCGTTCTTTCTCCTCGCGGGTCAGGGCGAAGAACTCCCCGCCCGTCCCCACCGGGAACAGGCCGTGGACGCCCTGGTCAATCATGATCTGCAGGACCTTCCGGAATGCGCCCTCGTCCACCCGTTCGTCCTGCGTGAACGGCGTGACCACGGCCGGGATGATGCCCCGGATCTCCTTTCCCATTCTCTCGCTCCTTACTCCCCTGCCCCTCTGCCCTCCGCTCGGGATGGCACTCCGGCAGTCTGGCAGTCAGGCACTCTGGTCCAGCCTGAGTGCCTGGGCGCCCGGGTGCCAGATTGCCCGGCCACGGCGCTCCGCTCTCGGCTCGCGGCTCGCAGCTCTCGGCTCTCGGCTCTCGGCTCTCTACCCTTCCTGCTTCGCCCGCTCGATCTTGGCCTGATCCAACTCGACCGTGGGTCCGCGGGCCTCCGCCATGCCCTTGGCCTCGATCGGCGGACGCGCGATGTCCAGGAACTTCTGCGAGGCGAGCACCATGCCCAGCAACACGAGCCCCAGAACGTCGGTCAGGAGCCCCGGCTTGATCAGGCAGAAGGCCGCGACCCCCAGAAGCATCCGCTCCCACCACACGGTGGGCCTCGTGAGCCAGCCGTGCAACGCGGCCGAGAGGCAGATGACCCCGATGCAGGAGGAGATGATCGTGGTGATGATATCGAACCACGTTCCGACAAACAGGAGCGACGGGCCGTAGACGAACATGAACGGGACGATGAAGCCGGTGGCCCCCAGCCGCATGGCCGCGAGACCCGTGGCCCACAGGTTCGTCTTTCCGATGCCGGCCGCGGCATACACCGCCATGGCCACTGGCGGCGTGATGGCCGAGATGATGGCGAAGTAGAAGACGAACATGTGGGCGGCAATGGGCAGGACGCCCAGCTTGATCAGGGCCGGGATCAAGAGGGCCGCCTGCACGATGTAGGCGGGCGTGGTGGGCATCCCCATGCCCAGGATGATGCCGGCGATCATGGTGAGGACCAGCGCCGGAATCAGCGAGTCCTTGGCCGCCGCCAGGACCAGGCTGGTGAACTGGAGGCCCGTCCCCGTCAGCGCGATGACCCCGATCACGATCCCGGCGCACGCGCAGGCGGCCGCCACCGCCAGCGTATTCCGGGCACCGTCCTCGAGCGCGTCCGGGAACAGCTTCGTCAGCAGCGGCTTCAGGCCGGCTCTCCCCTGGGGCGTGGCCAGCCGGATCGCCGCCAGGACCACCCAGCCGAGGCCGAGGACAACCATGATGTTCCCCGGCAGGATGAACTCCACCAGGAGGACCAGGAGATACAGCCACCCGAGGCGACCCACCCAGGTGGACAGCGCCGCGGCCAGCGTGCCCCAGAGGGCCGCCATGGGGGCCGTGTACCCCACCAGCATCAGGTACACGATGATGAACACCGGGACGAACAGATGTCCGTTGTCCACCACCACGGTCCGGAGCGATGGCAGTTCTTCCCGCGGGAGACCGCGAAGCCCCGTCCGCTGCGCCTCGAAGTGGATGGCGAAGTAGAGCGCCAGGTAATACAGGATGGCAGGGATGGCGGCGTGCTTGGCGATCGTGATGTAGGGCACACCGAGAAACTCCGCCATGACGAAGGCAGCGGCCCCCATGACCGGCGGCATGATCTGGCCCCCGGTGGACGCCACGGCCTCCACTGCCGCGGCAAAGTGGCCGCGGAACCCGGTCCGCTTCATCAGGGGGATCGTGAGCCAGCCGTCCACCATGACATTGGCCACCGCGCTGCCCGAGATCGTCCCGAACAGCCCGCTGCTGATGCACGACACCTTGCCGGGCCCCCCGGGCGTGTGGCCCGCCAGGGCCGAGGCGAAGTCCATGAACAGTTGCCCGGTCCCCGACTTCTCCAGGAAGGCCCCGAAGACCACGAACAGGATCACGTACGTGGCCGAGACCGCCAGTGGGATCCCGAAGATCCCATCGGTCGTCAGGTACAGTTGATCAATCACCAGCTCGAGAGAAAATCCCCGGTGATGCAGCGGCGGCGGCAAGTGCGGCCCCAGCAGGGCGTAGGCCAGGAACACCAAGGCCGTGATGGGCAGGGCCGGGCCGATGGTCCGCCGGGCGGCCTCCAGGACCAGGAGGGTCAGGGCGATCCCGAGGAGCAGGTCCCATCGCTCCAAGGGGGTGACGTACGCCAGGCGGGTCATGACGTACTCGTACCGCAGGAACAGATAGCCGATGCTGGCCAGGCTGAGGAGGACGCAGGCCCAGTCCAGAATCGCCGTGCGGGACTGCGGCGATCGGGCTCCGAAGGGATACCAGAGAAAGATCAGGGTGACGGCGAAGGAAAGGTGAATGCCACGAAAGACGAGAGCCTCCGGGGGTCCGGAGGCTCCCACGTACAGGTGGTAGACGGACATCCCTATCGCCAGGGAGCGTAGCAGGGTCCTCATCCAACCCGTTAGCCCCCGCACCTAGACCCCCTCTGCAATGTCCAATGACCAATGAGCCAATGAACCACATGTGCCCCGCGCGCGTTGCGGACCGGTCGAACAGCATGGGTCGCGCGTAGCGCCTCCGCCATTGGTCAATTGGATCATTGGTCATTGGTCATTCAGCAGGTGCTACCTCAGCGCGCCGGCTTCCTTGTAAAACTTCAGCGCCCCGGGATGGTACGGGACCCCCACGTCGAACGCCATCTCCTTCACCGTCAGGCCCTTCACATCCTTGACCACTGCCCCCAGGCTGTCCGCGTTCCTGGCCAGGGCCTTGGTGATTCCGTACACCAGATCCTCTGGAAGATCGGCCCGGATCATCAGGTGGGTGTAGGTCCCGAATTGGCGGACATCATAGTCCACCCCCGGGTAGATTCCTTTCGAGATCTCCCGCCGGGCATAGCCGCTGTTGATCTTCTGAAGCTCCTTGAACTTGTCGTCCGAGAGCGAGAGCATCCGGATCTTCCGGGAGCTGGCGAGATCCAGGATGGATGCCGCCGGGACCGTGGTGATGAGGGTGAAGGCCTGGGCGTGGCCATCCTTCATGAGTGCCACGGCATCGTTGTAGGAGACGTGGCTCACCTTGGCCATGTCCTTATACGAGAGTCCATAGACCTGCAGCAACTCGCGGGTCATCTGCTCGCCGGTGTTTCCCCGGGGCTGGACGGCGATGGATTTCCCCTTGAGGTCCGCCACGCTCTTGATCCCCGCATCGTCCAGCACCACGATCTGGAAGTACTGCATGTACAGCGTGGCGAGTTGCCGGACGTTCTTCGCCTGGGCCTTGAACGGCTCGCGTCCCGCGATGGCATCCGCCGTCGAGACCGAGTTCCCGAATCCAATCTCAGTTTGGCCGGTCTCCACTCCCTGGATGTTGATGATCCCGGCGCCGGGCAGCACCGACGCGCTGGTTCCCGGGACCTCTTGCTTCAGGATCTCAGCGATGGCCCCGCCCAGCGGGTACCACGATCCGCCCTGGGGCCCCGTCATGATCCGGAGTTCCAACGCCGCGCCTTCACCCGTCAGGGCCAATCCCAGCAACAGGCCGGTGACCACAAGCGCTCCCACCATCCCTCGCTTCATGACCTCTCCTCCCCTCGCAAGGTTCTCTCGCGGATCTCGGCTCGCCCTTTCCCGCTTTCTGACTTGCCCCGGGAGACGGCATCGCCCGCCGAGTGCGAGCACCAACAACTCCTGTGAGGGCCAGAACTTACTTGACCTCAGGGAGCCTGTCAACAGGCTTCCATCCCGTGTGACAAGGATGCGGACGGGTCAGTGGAGGATCGGGGGAGAACATCTCGTGTGGAATAATGAGGCCAGCCCCAACCACGAAATGGCTTGACGGGTGCCTTGGGCTGCACTAGAAATGACGCACGCTTCTCCTCTCACTCGAGGCGCCCTCCATGATCAGAGCCATGCCCGTTTCCACCCAGCTCGCCGAGCGCCTGGCCGCCTTCCGCCTGCGGGAGGTGCCGCCGGAGGTCGTCGCCCACGCCAGGCTGATCCTCCTGGATACCCTCGGGGCCATGCTGGCGGCCTCCGCGCCCAAGTACTCCGCCACGCGGATCCTCATGGACTTCGCCCGCCGCCTGGGAGGCCGGCCGGAATCCACCCTGGTGGGCCAGCAGCTCAAGACGTCCTGCGTCACCGCCGCACTGGTGAACGGCACGCTGGGCTACTACTGCGACATCGAGCCGCATCACGTGGGCGGGATCCTCCACGCGCCGGCCGTCATGGTGCCCACCAGCCTGGCGGTGGCGGAGAAAGAGGGGGCGACCGGGGCGCGCTTCCTCGAGGCCATGCTGCTGGGAATCGAGGTGACCTGCCGGGTGAGTTACGCCCTGAACCCGGTGGCCCTGTACAACCGCGGCTTTCATCCCAGCGCCATCTGCGGGGCCTTCGGCGCCGCCGCGGCGGCGGGCCACCTGTTCCGCCTCTCGGCGCCCAAGTTCGCCATCGCCCTGGGCCTCGCCATGCAACAGGCCTCGGGGCTCCTGGCGTGGGCCAGCGACCACACCGAGAACTCCCGCCCTTTCAACCCGGGCCTGGCCGCGCGCAACGGGACCACGGCCGCCTACCTGGCCCACCTGGGATTCGGGGGACCGCCCACGCCCTTCGAGGGCAAGTACGACGCCTTCACCGCCTTCTCGGGCGAGAAGCACCCCGAAGCCCTGCTGGCGGATTGGGGGAAGCACTACTACCTCCCCGAGTTCGCGTACAAGCTCTATTCCAGTTGCGCCTTCACCCACCCGGGGTTGGACGCCCTGTTGGGTCTGGCCCGCGACCATCACCTGAAACCCGCCCAGGTTCGGGAGATCGTCCTGCGGTTCCCCCGCTCCGGCACGCACATGATCGACAACAACGAGCTGAAGTCCCACTGCGCCCAGTACATCCTGCCGGTCGGGTTGGTCTTCGGCCAGGTGATGATCGACGATATCCTGCAGGACCGGAGGCGGCATCCCGAGGTGGCCCGCCTGAGCGCGAACACCCGCATGGTCGGCGACCGGGAGCTGGACAAGACCTACCCCGAGGTCTACGCGTCCATCGTCGAGGTCACGACGACCAACGGCCGCCGTCTCACCCGCCGCGTGGATCACGCCAGGGGGACCATGGAGAATCCCCTCACGCCCGAGGAGATCCATCAGAAGTACCTGACGCTGGCCACGACCGCGACGTCCGCCGCGCACGCCGGTCGGATCGCCGACGTTGTGCGCCGGATCGAACGGCTCTCGAATCTCGATGGCCTGGCGATCATGCTGCGGAACCTGCCGGCGGCGGCGCCTGGACGAGGGGTCAGGAAGGCGGCGAAGGTCCGGCGGGCGAAAGCGGCCCGACCGAGGGAAACGGCCTCTGGCACGAGGCGGAGGGCATCCTGATACGCGGGGGTGTGTCGAGGAAGAACCGGCGGGGACCTTCCATTGAAGTATTGATAAAGCGAGCGAGCCAAGTACGCAAGCCTGGACCCAATTTCGCCGCGGCGGGACTCACGACTCCTTCAAGAGCTCGCGGGCGATGATCAGGCGCTGGATCTCGGAGGTGCCCTCGTAGATGCGGATCAGGCGGACGTCCCGGTAATACCGCTCCACGGGACAGTCCCGCATGTACCCCATGCCCCCGTGGATCTGGACCGCCCGGTCGGCCGCCCGCCCCACCATCTCGGAACAGTGGAGCTTCACCATGGCGACTTCCTTGGTGAGGCGTTCTCCCCGGTCCACCCGCCAAGCCGTCTCGCGAAGCATCCCCCGGCAGGCAAAGATCTCCGTGGCGGTGTCCGCCAGCATGAACTGGACGGCCTGCTGCTCTGCGATCGGCTTGCCGAACTGCACCCGCTGTTTGGCGTGGGCGATGGACAACTCCAGCAGGCGCTGGGCCGCCCCCACGCATACCGCGCCCATGGTCAGGCGGCCGCGATCCAGGACTTTCATGGCGACCTTGAATCCGTCGCCGATCTTGCCGAGGACGTTGGTCGCAGGGACCTGGGCGTCCTCGAAGATCAGGTCGCAGACGTGAGACCCGCGGAAGCCCATGGTCTTGTGCGGCTTCGTCATGGTCAATCCTGGCGTGTCCCGGTGGACGAGGAAGGCCGTGATCCCGCCCCGGGCCCGCTTTTCCCGGTCGGTGAGCGCCATCACCGTGAACACCTGCGCCACGTTGGCGTTCGTGATCCACTGCTTGCGGCCGTTCAGGAGGAAGACGTCCCCCTGCCGCGCGGCCGTGGTCTCGATTGCCGCGGCGTCCGACCCGGCGTTGGGCTCGGTCAGCGCAAAGGCGCCGGTCCACTCGCCGCTGGCCAGCTTTGGCAGGTAGGTTCGCTTCTGCTCCTCGGTGCCATCGAACAGGATGCCCAGGGACCCGATTCCATTGTTGGTGCCCACCCGGCTTCGGAAACAGAGGCTCGCCTTCGCCAGCTCCTCAAAAACCACGCACTGGGCCACGAGCGAGATCCCGAGCCCGCCGTACTCCTGGGGGATAGACAGGCCGAACAGCCCGAGCTTTCGGAGTTCCTCGACGATGTGCGGCGGGATCTGGTCCGTCTCCTCGATCTCCGCTTCCACCGGATGCAATACCTCGCGTACGAATCGTCGTACGGAATCTTGCAGGAGCCGGACCTCTTCCGGAATCTCGAAATCCATCCTGGCCCCCCTACCAACCCCCCACATCAAACCAATGCAACCACAGATGAACGCAGATGAACGCAGATTCGGACCTGTCAGGGTGCAGCGACGGACAGGTGGGCCGCGTTGCGTGCATCGGCGTTAGCCTGCGGTTCCAAGTCCCTGGACCGACCCGAGGAGTCCGCGTCCCGTCACCTGCTCCACCCGCACGCGGGCCACCCCGCCCCTCAATGCGGGGTCGCCGGCGAACCAGACCCGGAGATAGTTGTCGCTGAGGCCTTCCAGGAGTCCTTCCGGTCCATGGCGGTGCAGGACCACGACCTCGAGCGTCTCGTCGAGGAATCGGCGGCGAAAGGCCTGGGCCTTCCGGGCAACCAGGGAACGGAGGATCCGGCTCCGCTCCGCCTTCACCTGCTTGGGAACCTGTTCCGGATACCCGGCCGCATCGGTGCCAGGCCGCCGGGAGTAGCTGAAGACGTGCATCCCCGCGATGGGCAGCGACTCCAGGAGATCGGCGGTGTTCCGGAAGGCCCGGTCAT
Source organism: candidate division NC10 bacterium RIFCSPLOWO2_12_FULL_66_18 (assembly GCA_001771285.1). GTDB lineage: Bacteria > Methylomirabilota > Methylomirabilia > Methylomirabilales > 2-02-FULL-66-22 > 2-02-FULL-66-22. The sequence continues at coordinate 27,264 of METI01000076.1, forward strand.
CTTCACCCGGGAACCCCACGATGACATCCCCGCTCACCGCGATCCCCGGCACCTCGGTCACCAGTCGCTCCACCAGCTCATGGAATTGGGCCGCCGTGTGCCCCCGCCGCATCCGGCGCAAGATCCGCTCATCGCCGCTCTGCAGGGGCAGATGGAGGTGCCGGCAGAATCGGGGGGAACCCGCCAGGAGCCGGATGAGGTCGGGCTTCACCTCGTGGGGATCGAGAGAGCTCAATCGGATCCGCGGCGCCGCATCCAGGTCCGCGATCCGCCGGCACAGCTCGAACAGCGACGTCGGCGGCGTGAGATCCCGCCCATACGTCCCGAGATGGATGCCCGTCAGGACCACCTCGGGGAAGCCCGCCGCGTGCAGGCGCCGGATCTCTTCCAGAATCCGCTCGGGTGACTGGCTGCGATTCTCGCCGCGCACCTCCGGGACGATGCAGAAGCTGCAGCGGTAATTACAGCCGTTCTGAACCTTGAGGAATGCCCGCGTCCGGTCCGGGTCGATCCCCGGGCCGTAGTCATCCATCACCTGCCGTCGGCCCGCGACCGCCCCGACCAGCACCTGGGCCCCGCCGTTCTTCCTGGCCCCCTGAATGTGAGCCAAGAGCTGGGGTTTCTCCGCGTTGCCCAGAACCAGGTCCACGCCCGGGATCGCCGCCACCACCTCCGGCGCGGCCTGGGCGTAGCACCCCGTGACGGCTACCAGCGCCGAGGGATTCCGCCGCAACGCCTGCCGCACCAGTTGCCGGGAGTCCGCATCCGCCTCCGCCGTGATGGTACACGTATTGATCACGTAGGCCTCCGCCAGAGAATCGAAGGGCACGATCTGGTGCCCCTCGACCTGCGCCTTCCCGCGCAGCGCATCCGTCTCGAACTGGTTCAGGCGGCAGCCCACCGTGACAAAAGCGATCCGCATACCCGCTCTATCTCTCAGGATCCAGCCCGACGCCGACCACGATCCGTTCGAGCTGGACGAGGTTCATCACGTCCTCGCGGTTGTACTCCAGGAGCAATCTCAGGGCCTCCTGATCTCCCGCGCTCTCGTACCGCGCCCAGAGCTGCAAGGCGTCCCAGCCGTTCATCCCGCGGGTGCCGCGGGCGATACCGAAGCGCTCTTCCATCCGCTTGAGGCCGCCCTTCAATCCGACGCGCCGGCACTCGCGGAGCAGGTCCAGGGACCGGAAACGGGATCGGAGGTCGAGGCGGGTCTGCCGCTCCAGGATGGGCAGGTCGAACCGATCCCCGTTGTAGGTGCAGAGGGTATCCACCCCGTCCAGCGCTTCCCACACGGCGACATCGGTGATCTCCCCGCCCACCAGGTGACGGAACCCGCGATCCTCGCGATAGATCCCGACGACCGTCACCTCGCCGCTGGCACAGGTCTCGATGTCCAGATAGGCCTTCATCGCTCAGGAGGAAAAAGCCTCAAACAATGCA